>NZ_AP022573.1:3004458-3304903 GCF_010729105.1 Mycobacterium saskatchewanense
GAGGGCGCGACGGTATGGGTGCAGGACTACCAGCTGCAACTGGTGCCCAAAATGCTCCGCGAGCTGCGGCCCGACCTGCTCATCGGGTTCTTCCTGCACATCCCGTTCCCGCCGGTGGAGCTGTTCATGCAGCTGCCGTGGCGAACCGAGATCATCGAGGGGCTGCTCGGCGCCGACCTGGTCGGGTTCCACCTGTCCGGCGGCGCCCAGAATTTCCTATTCCTGTCGCGACGGTTGATCGGCGTCAACACGTCGCGGGGATCGGTCGGTGTGCGCTCACGGTTCGGTGAGGTCGAGCTCGCGGACCGCACCGTCCGCGTGGGCGCGTTCCCGATCTCGATCGACTCGGCCGACCTCGACGCGAAGGCCCGCCACCGCGACGTGCGGCGGCGGGCCCGCGAGATCCGCGCCGAACTGGGCAACCCCCGCAAGATCCTGCTCGGCGTCGACCGACTCGACTACACCAAGGGCATCGACGTGCGACTGAAGGCCTTCTCCGAGCTGCTCGCCGAGGGTCGCGCCAAACGCGACGACACCGTCCTGATCCAGCTGGCCACCCCGAGCCGCGAACGCGTGGAGAGCTACCAGATCCTGCGCAGCGAGATCGAGCGCGAGGTGGGCCACATCAACGGCGAGTACGCCGAGGTCGGTCACCCGGTGGTGCACTACCTGCATCGCCCGGTGCCGCGCGACGAGCTCATCGCTTTCTTCGTCGCCGCCGACGTCATGCTGGTCACCCCGCTGCGCGACGGGATGAACCTGGTGGCCAAGGAGTACGTCGCCTGCCGCAGCGATCTGGGCGGCGCGCTCGTCCTGAGCGAATTCACCGGCGCCGCAGCCGAACTTCGAACGGCCTACCTGGTCAACCCGCACGACACCGAGGGCGTCAAGGATGCCATCGAGGCCGCGCTCAACCAGACCGAGGAGGAAGGCAGGCGGCGGATGCGGTCGCTGCGACGGCAGGTGCTCGCCCACGACGTGGACCGCTGGGCGCGGTCGTTCCTCGACGCGCTCGCGGAGTCGCGCCCGGACGACGCCGAATAGCTTCAGCCCCGTGGTGTTACGACCCGATCGCTGTGATACTCGATGCAGCGAGAAGGGAGGAATGCCATGATCCGTCGAAGGCTGGCCGCCGGTGCGGGCATCTTCTCGGTGGTCGTGTTGGGTTTCGCGCTGGAGTCGGGCGACCCGGCCCGGGCCGTCGCGCCACCGGCGGACGGCATGTACTCCTTCAACCAGGCGGGAGTGTCGGGCGTGACGTGGCAGGTGACCGCCCTCTGCGATCAGGTCAACGGAAGCCGTTACTACAAGGACTATTCCAACCCCGACATCATGGCGGACTTCTGCGCGCTGAACGTGGTGAGCTCGACCGACGAGCGAATCAGCCGCCAGGACAAGCTGCAGAACTACAGCGGCAGGGCGCGGCTGGTCAGTGGGCTGTGGACCTTCAAGGTCGACATCGCCGACGGCCTCTCGTGCCCGAACGGCGGCACCGGTGCCTCCACCGAGACGTTCGCCTTCGACAACGAGACGATGGCCGGCACGCACACCTCGTTGCACGGCGCGGTCTGCGGCCTGCAGCCGGCAATGAGTAAGCAGCCTTTCTCGTTGCAGCTCAGCGGCCCGCCACCCAGCCCGATCCAGCGTTACCCGTTGCAGTGCAACGACATCGCCATCTGTTACTGATCGGCCGCTAGATCGGTGTGATGTAATTAATCAGCCACTGCTTGCCGATCTTCTTGAAGTCCACCCGCAGGCGGCTGCCGTCGTACAGCGGCTGACGCGACTTGTCGGTCACGGTGCGGTTCATGTAAACCATCACAGACGCCGAATCCCGGTGCGCCGACATGACTCCCACGCCGACGACGTTGGCCTGAACGACGACCTCGCGCTTCTTCGCCTCCGGAATGATCTGCGCATTGGCGCTTTTCTTGAATTCCTGGCGATAGTCGGGCGTCAGCAGCGGGTACGCGTCGGCGAGGCTGCGTTCGACGGTCTGGTAGTCGTAGGCGAAGACCTCGGGTATCCGCTTCGCGGCCAGCCCGGGCAACTCCGCCCGCGCGGCTTGTTCGTCGCGCGTCACCACCCGGTCCCAGTAGAACCACCCGGCGGTCGCCGACAGACCGACGATGCCCGCCACCATCAGGACGCCCAACACGGCGATCACCCAGCGCCGCAAGCGCATCAGTTACCCCCGTCCGGGTACTTCAGGTCGTAGCCGGTCATCCGCCCGGACTCGTCCTCGTGCACGATGACGCGCAGCCGATACGGCATGGACGGCTTGTTGACCCCGTCGATGTCGGCGACCGTGACGCGCACGGACACCAGCACCGAGGCGTTGTCGGTGACCGAGTCGATGCCCTCCAGCGCGGCGCCGTTGACGACCGCCTCGGATGTCGCGTTGGTGGAACGGAACAGGCTCTTGAGGTTCTCGATGTTGTTGTTGGCGCCCAGCATCCCACGCAGCGGGCCGCTGGTGCCGTTGTAGAACCGGTTCACGCTGTCGTCAATGTTGTCCTGCTTGTAGCTGAACATGTTGACCACGGTTTGCGTGGCGGTGTCGACGAAGCGCTGGTCGCGCGCCTGTTCGGCGTCGGCGTGCCGTTGCTGGCCGACGAGCGCGACCACGCAGGCGGCCAGCGCTCCGATCGCCAGCAGGCCGGTGGCGAACGCGATCGAGGCGACGAGGGCGCGATGCGGCCGCCGGCGCGGGGGCGGCTTGACGGGCTTGAGCTGCTTACCGCCCTTGGCTGCGGTCTTGACCGCCGGCTTGGGCGCGACGTCGACGGCGACCGTTGCGGCCTCGGCGGCCTCGCTCGTGGCCGGGCCCGCCGCGCGGGAGGCCCGGCGACGGACGCGCTGCGTCGTCGTCTGTCGATCCGTCACTACATAGGCCTTGGATCAAGCATCAGGTCCACCCAATTCTCGGCACTGGACGCGCCACTCGCGCCGGCCGCGAAAATACCAGTGCCTCCTGCCGGGTCCCTGAACGCTCCCGTGCTCTGGTCGTAGGTGGTGTAGGCCGGCCCGCTGGCCTGCGGCTGCGAGCCCGGAGGCGGCCCCCACGGTTTCTCGGGTCCCGGACCCGCCGGCGGCGGATTGATCCCCTCCGGCGGGGCCGGCGGCGGCAGCCACTTCGGATACGGAAGTTGGGGTGGGACCGGCGGATAATTAGGCGGCATCCACGACGGGTTGCCGGGCGGGGGCCCACTGTCGTTGGGCGGCGGCGGGTCGAACGCCGGCTGGTGCGGCGCCGGGCCGGGCCCCGGCACCACGCCGGGCGGGGGCGGCCCGGCGATGGGCGTGCCCGGATCCGGATCGGCGCCCGGCGGGATGTACGGGAACTTGTTCGGTGGCAACACATTCAGCCCGTTCGTCACCGGCGTGTCGTAGGGCACCGGCGGACCGCGCCACGGGTTGCGGCCCACCGGCACATATCCCTTCGGGTCGCGACAGAGCTGAATCGTGGGCGCCCGCTTGCCGGGGAATTCCTGGCACGGATAGTTGCGCGCGCCGCGTACGGTGCTCGGGTCGCTCTGGGCGACCTTGCAGTACATGTCCCTCGGGAGCTCCCGCAAGGTCTCGTCGGCCGGCGTGCGCATCAAGGGCGGCGGCAGGAAGCCCACGGCGCACGGCGGCGGGTCGTTCAGGTCGAGCTTGAAGTCGAGCTTGGCACCCTCGTCCTGCGGCACACCGCCGGCGGCCGTCGTGATGGCGGCGAACAGCGCCGGCAACACCACCAGCAGTTGCTCGATGGACTTGTGGTAGATCACGCCCACCCGGCCGAGGTTGGCCAGGCTCGCCGCCAGCGCCGGGAACGTCGGTCGGATGCCGGAGAACGCGGTGCTGGCTTCGTCGGCCGCGCCGGGAGCAATCGACAGTGTCGAGCGCAGCTGCGGGTCGGCCTGATGGACCTCGGAGGTGAACCGCGCCAACCCGTCCGACAGGGACTTGATGTCGGCGCCGGCGCGGATCTGCGCCTGCAGGAACGGCCCGGCCTGGTCGATCAGCTGCGAGATCTGCGGGTAGTTCGCGTTGGCCTCGTCCACCAGCAGCCGCGCCGACTCGAACAGCCGGGCGAGCTCGGGACCCGATCCGTTGGCCGCGGCGAAGGTCTCGTGCAGCAGCTCACGCAGGCGCGTATCCCCGAGGCTGTTGACCAGCGTCTCGGCCCGCTTCAGCAAGTCGGCGACGTCCTGACCGATCCGCGTGTTCTGCCGATCGATCCGGAAGCCGTTGTGCAGCTTGCCCGTTGCCGGCAGGCTGGGCGGCACCAGGTCGATGTACTGCTCGCCGACCGCCGACACGCTCTTGACGGTGGCGGTGACGTTCGACGGGATGGCGGTGCCGCTGTTCAGCCGCATCGTGGCGGTGACCCCGTTGGGGTTGAGGCCCACCGACTCGACCCGCCCCACCGCGACGCCGCGATAGGTGACGTTGGCGTTCTGATAAAGCCCGCCGCCGGCGACGAAATCGGCAGTGCCGGCGTAGGTTCCGAGCCCGAACGTGGCGGGCAGCCGCAGGTAGAAGATGGCCATCAAGGCCAGCGTGACCGCAGTGATCACCGCGAAGATCGAAAGCTGGATCCGAGTGAGTTTGTCGATCATCGTGCCGCCCCTTGCTGCGCTTCCGAACCCGAGGCGGTGCCGGGCGGAATCTTGAACGGATCGGCGGCCTGCCCCGACAGGTTGGCGAGTTCACCTGTCAGGAAGTCGGGGGGGTTCAGGATCTCGCTCATGTGCATCATGTTCGGATCGAGCGCGTAGGACGTGGTGAAGAACGTCTCACCGATCCGGCGCAGGGTGAGGTCGAACGTGGTGAACACGTTGAGGTAGTCGCCTCGCACGGCCTGTTTGATGCCGAAGTTCGGGAACGGGAACGTCAGCAGCAGCTGCAGCGAGGTGACGAAGTTCTTGCGATTGTCGTTGAGGGCCTTGACGACCGAGTACAGGTCCTTGAGGTCTTCGGCGAAATCCACCTTGGTCTTGGCCAGGACGCGGGATGTCACCAGCGCCAGCCGCTTGAGAGACGAGAACGCCTCGACGATGTGGTCGCGATTCTTGTTGAGCACCCGGATCGCATCGGGCAGCGTGTCCAGTGCCCGGCCCAGGTTGTCCCGGTCGCGCGCCAGCGTGGCAGAGAATCGGTTCAGCCCGTCGACCGCGTCGATGATGTCGTTGACCTGCTGGTTGAGCCCGCCCGTCAGCTCCGCCAGCCTCGGCATCAGGTCGGCGAACTGGTCCTGCCGACCCGCGACGGCCTGATAGGTCTCGTCGGTGATCTCCTCGAGCGCGCCGACATTGCCCTTGTTCACGACGACGCCGAGGGCCGAGAGCACTTCCTCGGTGGTGGGATACCGGCCGGTGCGCGATTCGGGGATCTTCGAACCGTCGGTCAGTTTGCCGGTCGCAGGCTTGCCCTTCGGGCGGGCGAGGTCGATGTGCATCGAACCCAGCAGCGAGGTCTGGGCCACCGTCGCTGTTGCGTTGGCCGGCAGGTCGACATTCCCGTTCAGCGCCAGTTTCACCGCGGCGTAGAAGGATCCGTCGGCCCGCTGCTCGGCCGCGATGCCGGCCACGCTGCCGACGGTGACGTCGTCCACCATGACCGGCGAGTTCTGCGGCAGCGTCGCCACGTCGGGCAATTCGACGGTGATCGAGTAGGCACCGCCGCCATGGCCCGCGGTGCCCGGCATCACCAGCGAGTTGAGCCCGCTGAACTGGCAACCGGCCAGCAGCGCGCCGGCGGCCGTCAAAACGCCGCAGCGCAGCCAGATTCGGCTCATCCGCCGCCCTCCTGATCGGGCGGCGCGGGCGGGCTGGGTGCCGCGTTCGGCGGCGGCCCCGGCAACGGCCCGAACGCGGGGTTCGGGCCGGGAACCGCGCCGGCGGGTGGCGGACCGGGCGCTGGCCCGGTTTGTGGGGCCGACGGGACAAGCAGAGCCTGCAGGTCAGTCGGATTCTCGGTGGGCGGCGGCTGAGTGCCCTTCGCGGGAATCCAGGTCAGCTGCGGGATGGGGGTGGCCGCCTTGGCCTTCGTCTCGGGCGTGTCGTAGATGATCTGGCCCTTGTACGCGGTGATCGTGTTGAGTGGGTGGAACATCACCGGCGGGTAGTTCACCGCCAGCCGGCGCAGCACCGGGCCCAGGCGCTCGCGGCAGAGCTCGGCGCGCTTGTAATAGTCGGGAGCCCTTGTGCCGGCGGCGGTATCGAACGATCCGCCGCAGATGAACTGCACCGGGTTGGCGAACTCGGGTATCGACAGCAACCCGTTCAGTGTGCCCTGCGCCGGGTCGTAGATGTTGTAGAAGTTGGCGATGCCGGGCCCGGCCACGTGCAGCACCTGCTCGATGTTCTCGCTCTGATCGCTCAGCGTCTGCGCGAAGTCGTTGAGCTGGTTGACCGTATCGATCAGCGTCGAGTTGTTCTCGTGCAGGAAGCCCCGGATGTCCGAGAGCGCCTTGTTCAGCGTGCCGAGCGTGTTGTCGAGATGTCGCGAGCTGTCGGCGAGCACCTGCGATACCGAGGCGACGTTCCCGGCGAACTGCACGATCTGTTCGTTGCTCTTCGACAGCGCGTTGACCAGCACCTGCAGGTTCTTGACCGTGCCGAAGATGTCGCCGCGTGAATCACCGAGCCGGCCCGCGACCTGCGAGAGCTCGCGCAGCGCGTTGTGGAACGAGTCGCCCTTGCCGTCGAATGTGTCTGCGGCCTGGTTGATCGCCGCGCCGAGCGGCCCCTGCATCGATCCGGTCGTCGGACCGAGCTGGACAGCCAGCTGGGTCAGCGCCTCCTTCACCTCGTCCCATTCGACCGGCACCGCTGTGCGGGCCAGGTCGATCGTTCCCCCGTCGGGCAGGACAGCCCCTCCGGTGTAGGCGGGGGTGAGCTGAACGAAGCGGGCCGCCACCAGGTTTGGCGAGATGATGACGGCTTTCGCGTCCTTGGGGATCTTGACGTCCTTGGACACCGACATGGTGATCATGACGTCCGACGGCCGCGGTTCGATGGTGTCGATCGAACCGACCGGCACCCCGAGGATGCGCACCTCGTCTCCGGGGTAGAGCCCGACGGCCGACGCGAAGTAACCGACGATCTTCCGGTTGTTGCCTTGCGACGACAGGACATACACGCCCCCCACCAGCACCGCGATGAGCGCGATGATGGTGGCGTAGCGCAGGCCACTGCTTCCGGAAATCCGTCTGATCATGGCGATTTGGGCCTGATGATCCATCGTTCCTGGATCAGCCCGCGCAGGTAGTCGGCGAGGCTGGCCGGCAGCTTGCCCGGCTGGTAGAAGAAGTCGAACATCGCCGCGAGCAATGGCGCCGGGATCACGCCATAGACGTTGACGTTGAACCCGGGTCCGGAGCCCACCACCTCGCCCAGCTCGGTGGCATAGGTCGGTAGCCGTTTGAGCGCCTCGGTGATGTAGTCCCGACGCTGGTTGAGGTTGTCCAGCACCGCATTCAGCTTGGACAGGGCCGGTCCGAATTCCTTGCGGTTGTCGGCCACGAACCCGGAGATCTGCGCCGAGACGTCGTCGATGCCCGAGATCAACTGGCCCAGCGCGGCCCGCCGCTCGTCGAGCGCGGCGAACAACTCGTTGCCGTCGTCGACCAGCTTGTTGACCTGCTCCGCGCGCTGCGCCAACACCGAGGTCACCGACTTCGCGTGCGCCAGCAGGCCTTGCAATGCCTCGTCGCGTCGGTTCAGCGTGCGCGACAGCGATGTCACGCCGTCCAGGGCTCCGCGCAGTTCCGGGGTGGCGTCGTGGAGCGTGTCGGTGAGGACGTTGAGGGCCTGTTCGAACTGCGGCTTGTTCAGGTTGTTCGCGTTGTTACCGAGGTCCTCGAGCGCGCCGGCCAACGTGTACGGGGTGGTCGTGCGGCTGAGTGGGATGGTGGTGGCCCGGCCGCCGCCCGCCGGGGTCACCGAAATCGAGCGCTCGCCGAGGATGGTGTCGGTGCGGATAGCGGCGAGCGACTGGTCTCCGATCACGACGTGGCGATCGACGTTGAAGGTCACCTTCGCGCTGTCGCCGGCCAGGCTGACCGACTGCACCTTGCCGACCTTGAAGCCGGACACATACACGGAGTTGCCGCCCTTGATGCCGCCGGCATCGCTGAAATACGCCTCGTACGTTTTGCCCTGCGGGAAGAACGGCAGGCTCGCATAGCCGAACGCGATGAGCACGACGCAGACCACCAGGACCACACCGAAGATGCCGGTGCGCAGCGGATCGCGTTCGCGCTTCGGGTTATTTGACAAAAGCGCACCTCCCCTTGCTCGGATCGACCTGGCCACCCAGGGGGAGCAGGATGTCGCCGCCCACCGGCCCGTTGATCTTGATCGTCACGGAGCAGAAATAGATGTTGAAGAAGGAGCCGTAGGCCCCCAGCGCGGCCAGCCGCAGGTAGTCCTCGCCCAGCTGCTCGACGTCGTTGTTCACCTCGGCCTTGCGGTTGTCCAGCTCGGTCGCCAGCGGGCGGGTGTTCTCGATGATGCCCTGGAGCGGCCGTCGCGAGTTCTTCAGCAGCTCCGTGAGATCCGTCGTGGTCGACGCAAGCGGGGGGATCGCCCCCGCGATGTCGTCCTTGTTCTTGGCCAGTCCGGTGATCAGCTGCTGCAGTTGGTCAACGCTGGCCGAGAACTGCGCGCTCTTGTGGTCGATGGTGCCCAGCACCGAGTTGAGGTTGGCGATCACGTCGCCGATGAGTTGGTCCCGCTGGCCGAGCGCCGTCGAGAAGGCGCTGGTGTTGGACAGCACGTCAGACAGCGCCCCGCCCTGGCCCTGCAACAGCTGGATGACGGCACTGCTGATCGTGTTCACCTTGTCGGCGTCCAGGCCCTTCACCACCGGTCGCAACCCGCCCAACAACGCATCGAGGTCCAGCGCAGGCTGGGTGTGCTGCGAGTTGATGGTGCCGCCCGCCGGGAGCTTGCGTAGCTCCCCGGGCCCCGACGTGATCTCCAGGAACCGATCGCCGACGAGGTTTTCGTACCGGATCGCCGCCCGCGTCGAGGAATACAGCGTGTAGCGCCGGTCGACCCCGAACTTCACGTCAATGGTGTTGTCCTGGTTGAGCTTGATGCCGGACACGGCACCGACCGGCACGCCCGCGATGCGGACCTTCTGCCCGGCTTTCAGCTTGGACACGTCGGTGAAGGTCGCGTGGTAGGTGTTTTCCGCGCCGAAGCGGAAGTCACCGAAGACGATCACCAGGCCCGCGGCGACCAGGAGCATCGCCACCGTGAACGCGCCGACCTTGATCACCATCGAGCGGTGCGACGGCATCCCCGAGGCCGCCATCAGAAGTCGTCCCTTTCCGCGAAGGAGCCGTGGAACAGGAACTGCAGCGTCGAGGGCGCGTCGAACTGCAACTCGGTGAACGGCTCGTACGGGATGTTGGCGTTATCGGTGACCAGGAACGGCGCACGGTAGAACGAGCCGCCGGTCTGCTTGGTCGGAATATCGGGCAACCCACGGCAGTTCGGGCCGCCGGAGGCATTGACGACCGGCAGGGATTCCGGATAGGTGTAGGCCGGCGCGCCCAGCACGAAGCTCGACGACGTGAACAGGCCCGCCTTGCGAACGCCGAGCAGGGGGGCGAATTCCTTGATGCCGCGCTCGATGCCCGCGAACAGGCAGCCGAGTTCCGGCGAATAGTCGTGGGCCACCTTGAGCGGGGCCCGCAGCCGGTTGATGGCGTCGACGAAGTTCTGCTCGGCCGGCTCCACCGCCTCATAGGCGTTGTTGGCCAGTCCGATCGTCGCCAAGAGTGTGTCGTTGAGGTTGCTCTTCTGGTCCACCACGGTCCTGCTGATCGTCGGCAGGTTGTCGAAGATGGTGTTGAGGTCCGGGGCGGCGTCGGCGTAGCTGTTCGTCACGATCGCGGTCTTGCGGAAGTCCTCCTGCAGCGCGGGCAGCTTCGGATTAGCCTGACGCGCCAGAGTGTTCAGGCCGGCGAGCACCCCGCCAACGTCGTCGCCGTGACCGCGCAGCCCCTCGGCCAGCGCGCTCAGGGTCCCGTTCAGCTCCACCGGGTCGATCTTGTGCAGCAGGTCGATCAGGGACTGGAACAGCGTATTGACCTCCAGCGCCACGGCCGAGGCCGCGACGTGCGCGTCCGGGCGCAGTGAGGTCGGCGAAGGGGTCTGTGGCGGAATGAATTCTACCGACTTGGCGCCGAAGATGGTGTTGCCGGCGATGCGAACCGTCGCGTTGGACGGAATGAAATGCATGTCGTCGCTGCTGATCGCCAGCGTCAACCGCGCCTGGTCGGCGGCGTAGTCGATGGCCTCGACCTTCCCGACCTGAACGCCGCGGTACTTGACCTTGGCGCCCTTGTCCATCACCAGGCCCGCGCGGGGAGCCGACACGGTGACGGTGTCGACCGAGGCGAAAGCCGCTGTGTAGGAAAGGTAAGTGAGGGCGGCGAACGCCACGATCAGGCTGGCCAGCAGCGCAGCTGCCAGCCGGACACTCGTGCGTCGCGATCCGCCGTCTGCCATGTCTTTGAGGGGTCCCCCTTCACCCGGAGAGGTTGAAGTTACCGGACGCCCCGTATACCGCGAGCGAGATGAACAAAGTAATGACGACCACGACGATCAGCGAGGTCCGCACGGCCTGACCCACTGCGATGCCGACCCCGATCGGGCCGCCGCTGGCGTTGTAGCCGTAATAGGTGTGGATCAGCATCACCGCGATGGACATCACGATGGCCTGCAGGAAGGACCACAGCAGATCGGACGGGATGAGAAAGGTATTGAAGTAATGGTCGTAGAGACCCTTGGACTGCCCGTTGATGTAGACCGTGGTGAAGCGCGCCGCGAAGAAGGCGGCGAGCACCGACAACGAGTAGAGCGGAATGATCGCGACGAGCCCCGCGATCAGCCGGGTCGAGACCAGGTACGACACCGAGTGCACCGCCATGCATTCCACGGCGTCGATCTCCTCGGATACCCGCATGGCACCGAGCTGCGCGGTGGCGCCGGCGCCAATGGTGGCCGCCAGCGCGATACCCGCGATCACCGGGGCGACGACGCGCACGTTGAGGAAGGCGGACAAGAACCCGGTCAGCGCCTCGATACCGATATTACCCAGGGACGAATAGCCTTGCACCGCAATGACCCCGCCGGATGCCAGCGTCAGGAAAGCCGCGACACCGACAGTTCCCCCGATCATCACCAGAGCGCCCGCACCCAGGGTCATCTCGGCGATGTTGCGGATCGTCTCCTTCCGGTACCGGGTGAGCGCGTTGGGGATATAGCGCAGGGTTTCGCCGAAAAACAATGCCTGCTCGCCGAAGTCGTCGACCGGCCCCTGCAGCTTGGAGACCGCGTTGCGCAGCCGGTAGGTGAGGTCGTAGCTCATCGCGGGTTCACCTGCTCATCACTTGGCCGTGACTCGGACACCGACGGCCGTCATCACGACGTTGATGACGAACAGGCAGATGAACGCGTAGACGACGGTTTCGTTCACGGCGTTTCCGACGCCCTTGGGGCCGCCCTTGACCGTCAAGCCGCGGTAACAGCCGACCAGCCCGGCCATCACGCCGAACAGCAGCGCTTTGATCTCGGCGAGAACCAGTTCCCGCAGCCCGGTGAGCACGGTCAGCCCGTTGATGAAAGCACCCGGGTTGACGCCCTGAAGGAAGACGGAGAACACGTATCCGCCGGACAGGCCGATCGCACAGACGAGGCCGTTGAGCAACAGCGCCACGACGGTGGACGCCAGCACGCGCGGGACCACGAGCCGTTGGATCGGGTCGATGCCGAGCACCCGCATGGCGTCGATCTCTTCGCGGATCGTGCGCGCCCCGAGGTCGGCGCAGATCGCGGTCGCGCCCGCCCCAGCCACCACGAGCACCGTCACCACCGGCCCCAACTGCGTGATGGTGCCGAATGCCGTTCCCGCGCCGGACAAGTCGGCGGCGCCGATCTCGCGGAGCAGGATGTTCAGGGTGAACGCCACGAGGACGGTGAACGGGATGGACACCAGGAGCGTGGGCACCAGGGACACCCGGGCGATCATCCAGGTCTGTTCCAGGAACTCCCCGAACTGGAACGGCCGGCGGAACGCCGCACGGCCGGTGTCGATCATCATTTCGAAGAACCCGCCGACAGCACGGGCGGGAACCGCGAGTTGCTCGATCAACTCCGCACCCCCCTCTGCTGCTCGCGGCGAAGCCTATGTGCCGCCTTTGCATTGCCTTCGGTCGCTTGCGGCTCGGTGTGAGCCGGATCATATTAACTCAGATGGACTTCACGGTGTCAATGAACACGAATTCCGTATCAGAAGCGTTAATTTGCAGGTCAGGACCGTTGTGCCGTTATCAATCTGACACACGTTCTACCTCAGATTTCCCTCCGGTCATACGGCGGTAGGCCGCTATTGCTCCATCAGCCCGACCGCGGAAAAGTTCTTTTCGGGATCGCGCCCAGCAAAGTATTTCTGCAACGTCGCGCTAAGTTCGGCAGGGTCCCACGCCGCCCCCTCGGCGCTGAACTTATGCTCGGCGGTCGGTGCCGCAACCAGCGTCACCTGGGGACCATAGACGATGAATACCTGACCGTTGACCTCGGCCGACGCCGGGGACGACAGGAACTGCACGAGTTTGACCACGTGTTCGGGTGACAGCGGGTCGATCTGCCCCTCACCCACCTCCGGCGCGGCGCCGAAGACGTCGGCCGTCATCGCGGTGCGGGCCCGGGGGCAGATGGCATTGGCGCAGATGCCGTAGCGGCCCAGTGCCCGCGCGGCGGTGAGGGTCAGCGAGATGATGCCCGCCTTGGCGGCGCCGTAGTTGGCCTGACCCACCGGGCCGACCAGACCGGCCTCCGAGGCCGTGTTGACGATCCGGCCGTAGATCGATCCGCCGGCGTCCTTGGCCTTGGCGCGCCAGTAGGTGGCCGCGTTGCGGGTCAGCAGGAAGTGGCCGCGCAGGTGCACGGCGATCACCTGGTCCCACTCCTCGTCGGACATGTTGAACAGCATGCGGTCGCGGGTGATCCCGGCGTTGTTGACCACAATGTCGAGCCCGCCGAGCCCGTCGGCGGTGGCGACCAACTCGTCGGCGGTCGACCGCTGGCTGATGTCGCCGGCCACCGCGATCGCTTTCGAACCGGCGGCGTTGATCTCGTCGATGACGTCGGAGCCGTCGAGGCCGGCGGCCATGTCGTTGACGACGACCGTCGCCCCGAGCCGAGCCAGGCCGAGCGCTTCTGCCCGACCCAGTCCCGCGGCCGCACCGGTCACCACCGCGACCTTCCCGGAGAGATCGGTCGCGTTCGTGCTGCTAGTCAATTTATGAATACCTCTAGTCTTTCGGTGCCGCGCTCTAGTCCTGACGCAGCAGAGCCGCGCGTGGGCATTCTGCGATCGCCTGCTCGGCCAACTGCTCCTGGTCTGCGGGGATGGGGTCGAGCTTCACGACCGCGTAGTCCTCGTCGTCCAGGTCGAAGATATCCGGCGCGATCCCCAGACACACCGCATTCCCTTCGCACCGGTCACGGTCCACGATCACGCGCACAGCACCCTCCTAGAAGATGGCCGTCTCGTTCCGTCAGTATGCAGGTCCACCATAGGGCCCCGAAGCCGCGGGGGAAATGGTCGCTGGATTCACAGACTAGAACGTGTTACAACCGGGAAGGCGAACGGGTAGCCGTTGGTTGCGGTGCGGCTTGTGACGTGGAACGAACTCAATATGAAGGACGGCTGAAATGCGCATCAGTTACACCCCCGAACAGGAGGAGCTGCGTCGCGAGCTGCGGTCGTACTTCACCACGCTGATGACACCGGAGCGCCGCGAGGCGTTGAGCTCGACACAGGGCGAGATCGGGATCGGCAACGTGTACCGCGAGACCGTCGCCCAGATGGGTAAGGACGGGTGGCTCACCCTTAACTGGCCCAAGGAGTACGGCGGCCAGGACCGCTCCCCCATGGACTCGCTGATCTTCACCGACGAGGCCGCCATCGCCGGTGCTCCCGTGCCGTTTCTGACGATCAACAGCGTCGCGCCGACGATCATGGCCTTCGGCACCGATGAGCAGAAGAAGTTCTTCCTGCCCAAGATCGCCGCCGGGGACCTGCACTTCTCGATCGGTTACTCCGAGCCCGGAGCGGGCACCGACCTGGCCAATCTGCGCACCTCCGCCGTCCGCGACGGCGACGACTACGTCATCAACGGCCAGAAGATGTGGACCAGCCTAATCCAGTACGCCGACTGGGTGTGGCTCGCGGTCCGCACCAACCCCGAAGCCAAGAAACACCGCGGGATCTCGATGCTGGTGGTGCCGACGACCGCCGAGGGCTTCTCCTGGACGCCCGTGCACACCATGGCCGGCCCGGACACCAGCGCCACCTACTACTCCGACGTGCGGGTGCCGGTGACCAACCTGATCGGCGAGGAGAACGGCGGCTGGAAGCTGGTGACCAACCAGCTCAACCACGAGCGGGTCGCCCTGGTGTCGGCGCAACCGATCATCGTGGCCCTGCGGGAGGTCCGTGAGTGGGCGCAACACACCAAGGACGCCAGCGGGGCGCGGCTCATCGACTCGGAGTGGGTTCAGATCAACCTGGCCCGCGTGCATGCCAAGGCCGAGGTCCTCAAATTGATCAACTGGGAGCTGGCGTCGGCGGCGAGCGAGAATTTGTCGCCGGCGGACGCCTCGGCGGCCAAGGTGTTCGGCACCGAGCTGGCCACAGAGGCCTACCGGCTGCTGATGGAGGTGCTGGGCACGGCCGCGACGGTGCGCCAGGATTCGCCGGGCGCGCTGCTGCGCGGCCGGGTCGAGCGGATGCACCGCGCCTGCCTGATCCTGACCTTCGGCGGCGGTACCAACGAGGTGCAGCGCGACATCATCGGCATGGTGGCGCTGGGCCTGCCGCGAGCCAACCGCTGAACCTCTTCTCTTAAGGACCGACACCATGGATTTCACCACCACCGAAGCCGCCCAAGACCTCGGAAACCTGGTCGACAGCATTGTCGATGCGGTGTGCACGCCCGAGCACCAGCGCGAGCTGGACGGTCTGGAGCACCGCTTCGACCGCGACCTGTGGCGCAAGCTCGTCGACGCCGACATCCTGACCAGCGCCTCGCCGGCGTCGCTGGGCGGTGACGGTTTCGGACTCCTCGAACAGGTCGCCGTGCTGGTGGCGCTCGGCCATCGGCTGGCCGCGGTGCCCTACCTGGAATCGGTGATGCTGGGTGCCGGCGCCCTGGCCCGGTTCGGCTCGGACGAGCTGCAGCAGAGCTGGGGCGCGCCGGCCGTCGCGGGTGAAAAGATCGTCACGGTCGCGGTTTTGGGCGAGATGGGCGAGGGTCCGGTGCAGGCCGCCCGCGCCGGTGACGGCTACCGCCTCACCGGCACCCGAACCCAGGTCGGTTTCGGCCCGGTGGCCGACGCCTTCCTGGTCGCGGCCGAAACGGACTCCGGCTCTGCGGTCTTCGTGGTCACCGCCGACGATCCGGGGGTTTCGGTGACGCCCATGGAGACCACCGGGCTGGGCTGCGTCGGGCACCTGGCGCTGGAGGGCACCGAGGTGAGCGGAAGCCGTCTGCTGGGTGGCCCCGAGGTCGTCGTGTGGCTCGACACCCTCACCGCCCTGGGCCGCAGCGCGTTTCAGTTGGGCGTGCTCGAGCGGGGACTCCAGCTGACCGCCGAATATGCCCGCGAGCGCGAGCAATTCGACCGCCCGATCGGCAGTTTCCAGGCCGTGGCCCAGCGGCTGGCCGACGGGTACATCGACGTCAAAGGCTTGCGGCTGACGCTCACCCAGGCCGCGTGGCGGGTCTCGGAGGACATCCCCGCCGAGATCGACGTGGCGAGCGCGGCGTTCTGGGCCGCCGACGCGGGTCACCGGGTCGCGCACACCATCGTGCACGTGCACGGCGGCGTCGGCGTCGACACCGATCACCCGGTACACCGCTACTTCCTGGCCGCCAAGGAGGCGGAGTTCGCACTCGGCGGTGCCACCGGCCAGCTGCGCCGCATTGGCCGCGAACTGGCGGACACCCCTGCTTAGCCCGGCGACGATGCGGTCCGTGCAACGGACCGAGGAGGAGTCGGGCCATCGTGTTTAGCCCGGCGACGATGCGGTCCGTGCAACGGACCGAGGAGGAGTCGGGCCATCGTGTTTAGCGGGGCAACCGACCTCACGGTCACCGAGCTGCTGGTACCGCTGGCCGAGATCGACGATCGCGGAATCTATTTTGAAGACTCCTTCACCAGCTGGCGCGACCACGTCCGGCACGGTGCGGCGATCGCAGAGACGCTGCGCGAGCGGCTCGACCCGTCGCGACCGCCGCATGTCGGCGTCCTATTGGAAAACAGCCCGTTCTTCTCCGCGATGCTGGTGGCGGCGGGGATGTCGGGGATCGTGCCCGTGGGGCTCAACCCGGTGCGCCGCGGCGCCGCGCTGGCCCGCGACATCGCGCGCGCCGACTGCCAATTGGTGTTGGCCGATGCGAATTCGGCTGCCCCGCTGGACGGTATCGAGCACGTGAACGTCGATTCCCGCGAGTGGGCCGACAAGGTGGCCGGGCACCGCGACGCCGAGGCACGCTTCCGGTCCGCGTCTCCCGCGGACCTGTTCATGTTGATCTTCACGTCGGGCACCAGCGGTGAGCCCAAGGCGGTGAAGGTCAGCCACGGCAAGGTGGCCGTCGCCGGGGCGATGATGGCGCAGCGATTCCAGCTCGGCCCTGAAGACGTCTGCTACGTGTCGATGCCGCTGTTCCATTCCAACGCCGTGTTGGTGGGCTGGTCGGTAGCGGCGGCCTGCCGGGGCTCGATGGCGTTGCGGCGCAAGTTTTCCGCGTCGAATTTCCTGGTGGACGTTCGCCGCTACGGCGCCACCTACGCGAACTACGTCGGCAAGCCCTTGTCGTATGTGCTCGCCACGCCGGAGCGGCCGGACGATGCTGACAATCCGCTGCGGGCGGTCTACGGCAACGAGGGCGTGCCCGGCGACATCGAGCGCTTCGGGCGCAGGTTCGGTTGCGTGGTCCAGGATGGCTTCGGGTCGACGGAGGGCGGCGTGGCGATCGCCCGCACACCGGACACCCCGCCGGGCGCGTTGGGCCCGCTGCCCGAGGGCATCGAGATCGTCGACCCCGAGTCCGGAAAGCCGTGTCCGCCCGGTGTGATCGGCGAGCTGGTGAACGTGGCGGGCGCAGGGCGCTTCGAGGGTTACTACAACGACGAGGCGGCCGAGGCCGAGCGGATGGCCGGAGGCATCTACCACAGCGGTGACCTGGCCTACCGCGATGACGCGGGGTTCGCGTATTTCGCTGGACGGCTGGGTGATTGGATGCGGGTCGGCGGCGAGAACCTGGGTTCGGCGCCGATCGAGAGGGTGCTGCTGCGGTTTCCCGACGTGAGCGAGGTGGCGGTATACCCCGTGCCCGATCCCGTTGTCGGCGACCAGGTGATGGCCGCGGTGGTGCTGGCGCCGGGGCTGCGGTTCGACGCGGAGAAGTTCCGCACCTTCCTGGCCGAGCAACCGGACTTGGGACCGAAGCAGTGGCCGTCGTATGTGCGCGTGAGCGCTCAGCTTCCACGAACGGCCACCTTCAAGGTGCTCAAGCGTCAGTTGTCGGCCGAGGGAGTCGATTGCGGCGATCCGGTATGGCCGATACGCGAATTGCGATAATCCCCGATTAGCTGCCTCCCATAGCTGGATTTCCTCGCGATCCCGGTGCGACAAATGAATTCAATGTTTGTCGTCTCGCAGCACCGTTTGGCATTTGAAAAACGAAATTTTCAACATAGGAACGAACCGATGCTTGCTGTTTAACGCCTGTCTAACAAAGATGTAACTGCCGGGAAATGTTCTAACGTCGCCGGTTTCAGTCAGAGCGGAACACAGTAGCGCGAGGGATTGAATGTCGTATTTAGTTGCTGCGCCGGACCTCATTACCGCGGCGACAACGGATCTGGCAGGCATCGGCTCGATGGTCGCCCGCGCCCACGCGGCGGCCGCGGCACCGACGACAAATTTGGTGTCGGCGGCCGAGGACGAGATCTCGGCGGCCATCACGGCGTTGTTCTCCGAGCATGCCCAGGGCTACCAGGCGTTGGCGGGGCAGGCAGCCGCATTTCATGACCAGTTCGTGCGAACGCTGGCTTCCGGCGCCGCGGCGTATGCCGGCGCCGACGCGTTCAACATATCGCCGTTGCAGGGCGCCTTGGACTTGATCAATCTGCCGACGGAAGTGCTCTTCGGGCGCCCGCTGATCGGAAACGGCACCAATGCCACCGCGCCCGGCGGGCGTGGCGGTGACGGCGGGCTGCTGATCGGAAACGGCGGCAACGGTGCCGCGGGTGTCAGCGGACAGAACGGCGGCAACGGCGGATCCGCCGGAATGTGGGGCAACGGCGGCGTGGGCGGCGCCGGCGGCAGCGGCGGCGCCGCCGGTGGCAACGGCGGCAACGGCGGGTTGCTTTTCGGCGTCGGTGGGGCCGGCGGCATGGGTGGCGCCGGCGCCGGCACCGGGGGCAACGGCGGCAGCGGCGGATGGCTGTTCGGCGGCGGCGGCCCCGGTGGTATGGGGGGCTACGGAGGTGGCACCGGCGGCAACGGCGGCGCCGGCGAGCTGCTGTTCGGCGCCGGCGGCAACGGCGGCGCCGGCGGAACCGGCACGACCGGCCTCGATGGAGGTGGCCCCCACGGCGCTGGCGGCGCCGCGGGCAACGGCGGTCATGGCGGCAACGGGGGCGGAGGCGGCTGGCTCAGCAGCGGAGGGGCCGGTGGAACCGGTGGGAGCGGCGGCGCCGGTGGCACCGGTGACGCCGCCGCCACGGCCGGCGCGCTGGGGGCGGACGGCGGCGTGGGTGGCAACGGCGGCGCTGGTGGCGCCGGGGGTCACGGCGCCCTCTTGTTCGGCCAGGGTGGCCCGGGGGGCGCCGGTGGGGTCGGCGGTACCGGTGGTACGGGCGGCACGGGCGGGGACGGCGTCGGATTGATCGGCACCACTCCCGCGATCACGGGCGGAACCGGCGGCACCGGCGGGAACGGTGGCACCGCGGGCATAGGCGGCGCCGGCGGCGCGGCCGGCCAGCTGTTCAGCGCGGCGGGGCCAGGCGGCGGCGTGGGAGCGGGCGGCACCGGTGGCGCTGGCGGAGCGGGCGGCACCGGTCTCAACGGGCTTTCGCCAGTCGACGGCACCGGTCTCTCCGGCTTCGGCGGCGGCACCGGCGGGCATGGTGGACAGGGCGGCCAGGGCGGCGCCGCCGTGCCGGGTGGTGTGGCCGGTGATGGCGGCGCCGGGGGCGCCGGTGGCCAGGGCGGCAACGGCGGGCAAGGCGCCACCGGCCTGGTCGGCGGCGGTCTCACCGGCACGGGCGGCAACGGTGGGGATGCCGGAGCCGGGGGGGCGGGTGGCACGGGCGGGGCCGCGGGCGGTGTCGGCGGCACGGCCGGCCGCGGCGGAGCCGGGACAAGCGGCGGGCACGGCGGCAACGCGGGCGGCGGGAGCAACGGCACAACCCTGACCGATGGTGGTGCCGGAGGACAGGGTGGCCTAGGGGGTGGCGGCGGCACCGGTGGGGCCTCCGGGGCCGCCAACGGCGGCCATGCGGGTACCGCGGGTATTAACGGCAGCGGCGGTGGCGGCGGTGACGGCGGCAACGGCGGCCAGGGCTTTGACGCGACGAATGCGCTGGCTGGAACGTCCGGCACCAATGGCGGGGCCGGCGGGGCCGGCGGGGTCGGCGGGGCGGCCGGCGGTGCGGGCGCGACCTCGGGTGCCGGCGGCAACGGCGGCACCGGTGGGGTCGGGGGTGATGGCGCCAACGGGGCCGACTCGTTGACCGGCCTGACCAAGGGAGGCGACGGCGGTAACGGCGGTAACGGCGGTGACGGCGGTCAGGGCGGCGCCACGGCGCGACCACGGCACCGCCGGCAGTGACGGCACCAACGGCAGCGGCGGCAACGCCGGCAACGGCGGTGACGGCGGCCAGGGGTATGACGCCAAGACGTTGAGTGCGGTGTTGGGCACCTCGGGCACCGACGGCGGCACCGGCGGCGACGGCGGCACCGGCGGGGCGGCCGGCGGTGCGGGCGCCCATGCCGGTAACGGCGGCACCGGCGGTGGTGGTGGAACCGGTGGTGATGGCGCTGATGGCACGGTGCTGACCAATGCGGGCAACGCCGGTGCGGGCGGCAACGGCGGGGCCGGCGGGGCTGGCGGGTCGACCGCCAATGGCGGCAGCTCTGGTGTCGACGGCAGCGGCGGCGACGCCGGTGACGGCGGGGTCGGCGGCCAGGGGTATGACGCGAGCACCAGTGCGTTGACCGCACCCGGCCAAGCGGGCACCAACGGCGGCAACGGCGGTAACGGCGGGGTCGGCGGGGCCGCGGGTGGGGCCACCGCAACCTCGGGTGCCGGCGGCAACGGCGGAGCAGGTGGGGTCGGGGGCAGCGGCGCCAACGGGGCTGACTCGTTGACCGGCCTGACCAAAGGACAAGACGGCGGGGCCGGCGGTAACGGCGGTGACGGCGGTCAGGGCGGCGCCCACGGCGCGACCAACGGCGGCCCCGCCGGCAGCGACGGCACCAACGCCAACGGCGGC
Organism: Mycobacterium saskatchewanense; assembly: GCF_010729105.1. Classification (NCBI taxonomy): domain Bacteria; kingdom Bacillati; phylum Actinomycetota; class Actinomycetes; order Mycobacteriales; family Mycobacteriaceae; genus Mycobacterium; species Mycobacterium saskatchewanense. The sequence continues at coordinate 3,025,038 of NZ_AP022573.1, forward strand.
AACGCCGGCGACGGCGGGAACGGCGGCAAGGGCTACGACGCCAACACGTTGGGCATGTTGGGCGATGCCGGCACTGATGGCGGCAACGGCGGGGCCGGCGGCGTCGGAGGTGATGCCGGTGGCGCCGGCGCCCACGCCGGTAACGGCGGCACCGGCGGTGGTGGTGGCGCCGGTGGTGATGGCGCCAACGGCGCCTTACTCAACGGCCTGGACGGGGGCAACGCGGGCAACGGTGGCCTAGGTGGCGACGGGGGCGCGGCCGGCGCCGCCCATGGCGGCACCACCGGCACCGATGGCAGCGGCGGTGGCGGCGGTGACGGCGGCAACGGCGGTCAGGGCTTTGACGCGACGAATGCGCTGGCTGGAACGTCCGGCACCAATGGCGGGGCCGGCGGGGCCGGCGGGGTCGGCGGGGCGGCCGGCGGTGCGGGCGCGACCTCGGGTGCCGGCGGCAACGGCGGCACCGGTGGGGTCGGGGGTGATGGCGCCAACGGGGCCGACTCGTTGACCGGCCTGACCAAGGGAGGCGACGGCGGTAACGGCGGTAACGGCGGTGACGGCGGTCAGGGCGGCGCCCACGGCGCGACCCACGGCGGCACCGCCGGCAGTGACGGCACCAACGGCAGCGGCGGCAACGCCGGCAACGGCGGTGACGGCGGCCAGGGGTATGACGCCAAGACGTTGAGTGCGGTGTTGGGCACCTCGGGCACCGACGGCGGCACCGGCGGCGACGGCGGCACCGGCGGGGCGGCCGGCGGTGCGGGCGCCCATGCCGGTAACGGCGGCACCGGCGGTGGTGGTGGAACCGGTGGTGATGGCGCCAACGGAACCCAGGGCGTCACGTCATTGATCGGCGGTGGCCAAGGCGGCGACGGAGGCAACGGCGGCGACGGTGGCACCGGAGGGGCGGCAGGCTCCATCGTCAACGGCGGCAGTACCGGTGCTGACGGCGTCGACGGCAACGGCGGCAACGCCGGCAACGGCGGCGACGGCGGACGCGGCTTCGACGCCAGCGGCCTTACCGGCACCGGGCTCAGCGGCGGTGACGGCGGCAAGGCGGGCGACGGCGGCGTCGGCGGAGCCGCCGGCGGTACGAGCGCAATGTCCGGCCAAGGCGGCAACGGCGGAACCGGCGGGACCGGGGGCGGCGGCGCCAGCGGGTCCAATGCCGTCACCGGCCTGACCAAGGGAGGCGACGGCGGGGCCGGAGGCAACGGCGGTGACGGCGGCCTGGGCGGCGCCCACGGCGCGACCAACGGCGGCACCGCCGGCAGCGACGGCACCAACGGCAGCGGCGGCACGGGGGGCAACGGCGGGATCGGCGGCAAGGGCTACGACGCCAACACGTTGGGTCTTCTGGGCGATGCCGGCACGGACGGCGGCCGCGGCGGTGACGGCGGCATCGGAGGGGCGGCCGGCGGCACCGGGGCCCACAGCGGCAACGGCGGCACCGGCGGTGGTGGCGGCGCCGGCGGCGATGGCGCCGACGGCACGCTGCTGACCAACGCCGGGGATGGTGGCGACGGCGGAGTCGGCGGCAACGGTGGCTCGGCTGGGTCGACCACCAACGGAGGCTCGGAGGGCTCCAACGGCGGCGGCGGCACCGGCGGCACGGGCGGCAACGGCGGCAACGGCTACGACGCCAGTGGCCTGACCGGCACCGGCACCTCCGGCACGAACGGCGGCAGCGGCGGCACGGGCGGCGACGGCGGCGCCCCCGGCGGCACTGGCGCGACCGGCGGCCAGGGCGGCGACGGGGGCAAGGGCGGCTACGGCGGCAACGGGGCGACCGGAACGGGCAACGCCGGAACCGGGGGCGCCGGCGGCAACGGCGGGGACGGCGGCGACCCGGGACGGGGCGGCATTCCGGGAGCGGCCGGTGGCACCATGGGCGCCGAGGGAGCCGGCGGCGACGGCGGCAAGGGCGGCGCCGGAGGTGACGGGGGCGCCGGTGCCGCGGGCGCAAACTCGCTGCCTCAGTTGCAGCTGTCGCAGGCGCCCACCGGCACGGCGGGGACGTCGTCGTCGATCAACGGCGGAGCGGGCACCGACGCGACCAACACTCAGGAAACGGGCGGAACCGGTGGGGCGGGTTACGGCAGCCCACTCGGCCTCAACCCGACCGGCGGAAACGGTGGCACCGGCGGCAACGGCGGCCCACTCGGCACGGGCGGGACGGGTGGCGCCGGTGGCGGTGGCTCGGTGCTCGGCGGGCGCGGCGGCGACGGCGGCGACGGCGGCAGTGGCGGCCTTGGGGGTGCCGGCGGTGGCGGCGGTGGCGTTTTGCTGGGGACCAGCGGCGGGACCGCCGGCAACGGTGGCACCGGCGGCGACGGCGGGAGCGGAGGGCTCACCGGTGGCATCGGCGGCCCCGGTGGAAGCGTCGCCGTCGGTCTGGGCAGCCACGGCGGTAACGGCGGCACCGGCGGTAACGGTGGCACCGGTGCCACCGGCGGCACAGGCGGCACGGGAGGCCACGGCGGCACGGGAGGCGCCGGCGGCGCGAACGGAGGCAGCGGCGGTGCGGGCGGCGCAGGCGGTGCCGGCGGCCAGGGCGGCACCGGTGCCACCGGAGGCTACGGCGGCATGGGCGGCGCCGGCGGCGACGTGCTCGTCGGCGCCGGTGCCGGCAGCCAGGCCGGCAACGGCGGAACGGGCGGCACCGGCGGCACCGGCGGGATCGGCGGCACGGGCGGCACCGGTGGAAACGGTGGAAACGGCGGCGCTCCCGGTGCCGGCGGCAACGGCACGGGCGGCGGGGGCGGAGCGGGCGGCGCCGCGGGCACCGGCGGCACCGGGGGCGGTAGCGGTACCGGCGGCGACGGTGGTCGCGGCGGTCTCAGTGTGCTCGGTGCGGGCGGCGTTGCCGGCGGCCAGGGCGGCACCGGCGCGGCCGGCGGCGCCGGCAGCGGCGGCGGCCAAGGCGCCGACGGCAGCGCCGGGTGAGGACCGCTTGTAATCTCGAGTCCCTATGCGACACCATGCGCCACGGGCGAGCTTCGAACAGCTGTCAGCCGCGGATTCGCCCCCCATGGGAATTGCAGTGGCCGCCGGAGCCGAATTGTATTCATTTGGCCGGTGGTCCTCCGGAGTTGCCTGGTCAACCATTAAAGTTCCCCTCGCAATAGCGGCATTGCGCAACGACCGCCCACGCGCAATTGACCTGGCGACCGAAGCCATCGTCGAGTCGGATAATCCGGCGGCCGAACATTTGTGGACACAACTCGGCGCACCCCCCGACGCCGCACAAAAGGTGCGGGCTATTCTCGTCGATTCCGGTGACACCGACACGGTGGTCGAGTCCCGTCGGCTGCGCGAGGGTTTCACCCCGTTCGGGCAGACGCACTGGTCCCTGAGCCGCCAGGCGCAGTTCGCCGCCCGCTTACCCGACCTCGAGGGCGCCGACCCCGTCCTCGAGCTGATGCGAAACCTGACCCCGACCCACCGCTGGGGCCTGGCCGCCAAAGGGGCTGCCGCCAAGGGCGGTTGGGGTCCCGGCACCGACGGGAGCTACTTGGTCCGGCAATTCGCTGTCGTACCAACCTCATCCGGGCACGCCGGCGTCGCGATGGCGGCGCAGGCCGACTCCTTCGAGACAGGAATCGATGCGGTCAACGCGATGGCCGACTGGCTCGCCGGCCACCTCCCGACGCTAACCGAACAGTGACGGCACCACCGCGTCGATGAGGTGGGGACCGGGCTCGGCAAAGGCGTGACGCAACGCGTCGGCGAACTCCTCGGCGGTGGTGACGCGCCGACCGGGAACGCCCATGCCCTCGGCGATCTTCACGAAGTCCATTGTCGGCCGCGACAAATCAAGGAGGTCCAGCGCCTTCGGACCCGGAGCGGAACCGGCCCCGACGCGCTGCAGCTCCACTCGCAGGATGTCGTAGGCGCTGTTGTCGTAGAGCACGGTCGTCACGTTCAGGTTCTCCCGTGCCTGGGTCCACAACCCGGAGATGGTGTACATGGCCGAACCGTCCGACTCCAGGCAGAGTACGGGTCGGTCCGGGGCCGCCACCGCCGCGCCCACCGCCGCCGGGATGCCATAGCCAATCGCCCCGCCGGTCAGCGTCAGCCAGTCGTGGGCCGGTGACCCGGCGGTGGCCTGCGGCAGCAGCAGGCCGGACGTGTTCGACTCGTCGACGACGATCGCGCCCTGCGGCAACAGCGCCCCGATCACCCCGGCCGCGGCCGCGGACGTGAGCGCACCCGTGGGCAACTCCGGGCGCGACGCCTCCGCTACCGACGCTTCGGTCCCGGGCGCCAGTTCGTCGGCCAGCGCGATCAAAGCCTCGGCGGCACCGCTGTGTTCGGCCAGCAGGTGCACGTCGCACCCGGCCGGTACCAGGTCGCTCGGCATGCCGGGATAGGCGAAGAACGACACGGGCGATTTCGCACCGGCCAGCACCAAATGCTTGGCGCCGTCCAACTGGGCCGTGGCGGCCTCGGCGAAGTACGCGAGCCGATCGATGGCGGGCACGCCCGCGCCGCGTTCCAGTCGCGCCGGGAACGTCTCGCACAACAACCGGGCACCCGTCGCCTCCGCGATCCGCGCGGCCGCCGCCAACCCCGGCCCACGGGTCGCATCCCCGCCAACCATGATCACCGTCGGCTCCCCCGACCTCAGCACCTCCACCACCTCGACGGCCAGCGTCGGATCGGCTTCCGGCGGCCGCCCCGTCGGCGTCGCTGCGGGTTGGGCCCCGTCGGTCCACGACACGTCGGCTGGCAGGATCAGCGTCGAGATCTTCGAACCAGACCGACTGGCGGCGATGGCCTCGGCCGCGTCGGCGCCGACGGCGCCGGTGTCGGCGGTTCTGCGCATCCAGCCCGACACGGTGCCGGCGACCGCGTCGATGTCGGATTCCAGTGGGGCGTCGTACTTTTTGTGATAGGTGGCGTGGTCGCCGACGACCACCACCATCGGCACCCGGGCCCGGCGCGCGTTGTGCAGATTGGCGAGCCCGTTGCCCAGGCCGGGCCCCAGGTGCAGCAGCACCGCAGCCGGCCGGTCGGCCATGCGGGCATAGCCGTCGGCCGCCCCGGTGGCTACACCCTCGAAGAGGGTCAGCACGCCACGCATCCCCGGCACGGTGTCCAACGCGGCCACGAAATGCATCTCCGAGGTGCCGGGGTTGGCGAAGCACACGTCGACCTCGCCGTCGACCAGGGTGTTGATCAAAGCCTGAGCGCCGTTCACCTTTGTCCTCCCGTCCGAAAATAACCGGACCCAACGTCCGACCTGGCCACAACGCGCATCGGCGTTGTTATCGGCTGATGGTGCCGAAACGGACTTTACGTCTGCTTCCTGCGAGCGGTGCCGCTGCGTGCATGGCCGCGAGCGATCAGCTCGAAGCCCGCGATCCGCCGGACGACGGATCACCCGCGATGCGCGGCCACGGATCGAGACTCTCGAGCTGGGCCGCCACCGCCAATAACAACGACTCCCGGCCGGGGGGTGCCACGAGTTGCACACCGATCGGTGGCTCGGTCGGCAGCCGCCCAATCGGTACCGACATGGCTGGAAAGCCGGCGAGATCCCACGGCCCCAGGAAAGGGGTCAATCGAACCGCCGCCACCGCATTGGGAAGCCATGCTCGATCGCTCCACCGCTTCGACGGGGGCGGAAGCGTCGCGAGCATGGGGGTTATCAACACGTCGTGATGATCGAAGAATGCCCGCGCTCGGGTGATCCACTTGCGTTGTGGCCGCGCTCTGATCAGTCCTGCAGACCGTACGAGGGCTGCCGCCTGTAGGTGTCGCCGAGTACGCGGTTCGGGCCGAGCCGGAGCCGGGGCGCCGGGCCCGGGACCGGCAAGCCAACGGGCCAGCATCGCCGGAGCGATGTTTCCGTAGCGCGGTGAGTGCTGCACGACGCGATGGCCAGACTCTCGGAGCAGGTCGCCGGTCCGCACAGCGGCGGCGCGATATTCCTTCGGGATCGGGAGCGCGAACCCTGGCGGCCGTAGGGAGAGAGCGATGCGCAGCGCGCCGACCGCACCGACGGTGGCGAGTTCGGGTTTGTCCGCTAGCACCGAAAGCATCAAGGCCGCATCGGAAACGGTGGTAGCCAGCGGCCCGTGGGTGTACAGGCCCGACCATTGATCCCGGTCCGTGGCCGGAACGGTTCCCAAACCTGGTGTGAATCCGACTATTCCGCATATGGCGGCCGGTGAGCGCACAGACCCGAACGCGTCGGTGCCGTGGGCGAGGGGAACCAGGCCGGCAGCGACCGCGGCCGCGCTACCACCTGATGATCCACCTGCAGTGCAGGTGGATACCCACGGGTTCGCGACGATTGCGTCTCGGTCGTCGGTCATCGGCCACAGACACGATTGCGGCGTTCGAGTCGTTCCGATGATCACTGCTCCCGCGGCTCGGAGACGCTCGACGATGTCGCTGTCAGAATCGAATCGTCGACCGCCCGTCATGGACCACGGGAGGTGTTCGCCCCGCACGGCCGCTACTTCCTTGACCGCCACCGGCACTCCGGCAAGAGGTAGTTCCCCCAGGTCGGGGCGGCGGGCGAGCTGCGCTGCATCGCTGAGCGCCTCCTCCCGCCTGACGTGGCGAAACGCCGCCGCAGCGCGGGAATCACCGGCAATCCGTTCGAGGGCGACCGTGGTCACGTCGACGGCATCGAGTTGACCGGCGCGCACACGACGCGCCAGATCGACTGCAGTACATGGTGGGGTGGACATCGCCTTCCTCCAACAACGCTCAATCGGATACTATCGTCTATCCGATAGGGATCGATATCGTATGCAATACAGCGAGGTTACACGAATAAGATGCGTCTGCGTATCGGATAGCCAGTGATATCCTTTATCGATGCCACGAGGGCCGACCAAGCGGCGACCGAAGACCATGGCCGCCCTGCTGAGTGCAGCTCGAGATGTGTTCGCGGAGCGCGGTTTTCACGGATCAACGATCGGAGAGATCAGTGCGCGCGCGGGATTGACAACGGGCGCTTTCTACTCGAACTTCGACAGCAAGGACGCACTGTTTCTCGCGCTGTTCGATCAGCACAGCCAGGATGTCGTCGAACGGCTCAAGAACATCGTCAGCGAAGCGCTTCGCTCCGAGGATCCGATCGCCACGCTGGTTGCGGCGATGGCAGAGGGACACGAAGAGGACCCGGGCTGGTTCTTACTGTCCATGGAGTACACGCTGCATGCGATTCGTAATCCCGCAGCTGCCCGGGCGCTTGCGGATCATGACCGAAGACTACGCGGGGAACTCGTCGGGCTCCTGACGCTGCTGCTCGAAAGATCAGGACACCGGGGCAATGTCGATCTCGACATGTTGGCCCGACTGCTGGTCGCGATTCACGAGGGAAGTCTGGCGCAAAGCCTGGTGGAACGCGACACGTTGCCCGTGGGCGAACTCGAACGCGCTTATCTGGCCACTATCCTGCACTCGGTGTTCGCCAGCGATGTGTCCGTCCAACCCTCCGCACGCGCAAAACCCGGCAGACGCCGGTCCGTCCGCACGTGATGTCGGCGATCCAGCTTCGCGCCGGAGCACCGTTCACCTGTTTGCCTGCAGTCTGAATACACGTTCGGCGTTGCGGTGCAGGAAGTCATCCCGGGCCTCCTCGCTGAGCCCCAATTCGTCCAGCCCCGCCAGAGCGTGTGCGTGCGCGATCATCGGGTAGTTGGTGCCGAACAGGACCTTGCGTTGTCCCGTACCGGTTTTCATGAATCGCACCAGCTCGTCCGGCAGGCGGCGGGCGGTATATGCCGAGGTGTCGATGTGGACGTTCTCGTGCTTGCGCGCGACGGCGACCATCTCCTCGGTCCACGGATATCCAACATGCCCGCAGACGATCACCAGCTCCGGGAAGTCCAGGGCCACCTGGTCGATGTAGGGAATCGGGCGCCCGGTCTCCGAGGGCCGCAGCGGGCCGGTGTGACCGACCTGCGTGCAGAACGGCACGCCCGACTCGACACACTCGGCGAACAACGGGTAGTAGCGGCGATCGGTAGGCGGCGCATCCCACAGCCACGGCACCACCCGCAGCCCCACGAAACCGTCGGTGACACGTCGGCGCAGCTCCCGCACCGCCTCCATCGGGCGGTCGAGGTCGACGGTGGCCAGCCCGGCAAACCGCTGGGGATACAGCGCGATCCACTGCGCGACCTCGTCGTTGGAGACCAGGTCCTGCCCGAAGGGCCCGCGCCACGCGCTGAGCAGCCCGAAGTCGACGGCGGCGGCGTCCATCGCCGCCACGGTGGCCTCGATCGGGACGTCGGTGTCGGGCATGGATCCGCCGGTCCAGCGCCGCAGGGACGCCAGCATCTCGCTGCGCAGAAACCGCGCGGTCGGGTGCTGCATCCACACGTCGATCGTCATCGCAATCCGACTGTAGACGCCCGGCCCGGCTAGGCCGCAAGCGCGGCGCGGGCGGCAGCGTGCGCCTGCGCCGCATACCCGCCGCCGAACAGCACGACGTGCGCGAGCAATGGGAAAAGCTGGTGCAGGCCGATGCGGTCGCGCCAACCCGGCCGCAGCGGTGCAATGCGCTGGTACCCGGCGAGGACGTCGTCGTAGTGCGGGCAGCCGAACAGCGCCAGCATCGCCAGGTCGGTCTCGCGGTGACCGCCGTGCGCGGCCGGGTCGATCAGCGCCACCCCGTCGCGGGTCCACATGACGTTGCCGTTCCACAGGTCGCCGTGCAGCCGGGCCGGCCGATCGTCGTCGTCGAAGTCACCCACGCGGCACCGTTCGGCGACCGCGTCGGTCGCGCCGCGGGTCGCGGTGTCCAGGCGCGGCGCGGCCAGGTCGGCCATGGGGGCCAGCCGCTCGTCCGCGTAGAACTCGCCCCACCGTCCGTGCGGGCGCAGCGACATCGGCAACGGCCGCGACAGCGGCCCGAAGAACCCGGGCGCGTCCCATCCGTCGGGGCCGGCGCCGAATGCCGGCGCGCCCGCCGCGTGCGTGACGGCCAGCCGGCCGCCGAACTCGCGCGCCGCGTCCGCGGTGGGAGTGACCGAATCGAGCCGGCCCAGCGTCAGGCTGGTCGCGTCGACGGACACCACGTGTGCGCACGGCACGCCGCCTTTGACGGCCGAAAGCCATTGCAGGCCGGCGGCTTCCCAGGCGAAGTAGCCGTCGGGTGCGGCCGGGTGCTGCTTGACGAAGTCGCTCAAGCGGTTACGTGAGCGGCGTGCACGTCGTCGGCGGGCCGCGCCTCGGTCTGTTCCTTGGCCCAGCGGTAGTCGGGCTTGCCGGCCGGCGAGCGCTTCACCTCGTCGACGATCCAGAGGCTGCGCGGCACTTTGTATCCCGCGATCTCGGAGCGCACGAAGCGGTCCAGCTCCGCCAGTGTCGGCCGGGCCCCGGGGCGGGGAGCCACGACGGCGGCGACGTGCTGGCCGTAGCGCGGGTCGGGCACGCCGACCACCAGCGCGTCGAAGACGTCGGGATGGCCCTTGAGCGCCGCCTCGACCTCCTCGGGGTAGATCTTCTCGCCGCCGCTGTTGATCGACACCGAGCCGCGGCCGAGCATCGTGACGGTGCCGTCCTCCTCGACCAGTGCGTAGTCGCCGGGGATGGCGTAGCGCACGCCGTTGAAGGTCTTGAACGTCTCGGCGGTCTTCTTCTCGTCCTTGTAGTAGCCGACCGGGATGTTGCCCTTCTTGGCGATCAGGCCGCGCACGCCAGAGCCCGGCTGCACCTCGTTGCCCTCCTCGTCGAGGACGACGGTGCGGTGGTCGATGCTCACCCGCGGGCCGCCGGCATGCGGCGCATCCTTGGCGACGATGCTGGTGCCGCCGAAGCCGGTCTCCGACGAGCCGATCGAGTCGGTGATGACGCGGTTGGGCAGCAGCTCGAGGAGCTTCTCCTTGATGCTGGGCGAGAACAACGCCGCCGTGCTGGCCAGCAGGAACAGCGACGAGAGGTCGTAGTCATGGTCGGTGTCCAGCGCGTCGAGCAGCGGCCGCGCCATGGCGTCGCCGGTGAAGAACAGCAGGTTCACCTTGTGCTCGTGGATCGTGCGCCACACCTGCTCGGCGTCGAATTCCGGTGCCAGCACGGTCGTCTGGCCGGAGAAGATCGACATCCAGGTGGCCGATTGGGTGGCGCCGTGGATCATCGGCGGAATCGGGTAGCGGATCATCGGCGGGTTGGCGGCGGCCGCCCTGGCCAGGTCGTACTCGTCCTCGATGAATTGCCCTGTCGCGAAGTCGGTTCCGCCGAACAGCACGCGGTAGATGTCCTCGTGGCGCCACATGACGCCCTTGGGGAACCCCGTGGTGCCGCCCGTGTAGAGAAGGTAGATGTCGTCGGGGCTGCGTTCGCCGAGCAGGTCTTGGAAGTCGCGCTCGGGCGAGCCCTGCGCGATCGCGGAGTAGAACTCGACACCGCCGTAGCGCTGGTAGTCCTTATCGCTGCCGTCCTCGATGACCAGAACCGTCTTGACATTGGGGGTGTCCGGCAAGACATTCGCCACCCGGTCGGCGTACTGGCGCTCGTGGACCAGCGCGACCATGTCGGAGTTGTCGAACAAGTAGCGGAGCTCGCCCTCGACGTAGCGGTAGTTGACGTTGACCAGGATGGCGCCCGCCTTGACGATGCCGAGCATCGCGATCACGATCTCGATGCGGTTGCGGCAATACAGTCCGACCTTGTCGTCCTTCTTGACCCCCTGGTCGATCAGGTAGTGCGCGAGGCGGTTGGCCTTCTCCTCCAGCTCGGCGTAGGTCAACTTCTCGTCACCGCAGATCAGGGCGACACGGTCAGGCACAGCGTCGATGGCGTGCTCGGCAAGATCGGCAATATTCAGGGCCACGGCCACCAAATTAGAACGTGTTACATTTCTTGACAAGCTCGCCCCCGACGTCGACCGAAAGGTGGTAGCCGTGGCCCAGGCTCCAGCAAACGAGGAAAACGGCCCCTCTGAACCCGACGCGCTCGTCGAACATCGCGGTCACACCCTCATTGTCACGTTGAACAGGCCCCACGCCCGCAACGCGCTGAGCACCGAAATGATGGAAATCATGGTGCGGGCCTGGGATCGCGTCGACAACGATCCCGACATCCGGTGCTGCATCCTGACCGGCGCCGGTGGCTACTTCTGCGCCGGCATGGACCTCAAGGCGGCGACCAAGAAGCCGCCGGGTGAGTCGTTCAAGGACGGCAGCTACGACCCGTCGCGAATCGACGCCTTGCTCAAAGGCCGCAGACTCACAAAACCCCTCATCGCGGCAGTCGAGGGGCCCGCCATCGCCGGCGGCACCGAAATCCTGCAGGGCACCGACATCCGCGTCGCCGGGGAGAGCGCCAAGTTCGGCATCTCGGAGGCCAAGTGGAGCCTGTACCCGATGGGCGGCTCGGCGGTGCGCCTGGTGCGGCAGATCCCGTACACGGTCGCGTGCGACCTGCTGCTGACCGGCCGGCACATCACCGCGGCCGAGGCCAAGGAGATCGGCCTGATCGGGCACCTCGTGCCCGACGGCCAGGCCCTGACCAAGGCGCTCGAGATCGCCTCGTTGATCGAGAACAACGGCCCGCTGGCCGTGCAGGCGATCCTGCGCGCCATCCGTGAGACCGAGGGCATGCACGAGAACGACGCGTTCAAGATCGACACCCAGATCGGCATCAAGGTGTTCCTGTCCGACGACGCCAAGGAAGGCCCGCGCGCGTTCGCCGAGAAGCGCAAGCCCAACTTCCAGAACAAGTAGGCCCTTTCGCTGTGCGCCGAGCGTGATCTGATGGCGACTTTTCGGCCTGCCGATTTTCGGCCCTGACATCACGCTCGGCCCGGGCGCCCAATCGCCCCGTGAGACATGGCGTCGGAATACGAAGGCGACCACCATCGGACCGATCGCAGGCAATTTCGTAGCGATATCGCCCGCTACTAAGCGCTGCTCGATCTGGAATGGGTGGCACTCCGTGCTACGGCCGAGGACACGCGAGGCGGCGTTTTGGCCAGGGTCGCGGCGGCCTGGTCGCGCCGAACGTGTTCTCAGGGCGGGAAAATCGCCTAGATCCCGCCCGAACATCACGCTCGGCGAGGAGGGGGCGCCTAGCCCACCGGTGCCGTCGGCGTGAACACCACCGGCATCGACTCGAGGCCGCTGACGAAGTTCGCCGGGCGCAGGGGCAACGCCGAATCGTCGGCCGCCAGCCGCAGGTCGGGCAGCCGTTGCAGCACACGCGCCGTCATCAGCGACAATTCCAAGCGCGCCAGCTGATTACCCAGGCAGAAGTGAGTGCCGAAGCCGAAGGCCATGTGGCTGTTGGGGTTTCGGCGGATGTCGAAGCTCTCCGGCTGATCGAAGACGGCCTCGTCGAAGTTGGCCGACTCGAACAGCAGCATGATCTTCTCACCCTCGCGCAGCGAGGTCCCGTGAAAGTCCGTGTCCGCCGTCAGGGTTCGGCACATGTTCTTCACCGGCGACGTCCAGCGCAGCATCTCCTCGATGGCGCCGGGAAGCAGTGCGGGGTCATGCTGCACGGCGCCCCACTGATCGCGGTGCCGCAACAGCTGTTCCGTCCCGCCGCTGAGCGTGTGCCGCGTCGTCTCGTCCCCGCCGATCAGGATCAGCAGCGTCTCCATGACGATCTCGTCGTCGGACATCCGCTGGCCCTCCACTTCGGCGTTGACGAGGATGGAGAACAGGTCGTCGGTCGGCTCCGCGCGCCGCTTGGCGATGATGTCCATCGTGAAGGCGGTGTACGCGGCGAAGGCCTCCATCACCGTCTGGAACTCCGCCGAGGCCGGGTCGATGTGGGAGCTCAGCCCGCAGACCAGGTCGTCGGACCACTTCAGCAGCATCCCGCGTTCCTCGGGAAGCACCCCGAGCATGTCGCCGATCACCGCCATCGGCAGCGGCGCCGCGATGTCGCGGACGAAGTCGCACTCGCCCCGCTCGCACACCGCGTCGATCAGCGTGTCACACAGCCGCTCGATGGACGGCTCCTTCTCTTTCACCCGCTTGCGGGTGAAGCCGGCGTTGACGAGCTTGCGCCGCAACACGTGCGCGGGATCGTCCATGTCGATCATGTACGGCATGCCCGGCTGGTCGGGGCGGATTCCACCGGTGTTGGAGAACAGCTCAGGGTTCCGCTCGGCATCCAGGATCGCCTGATAGGTCGTCGCACCGGCCAGGCCGTTGCGGTCTCGGAACACCGGCTGATTGGCGCGCATCCACCGATACGCCTCCCGCGCCTTGCGGCCGTCGGCATAGAAGTAGCCGTCGGTCAGGTCGATGTCCAAGATCGTGTCCGGGATGGTTGACGTCATCTATCTAGCCTCCTACGAGCGGATTACAGTGACCGGCATGCCTGATTCACAACACATCATCGCCGGGACGGTCCTCACCATGCCGGTGCGGATCCGGAAGGCGGACGTCCACACCGCGATGTTCTCGGTGGATGCCCCAGCGGCACAACGACTCATCGACTACAGCGGGCTGAAGGTCTGCCAGCACCGCCCGGGCCGCGCGGTGGTCAATCTGATGCTGGCCCGCTACCTCGACGGCGACCTCGGGCAGTACCACGAATTCGGCACCTGCGTGATGGTGAATCCGCCCGGCTCGGACGCGCGCGGCCTTCGGGCTCTCGGCGCGGCCGCAGCGTTCATCCACCACCTGCCGGTCGACCAGAGCTTCACGCTGGAGGCCGGACGCACCATCTGGGGATTCCCGAAGATCATGGCCGACTTCACCATTCGCGAGAACGGGCGGTTCGGGTTCGACGTCAGCGCCGATGGTGCGCACATCGCCGGCATCGACTTCGCCCGCGGACTGCCCGTGCCGTCGATGTTCACCTCGCGCCCACAGGTGCTCAAAACCTACACCTTCGCCGAGGGCACCACCCGGGAGGTGCCCTGGGAGATGCGGGTCAGCGGCATGCGAGGACGGGTCGGCGGCGCGACGCTGCGGCTGGGCGACCACCCCTATGCCAAGGAGCTGGCGTCGCTGGGCCTGCCGAAGCGGGCGATGGTCTCCGGGTCGGTCGGTCACGTCGAGATGTCCTTCGGTGACGCCCACCCGATCGGCTGACCGGCCGATTTCGGTCATCCGGCCAATCTAGAACGTGTTCTATCCGGTGGCAAGGAGCGGTCAGATCAGCGAGGCCAGTTCGCGGACCTGCTGCGCACTGCGCCCGGAGACCACCATCGTGGTGACCCCTGCGGCTTCCCACACCTTGATCTGCTTACGCACGTAGTCCAGGTCGCCGACGATCGCGGCGTCGTCGACCACCTCGTCGGGAATGATCTCGGCGGCCTTCTCCTTCTGGTCGGACCGGAACAGCGCGGTGACCTCGTCGACCACCTCGGCATAGCCCATCCGGCGATAGACATCGGCGTGGAAGTTGGTGTCCTCCGCGCCCATGCCCCCCATGTACAGCGCCAGATACGGCTTCATGGCTGCGAAGGCGGCGGCGCGATCGTCGGTGATGACGATGTTGGCGGTCGCGCAGATCTCGAAGTCCTCGCGGCTGCGGCGCGCCCCGGGCCGGGCGAACCCCTCGTCCAGCCATTCGTTGTAGGTGTCGGCCATCCGCGGCGTGTAGAAGATCGGCAGCCACCCGTCACAGATCTCCGCGGCCAGCGCGACGTTCTTGGGGCCCTCGGCCCCCAGGAAGATCGGGATGTCGGCGCGCAACGGATGAGTGATCGGCTTGAGTGGCTTGCCGAGTCCCGTTGTACCCGTGCCGGTCAACGGCAGCGGATAGTGGGGCCCCTCGCTGGTGACCGGCTTCTCCCGTGCCCACACCTGGCGGAGGATGTCGATGTATTCGCGCGTCCGCGCCAGCGGCTTCGGGAAGCGCTGGCCGTACCAGCCCTCGACCACCTGCGGGCCGGACACCCCGAGCCCCAGAATGTGCCTGCCACCGGAGAGGTGGTCGAGTGTCAGCGCGGCCATGGCGCACGCGGTCGGCGTGCGGGCGGACAGCTGCACCACCGAGGTGCCCAGCCGCAGCCGGCGCGTCGACGATCCCCACCACGCCAGCGTCGTGTACGCGTCGGATCCCCAGGCCTCGGCGGTGAATACGGCGTCGAAGCCGGCCTCCTCCGCGGCGGTGACGAGTTCCCCGTGATTCTCGGGCGGCTGCGCGCCCCAATACCCCAGCTGCAACCCCAGCTTCATGGTCTCTGCCTTTCCCGGCCGCACCCGAACCGATGTTGAATCCGTTCTTAGAACCTGTTCTACTCGATGGCGTGACAGCCAGCTCAAGCAGCCCGACCTTGATCGATCACCGCGAGCCACCACTCTCAGCGCCGCTGACGTTGTCCTTCGACTACACCCGTTCGGTGGGACCCACACTCGGCAAGTTCTTCACCGCACTGCGGGACCGCCACGTCCTGGGCGTGCGCGGATCGGATGGCCGAGTGCATGTCCCCCCTGCGGAGTATGACCCGGTCACCTATGAGCCGCTGGGCGAGATGGTACCGGTGTCCAGCGTCGGCACGGTCGCGTCCTGGAGTTGGCAAGCCGAGCCGCTGGAGGGCCAGCCGCTGGACCGTCCGTTCGCCTGGGCCCTGATCAAGCTCGACGGCGCCGACACCCTGCTGATGCACGCCGTCGACGCCGGCAAGCCGGAGGCCATCCGCATCGGCAGCCGGGTGCACGTGCACTGGGCCGACGAGCCGGTGGGTGCGATCACCGACATCGCCTACTTCGCGCTGGGCGCGGAGGCCGAGCCGGTCGCCGAATCGTCGGGGAGCGAAAAGGATCCGGTCACGATGATCGTCACGCCGATCTCGATGACCATCCAGCACACCGCATCCCACGAGGAAAGCGCGTATCTGCGGGCCATCGCCGAGGGCAAGCTGCTGGGCGCGCGGACGGGCGAACATGGGAAGGTTTACTTCCCGCCGCATGGCGCCGACCCGGCGACCGGCCAACCCACCACCGAGTTCGTCGAGCTGCCGGACAAGGGCACGGTGACGACGTTCGCGATCATCAACATCCCCTTCCAGGGACAGCGCATCAAGCCCCCGTACGTGGCCGCCTACGTGTTGCTCGACGGGGCCGACATCCCCTTCCTGCACCTGGTGGCCGATGTCGACGCGCACGAGGTGCGAATGGGCATGCGTGTGCAGGCGGTCTGGCGGCCCCGCGAGGAGTGGGGCTTCGGCATCGACAACATCGAGTACTTCCGGCCGACCGGGGAACCCGACGCCGAGTACGACACCTACAAGCACCACCTGTAAAGGGCTTACCTGACATGAGCGCTCGCAACGTTGCGGTCGTCGGCTTTGCCCACGCCCCCCACGTACGCCGCACCGACGGCACCACCAACGGCGTCGAGATGTTGATGCCGTGCTTCGCCCAGCTCTATGAGGACCTCGGCATCACCAAGGCGGACATCGGCTTCTGGTGTTCGGGATCATCGGATTACCTTGCCGGACGCGCGTTCTCGTTCATCTCGGCGATCGACTCGATCGGCGCCGTGCCGCCGATCAACGAGTCCCATGTCGAAATGGACGCGGCCTGGGCCCTTTACGAGGCCTACATCAAGATCCTGACCGGCGAGGTCGACACCGCACTCGTCTACGGGTTCGGCAAGTCGTCGGCCGGGGTGCTGCGCCGCATCCTGTCGCGGCAGACCGATCCCTACACCGTCGCCCCGCTGTGGCCCGACTCGGTGTCGATGGCAGCGCTGCAGGCCCGCATCGGCCTCGAGGCCGACCTGTGGAGCTACGAGCAGATGGCGCGCGTGGCGCTGGACTCCTTCGCGGCCGCCAGCCGGGTGGACTCGGTGGAACCGGCGGTCAGCATCGACGACCTGCTCGACCGCCCGTTTTTCGCGGACCCGCTGCGACGTCACGACATCGCACCGATCACCGACGGCGCGGCCGCGATCGTGCTGGCCGCCGACGGCCGGGCGCGCGAGCTCCGCGACAACCCGGCCTGGATCACCGGAATCGAGCACCGCATCGAATCCCCGTCGCTGGGCGTGCGTGATCTCACCGAGTCGCCGTCGACCACGGCGGCGACCAAGGCGGCCACCGGCGGCCACATCCGCAACGTCGACGTGGCCGAGATTCACGCGCCGTTCACGCACCAGCACCTGATCGTCGCGGAGGCGATCCGGATACCCGGGGCGACGAAGGTCAACCCGTCCGGCGGTGCGCTGTCGGCCAACCCGATGTTCGTCGCCGGGCTGGAGCGCATCGGCTTCGCGGCGCAACATATTTGGAACGGATCGGCGGGACGGGTGCTCGCGCACGCGACCAGTGGGCCTGCGCTGCAACAGAACCTGGTCGCGGTGATGGAAGGGACGAACTGATGGCCGGCGCGGGCGCACACCTCGCCGCGGTACTCGGTACCGGGCAGACCAAGTATGTGGCTAAGCGCCAGGACGTTTCGATGAACGGGCTGGTGCGCGAGGCGATCGACCGGGCGCTGGCCGACTCCGGTTGCACGTTCGATGACATCGACGCCGTCGTCGTCGGCAAGGCTCCCGACTTCTTCGAGGGCGTCATGATGCCGGAGCTGTTCATGGCCGACGCGATGGGCGCGACGGGCAAGCCGCTGATCCGGGTGCACACGGCCGGCTCGGTCGGCGGATCCACCGGGGTGGTGGCCGCCAGCCTGGTGCAGTCGGGCAAGTACCGGCGCGTGCTGGCGATGGCCTGGGAGAAGCAGTCGGAGTCAAACGCCATGTGGGCGTTGTCGATTCCAATTCCGTTCATCAAGCCGGTCGGCGCCGGGGCCGGCGGCTATTTCGCCCCGCACGTGCGCTCCTACATCCGCCGGTCGGGCGCACCGTTGAACATCGGCGCGATGGTCGCGGTCAAGGACCGGCTCAACGGCGCCCGCAATCCCCTGGCCCACCTGCACCAGCCCGACATCACCCTGGAGAAGGTGATGGAGTCGCCCATGCTGTGGGACCCGATCCGGTACGACGAGACCTGCCCGTCTTCCGACGGCGCCGCCGCGGTCGTCATCGGCGATGAGGAGAGCGCTGAAGCCCGTCTGGCGGCAGGAAATCCGGTGGCGTGGATCCACGCCACCGCGCTGCGCACCGAACCGCTGCAGTTCTCCGGACGCGACCAGGTCAGCCCTCAGGCCGGCCGGGACGCGGCCGCCGCGCTGTGGAAGGCGGCCGGCATCAAGAGTCCCATCGACGAGATCGACGCCGCCGAGATCTACGTGCCGTTCTCCTGGTTCGAGCCGATGTGGCTGGAGAACCTGGGCTTTGCGGCCGAGGGCGAGGGCTGGAAGCTCACCGAGGCGGGCGAGACCAAGATCGGTGGACGGCTGCCGGTGAACCCGTCCGGCGGGGTGCTGTCGTCGAACCCGATCGGTGCGTCCGGGCTGATTCGCTTCGCGGAGGCCGCGATCCAGGTGATGGGCAAGGGCGGCGATCACCAGGTTCCCGGCGCTCGAAAGGCGTTGGGCCACGCTTACGGAGGCGGCTCGCAGTACTACTCCATGTGGGTGGTCGGGGCGGACAAGCCCACGCCCGAAAAGGTCGGCGCGTGAGCGAGCACCCGGCGCACGAGGCCGGCCGCCGGTCGCGGGAGGCCGTGATGGCCCGCGACAAGGAGGCGTGGCTGGCGGTGTTCACCGACGACGCCGTCGTCGAGGACCCCATCGGGCCATCGGCGTTCGACCCGGAGGGCAAGGGTCACCGGGGCCGCGATGCGATCTCGGCCTTCTGGGACAAGGCGATCGCCCCCACCACCCGGATCGAGTTCGTCTTCCGCGACACCTACCAGTGCGGCAACGAGGAAGCCAACGTGGGCCACATCCTCATCACGACGGGCGACTACCAGGTCACGGCGGAGGGCGTCTTCACCTACAAGGCGAACGACGCCGGCGAGCTGGTCGCCCTGCGCGCCTACTGGGAGATGGACCGCGCGGCCGCGAGCCCGCGGCAGGTCTGACGCACCGGCCCCGGCGGTGATACCGCTGGGGCGTCCGGTTTCAGATCGGCTCCAGGCCGGCGATGTGGCGCTGCGCCAGGTCGCGGTACGCCTGCGGATTGAGGTTGATCCACATCTCCGCGCCGGTTCCGGCGACGGGCCCCTTCACCTGGGCCGGCGCGCCCACCGCCAGCATGCCGGCCGGAATCTGCGTGCCGGCGGTCACCAGCGAGTGTGCCGCGATCAAGCTGCGCGCGCCGATCACCGCACCGTCGAGAACCGTTGCGTGGTTCGCGATGAGGGCCTCCGGACCGACGTGGACGCCGTGGATGACACACAGGTGCGCTACCGTCGCGCCGGGGCCGATGTCGACCGGGATGCCGGGCGGCGCGTGCAACAGCGACCCGTCCTGGACGTTGGCGCCCTCGCGCACCACGATGGGCCCGTAATCACCGCGCAGCACGGCGTTGAACCAGACGGACGCACCCGCCTCGACGGTGACGTCACCGATCAGAGTGGCGGTCGGGGCGACGAACGCGCCGGGGTCCACCCGCGGCGATCGACCCTCGAAAGAAAACAGCGGCATCGCTTAGATATACCCGCAGCCGGCATTTGACGTGGCCAGACCCGCCGTCGTTGCGCCGTTGCCACCCAAAACTGTAACGTGTTCTAGTTAGAGACGACTTGGAGGTGACTGGTGAGTACCGACACCAAGGCGGTCGGCATCCGGGAGATCGATCCCGGCGCATTGCCGACCAGGTATGCCCGGGGCTGGCACTGCCTGGGCGTCGCGAAAGACTTCCAGGACGGCAAACCGCACGCCGTGCAGGCGTTCGGCACCAAGCTCGTGGTCTTCGCCGATTCCGAGGGCGAGCTGAAAGTGCTGGACGCCTACTGCCGGCACATGGGCGGTGACCTGTCGGAGGGCACCATCAAGGGCGACGAGGTCGCGTGCCCGTTCCACGACTGGCGGTGGGGCGGCGACGGGCGCTGCAAGCTGGTGCCGTACGCCAAGCGCACACCCAAGACGGCGCGCACCCGGGCGTGGGCGACCGACGTCCGCGGCGGCCTGCTGTTTGTCTGGCACGACCACGAGGGCAACCCGCCGGACCCCGCGGTCCAGATCCCCGACATTCCCGAGGCGCACAGCGACGAGTGGACCGAATGGCGCTGGAACCGCATCCTCATCGAGGGCTCCAACTGCCGCGACATCATCGACAACGTCACCGACATGGCGCACTTCTTTTACATCCATTTCGGGCTGCCGACGTACTTCAAGAACGTCTTCGAGGGCCACATCGCCTCGCAGTACCTGCACAACGTCGGCCGGCCCGACGTCAACGACCTGGGGACCTCCTACGGCGAGGCCCATCTGGATTCCGAGGCGTCCTACTTCGGGCCATCGTTCATGATCAACTGGCTGCACAACAGCTACGGCGGCTACAAGGCCGAGTCGATCCTGATCAACTGCCACTACCCGGTCACCCAGAACTCCTTCGTGCTGCAGTGGGGCGTCATCGTCGAAAAGCCCAAGGGCATGGACGAAGCGATGACCGACAAGCTGTCTCGCGTGTTCACCGAAGGCGTCAGCAAGGGCTTCCTGCAGGACGTCGAGATCTGGAAGCACAAGACCCGGATCGACAACCCGCTGCTGGTCGAGGAGGACGGCGCCGTCTACCAGCTGCGCCGCTGGTATCAACAGTTCTACGTCGACGTCGCCGACATCGAGCCGGAAATGGTGGAGCGCTTCGAGATCGAGGTGGACACCACCCGCGCCAACGAGTACTGGAACGCCGAGGTGGCGGAGAACCTGAAGGCCAGGGATTCCGAAGACGTCCCCGCGGAGCAACACTGACGCCCATGCCCGACGATCAGCCGGCAGTTCCCGACGTCGATCGGCTCGCCCGGTCGATGCTGTTGCTGCACGGCGATCAGCACGACCACGACGAGCGACCGGCCAGTTCGGAGCGCAGTGGCGGATCGTGGTCGAAGTCAAGGGATTTCAGCAATGACCCGCAGCGTGCCGCGGCCGTCGCCGAGGCCAGCCGCGCCGACCGCGAGCGCTACCTCAGCTCCGGGCTGATGCCGGTGGATTGCCGCTTCTGCCATGTCACGGTCACTGTGCGCAGGCTCGGCCCGGGCCACACCGCGGTGCAGTGGAACACCGAAGCGTGGCAGCGCTGCGCGCACTTCACCGAGATCCGCAATTCCGGTGGTGATACCGCGCGCACCCGGTCGTGCCCCAGATTGAGCGACAGCATCGAGCATGCGGTCGCCGAAGGCTGTCTCAGCCAGCCGGGTCCCGAGGACGACTGATCTACAGCCCGGCGAATCGCTCCTTGACCTGGTCGACGGTCAGCCCGTAATCGGCCAGCGAGTAACGGTGTTTCGGCGCCCGTTCGCCGGACTGGCTGTCGGCGTGTGTCTTTTCCATCGCCGCCCGCGCCTCGTCGGTCAGCGTCAGGCCGAAGTGGCGGTAGATGTCGGACACCGTGCCCAGCGGGTCGGCGATGAGCTCGCGATACTCGACATCGTAGAACTGGGCCGGGTCGTAATTGGCACGCGCGGTGTTGAAGCGCTCCAATCCGCGTGACCACGTTTCCATGGAGTCGGCGCCGATCTGGGCGCCGACGTACGTCGTGGACCAGCCCTCCGCGGTGTGCTGGGCGAGCGAGCACATCGAGGCCATGATCGTCTCGACCGGGCGATGGGTCTGAATGACCAACGCGTCGGGATAGGTCGCCATGAGCGCGTCCAGCGCGAACAGATGGCTGGGATTCTTCAGCACCCACCGCTTGTCGGCGTCGTTGAGTCCGATCAGCTGAAGGTTCTTGCGGTGCCGGCGATACGACGGCGTCCAGTCCTGCTGGGACAGCCATTTGGCGTAAGTCGGCAGGTGCGCCAGCGTCTCGTAGGACACCGAGTGCAGCGACTGTCGCAGCAGCTGCCAGCACTCCTCCAGCTCGTATGCGGCCATGAAATGCAGGCCGGTGTAATCCGGGTTCTCCCGGTGATGCCGCTCGAATTGTTCATTGAGCTGGCTGTAGAACGGGTTGGATTCCCACGTGTCGCGCGGCGGCCGCGGTTGCGGGAACTCGGCCAGCCACAGGTGCAGGCCCTGATGCGCGGGGTCGGCGCCGAGCAGCCGGTGCAGCGCCGTGGTGCCGGTGCGCACCAGCCCGGTGACGAAGATCGGCCGTTCGATGACGACGTCGGCGTGCTGGGGGTACTGCTTCCAGGCGGATTCGGACAGCAGCCGGGCCACCAGCGCGCCGCGCAAAAAGAAGCGGTTCATCTTGCTCCCCAACACCGTAAGTCCCGCTTCACGGCGGTAGGAGTCGAGCAGCACCTCGAGCGCTTCGAGGTAGCCGTCGTCGTCGGTACCGAAATCGTCGAGCCCGACCAGCTTGGTGGCCGATGCGCGCAGCTCGTCAACCGTCCCGACATCGGTGCGATCGGTCGTCATCAGAGGTGGTACTCCCCGCAGTTGACGTCCAGGGTCTGCCCGGTGATGCCGCTGGACAGATCGCTGGCCAGGAACAGGATTGCCGAGGCAACCTCGTCTTCGGTCGGCAGGCGCTTGAGGTCGGAATTCGCCGCCGTGGCCTGGTAGATCTGGTCCACCGTGGTACCGTACTTGCCGGCCTGATGCTCGAAGTAGGCCTGCAGGGTGTCACCCCAGATATACCCGGGCGCAACGGAATTCACCCGAATGCCCTTGTCGCCCAGCTCGGTGGCCAGCGATTGGGACATGGCCAGTAGCGCCGACTTGGCCATCTTGTACGCGCCGTATTTGGCCTGCGAATGGCGCAGCACCATGGAGTTGACGTTGACGACCGAGCCGTGCGACGCCTCCAGCGCAGGGGTGAAGGCCTGGATGAGGCGCAGCGCGCCGAGTGCGCTCAGCTCGATGGCGTCGCGAATGTGCTGAAAACTGGTCGCTGCCAACGGTTTCATCGACGGCACCCGGAACGCGTTGTTGATCAGCACGTCGACCTTGCCGTAGGTGGCCATGGTGGTTTCGGCGAGGTAGGCCACCTCGTCGTCGTCGGTGATGTCCGCGCGCACCGCCAGCGCCTTGTGCCCGCCGTCGTTGATCTGCTTGGCGAGCTCCTCGAGCCGTTCGACCGTGCGGGCCGCCAGGACCAGGTCTGCGCCGGCGCTCGCGCAGCGGTGCGCCAGTGTCGTGCCCAGCCCCGGGCCGACACCGCTGATGACGACTACCTTTTGTTCGAGCATGTCTGACATCGTCACCCCAGCATCCTGGCCGCAATTTGTTGTTGGCGCAACGCAATTCGCGCGCGCCACTGGTCCTCGGAGATCTTATTGTGGTCGAAGTACGGCAGCTTGGTCGGTATCGCGTCGAAGTCGACCAGTTCGACGGTCGGCCCGTCGGCGTCGGTGAGCTGGCGTGCCACCCGCTGCCACCGGAACTGCAGGAATCCGCGCCGATGCCCGAGGGTTTCCACCCAGTTGGTCACCCCCGGATTCTGGTCGGCGACCACGATTCTGACCATGCCGTCCGGGTCTTGTTGCGCCTGAGTGTTGTTCAGCGACGTTTGGTGGTTGATGTAATCCAGAGAGATGTACCACATGCTGCCCAGCTGGAAGCCCAGGTACGGCGCGTCGGAGGCGGGAACAGTGATCACCAGGGCTTGATCGGTCCGCAGGTCGAAGTGCCCCACCGACGAATACTGGGTCGCCAGGCCACCCGGAGTCAGCCGGGGCGCGACCATGGTGTTGACAGGGATATCTAGATAGAACCACTGCGGGAACTGCAGCCATGTCTTCACCCGGTTGACGAGCTGCTTTCCGGCTGTGGCGTAACGCTTCTCGATCAGTTCGCGGGTCAGCGGCGGCGGCGCCGTACCGGCGGTGTCCAGCCGGGAGATCGTGAGCGTCCCGCGCTGCGCCGACCAGTCGCCATACACCTCGCGGATCACCAGCTGGCCGGGGCTGTTCGGTCGCACCCGCCACTCGAAGCCGCCGTCCTCGCCTATCTCGAGCTCGCGGTCGTCGAACGCCGCCTGGCTGGCGGGCACGTTGTCGTCGGTGTATTCGCCGCCCAGCAGTTGAAAGCTCAGATCGGTCGTGGTGCCACGCCTACCGGTGACCACATAGTCCCGATTGGCGTGCACCCGGGTACCGAAGTAGAGGGTATCGGGGTTGTCGAGACCCATTTTGGTGAATGGCCCGGTCCCAGACTGCAGGAAGGGATGGTCACGGTCGTAATCGAAGGCCAGATGCATGCACCCGGCGACGCAGCCCGCCAGGTACTGCAGCCCTTCGAGCAGGTCTGCTTCGGTCTCGATGAACGGCGCGGCAGCGACGAGCTGCTCGGCCTCGGCGATGGCGGCCACGAGGGGATCGGAGAACACGCCTAGACGCTAGAACGTGTTCTACTTTTTCGTCAACAACGAGCGTTTCCGCGCGTCGGCTATGGCGTGTGGGAACGACGCCAACTCGCTAGGGCGCGCATTGCTGCGATAGGTCGATGAGATGCTGCCGCACGTCGGGGTGCCGGTTCAGGTAGTCGATGACGTTGCTGCCGCCGCCTTCCGCTTGGGACTTCGACTGCAGCTGCTGCTTGATGTCCGGATGCCGCGTCAGGTACGAGTCGATGGATTGACCCACGGTTTGGCTCTGATCGCACTGGGGAGCCGCGTTGGCCACCGGCAGCGCGACCACCGCCGAGGCGGCGACGCTCAGCAGACCGCCGGCGAGGACGCCGTACAGCCCGCGGCGACAAGGGTCGGCAATTGTCACGGTCATGGGATCGAGATTACCCGCGTTAGCCGATGACCCGCCGGGCGACGAAGCGCCTACTGGACCCGGCGTTGCGGTTCCGGCATCTCGTCCGACGGCAGGGCGAGGGCCACCCTTTCGCCTTCCGCCTGCTCCCGGCTTTGCGCGGCGCGGGCCTCCCTCGGAGACTCTGCGGCCGCCGGTGCGGCCGAAGTCGACGTGGCGGTGAGTGGCGTCGCCGCGGCCGGGACGGCCTCCGCGATTTCGGTGACCTCCGCGACCGTGGCCTCGTCGACCGCCGCCGCAGCCGGCGCCTCCACCTCGGGGACCGGCGGCGCCGGGGCCTGGGCCGCCGGGGCCGCGCCGTCCGACGACGACGACCGGGTGGCGGCCGCGGCCATCACGGCCGACATACCCGCGGCCCCGATGAGGCCGGGGCTTCCGCCCATGCCGGTGACCGGGCCTACGCTCCCACCGGGGAGCGGGCCGGTGGGGGCGGCGGCTGTCACGCCTCCGGCAGCGCCGGTGGTGTCCATGGCGGGGGCGGGGCCTGCGGTGCTGATGGCGGCACCGCTAGCCGCGGCCCCACCGTAGCCGCCGACGTTCCCCTGGGTCGGCGCGGCGGCGCCGCCACCGCCGCCGCCAGCACTGCCGGTACCGGTGGCGGCAGCGACCGCGTTGGCGTTGGCCCCGCCGCCCACGGCCGGCATCCCCGGCATCATCGGCAGGGCCGGCAGGCTGGCCTGCCCCGAGAGAAGTTCTCCGGCCGCGGCCGACGCCCCGCCGTGGTAACCGATCATCGCGGCCACGTCTTGAGCCCACATCTCCGCATAGTTGAACTCGGTAGCCGCGATCGCGGGCCAGTTCTGACCGAAGAGATTGGACATCACCAACTGGAAGAGGCCGTTGCGGTTAGCCTCGACCTCCAGGGGATGCACCGTGGCCGCCAGGGCGGACTCGAACGCACTGGCCACCGCCGTGGCCTGCGACGCCGCACCGGCCGCCTGGGCCGCGGCCGCGCTCAACCACCCGGCGTACGGAGCGGCGGCCGCGGCCATCGCCTGTGCGGCGGCGCCCTGCCACGCCTGGCCGGCCAGCGTCGACGTCACGGAGGTGAACGACTGTGCCGCGGTCGCCAGCTCGGAGGCCAATCCGTTCCAAGCGGCCGCCGCCTCCAGCATCGGGCCAACACCGGCGCCCGAGTACATCAGCAGCGAGTTGATCTCCGGCGGCAACGTCAAAAAACTCATCGGTTCCCCCAGGCGGCTTCAATCGACGAACAAAACGTAACGCTAGACAACGTTAGATTCCGCGCTTTAGGTCAAACTCAAATTATATGAGGTTCAGATCACACGCGAGCCCCTGGGTGGAATCTATTGCGCGGCGACCGCTCCGCTTTCTTGCTCGCGTTTGATCTCCAGGGCGATGTCGATGAGTTGGTCTTCTTGGCCGCCGATGAGTTTGCGTTGGCCGGCGCGGTGCAGGAGTTGGTGGGCGGGTACGCCGTAGCGCTCGGACTGGCGGATGGCGTGTTTGAGGAAGCTGGAGTACACCCCGGAGTAGCCCATGATCAGGGCGTTGCGGTCCAGCAGGCATTCGGCGGGCATGGCCGGGGCGACGACTTCCTCGGCGGCGTCGGCGATGTCGAAGAAGTCGATGCCGGTCTTGACGCCGATCTTGTCGAACACCCCGATGAGCGCTTCCACGGGCGCGTTGCCGGCCCCGGCGCCGAAGCGGCGGCACGAGCCGTCGATCTGTTTGGCGCCCGCGCGTACGGCCTCGACCGAGTTGGCCACCCCCAGGCCCAGGTTCTCGTGCCCGTGGAACCCGACCTGGGCGTCGTCACCGAGCTCGGCGACCAGCGCGGCGACCCGGTCACGCACCCCTTCGAGGACCAGCGCGCCGGCCGAATCGACGACATAGACGCACTGGCAGCCGGCGTCGGCCATGATCCGCGCCTGGGCCGCGAGCTTCTCCGGGGAGATGGTGTGGGCCATCATCAGGAACCCGACGGTCTCTAGCCCCAGCTCCCGGGCCAGGCCGAAGTGCTGGATCGACACGTCGGCCTCGGTGCAGTGGGTGGCGATGCGGCAGATCGAGCCGCCGTTGTTCTGGGCCTCCTTGATGTCCTCCTTGGTGCCCACCCCGGGCAGCATCAAAAAGGCGATCTTGGCCTCCTTGGCCGTCTGGGCCGCGAGCTTGATCAGCTCCTGCTCGGGGGTCTTGGAGAACCCATAGTTGAAGCTCGACCCGCCCAGCCCGTCACCATGGGTCACCTCGATGACCGGGACACCCGCCGTGTCCAGGGCGGCGACGATCGCGCCCACCTCCTCGGTGGTGAACTGGTGGCGTTTGTGATGCGAGCCGTCCCGCAACGACGTGTCGGTCATCCGGACGTCCCAGATCGGGTTGAAGAAGATGTCACTCATGCCTGCGCTCCTCCCGCCGTTGCGGACAGGGACTCTTTGGCGATCTCCTCGCCGACCTTGGTGGCCGCCGCGGTCATGATGTCGAGGTTGCCCGCATACGGCGGCAGGTAGTCACCGGCGCCCTCCACCTCCACGAACGTGGTGACCACAGCCTGGCCCCCGGAGTTGAGCGAGGGCTCGTCGAACTGCGGCTCGTTGAGCAGCCGGTAACCCGGCACGTAGGTCTGCACCTCGGCCACCACGTCGTGAATGGACTTCGCGATCGCGTCGCGGTCGGCGTCCTCGGGGATGGCGCAGAAGATGGTGTCGCGCATGATCATCGGCGGATCCGCCGGGTTCAAGATGATGATGGCCTTGCCCCGCCTGGCCCCACCGATGGTCTCCACACCCCTGCTGGTGGTCTTGGTGAACTCGTCGATGTTGGCCCGCGTGCCCGGCCCGGCCGAGACCGAGGCGACCGACGCGACGATCTCGGCGTAAGGAACCTCCACGACCCGGCTGACCGCGTACACGATCGGGATCGTCGCCTGCCCCCCGCAGGTGATCATGTTGACGTTCGGCGCGTCCAGGTGCTCGCGCAGGTTCGCCGGCGGGATCACCGCCGGGCCCACCGCGGCCGGCGTCAAGTCGATCGCGCGGATGCCGGCGTCCGCATACTTGGGTGCGGCGTCGCGGTGGACGTAGGCACTGGTCGCCTCGAACACC
Source organism: Mycobacterium saskatchewanense (assembly GCF_010729105.1). Classification (NCBI taxonomy): domain Bacteria; kingdom Bacillati; phylum Actinomycetota; class Actinomycetes; order Mycobacteriales; family Mycobacteriaceae; genus Mycobacterium; species Mycobacterium saskatchewanense. The sequence continues at coordinate 3,052,752 of NZ_AP022573.1, forward strand.
AGATCAGGTTTCTCCGAATGCGCCAGCAACCAGTCCACGCCCTCGTGAGTGGTTTCCAACCCCAGTTTGCGGGCCCGGGCAAGACCCTCACTCTCAGGGTCAATGCCCACCATCCACCGCGGCTCCAACCAATCCGACCGCAGCAGCTTATAGAGCAGGTCAGTGCTGATGTTCCCCGACCCGACAATGGCCACACTCGCCTTCGAAGGCATCCATCGGCCCCTTTCACCTGGTCGCGACCCGCTGCGCCCGGCTTCGCCGCGCTGGCGATCGCTCCCTTCCTGTTTGGTCGCGACCCGCTGCGCCCGGCTTCGCCGCGCTGGCGATCGCTCCCTTCCTGTTTGGTCGCGACCCGCTGCGCCCGGCTTCGCCGCGCTGGCGATCGCTCCTTCCTGTTTGGTCGCGACCCGCTGCGCCCGGCTTCGCCGCGCTGGCGATCGCTCCCTTCCTGTTTGGTCGCGACCCGCTGCGCCCGGCTCCGCCGCGCTGGCGATCGCTCCCTTCCTGTTTGGTCGCGACCCGCTGCGCCCGGCTTCGCCGCGCTGGCGATCGCTCCCTTCCTACTCGAACGACAACCGCACCGAACCCAGGCCCGTGAAGTCGGCGAGAAATTCATCTCCCGCGCGCGCATCGATCGCGCGCGTGCACGACCCGGGAAGTACCACATCACCTTTTCGGAGCCGCACCCCGAAGCTTTCCACTTTGCGGGCCAACCACGCCACCGCCGTGACCGGATTGCCCAGCACCGCGTCGCTGCGCCCGTCGGCGACGACCTCGCCGTTGCGCGTCAACACCGCGTCGATAGCTTTCACGTCCAGCTTGTCGGGCGAAACCCGGGCCTCGCCCAGCACGAAACCCGCCGACGACGCGTTGTCGGCAATGGTGTCGCACAGCGCGATCTTCCAGTCCGTGATGCGCGTATCGATGAGCTCGATCGACGGCACCAGCGCCTCGGTGGCCGCGAGCACGTCATCCTCGGTGCAGCCGGCCCCCGGCAGGTCCTCGGCCAGGATGAAACCGACCTCGACCTCGACCCGGGGATACAGGTACCGACTCGCCTTGACCGGGATGTCCTCGAACACCTGCATCTCGTCGAGCAGGTGCCCGTAGTCCGGCTCGTCGACCCCCATCATCTGCTGCATGGCCTTCGACGACAGCCCCACCTTGTGGCCGACGATCCGGGCCCCCTCGGCGACCCGCTGACGGATATTGATCAGCTGGATCTCGTAGGCGTCGACGACGTCGATGTCCGGGTGCGCGCCCGTCAGGGGAGCGATCGGTTCGCGGCTGCGCTCGGCCTGCGCCAGGTCGGCGGCCAGCTCGTCGCGGATCGCGGCACTGAGCATTTACCGAAGTCCCCTCGTTAGTGTGACCGGGCCGGTAGCGCCCAACCCGGGCAATTCTATAACGTGTTCTACATGACAGCGAAGGAGTACGACGTCGTCGTGGTTGGCAGCGGCGGAGCCGGCATGGTCGCCGCCCTCACCGCCGCCCACCGGGGTCTGTCGACAGTAGTCATCGAGAAGGCTGCCCACTTCGGCGGCTCTACCGCGCGCTCCGGCGGCGGCGTCTGGATTCCGAACAACGAAGTGCTCAAGCGCGCCGGCGTGCGCGACACCCCGGAGGCTGCCCGGACCTACCTGCACGGGATCGTCGGCGACATCGTGGAGCCCGAGCGCATCGACACCTACCTCGACCGCGGCCCGGAGATGCTGTCGTTCGTGCTCAAGCACACGCCGCTCAAGATGTGCTGGGTGCCGCAGTACGCCGACTACTACCCCGAGGCCCCGGGCGGCCGCGCGGGTGGTCGGTCGATCGAGCCGAAACCGTTCGACGCCCGCAGGCTCGGTCCCGACGAGGCGGGCCTGGAACCGGCCTACGGCAAGGTGCCGCTCAACGTCGTTGTGATGCAGCAGGACTACGTGCGGCTCAACCAGCTGAAGCGGCACCCGCGCGGTCTGGCGCGCAGCCTCAAGGTGGGTGCTCGCACCATGTGGGCCAAGGCCACCGGCAAGAATCTCGTCGGCATGGGCCGCGCCCTGATCGGCCCGTTGCGCATCGGCCTGCAGCGAGCCGGAGTCCCGGTCGTACTCAACACCGCGCTCACCGACCTCTACGTCGAGGACGGCGTGGTTCGGGGCGTGTACGTCCGCGAAACCACCGAATCCGAATCGGCCGAGCCGCGGTTGATCCGGGCCCGGCGGGGCGTCATCCTGGCTAGCGGCGGTTTCGAACACAACGAACAGATGCGGGTGAAGTATCAGCGCGCACCCATCACCACCGAGTGGACCGTGGGCGCCAAGGCCAACACCGGCGACGGTATCATCGCTGGTGAAAAGCTTGGCGCCGCACTGGATTTGATGGAAGACGCGTGGTGGGGCCCCACCGTGCCGCTGGTCGGCGCACCGTGGTTTGCGTTGTCGGAGCGCAACTCGCCCGGGTCGATCATCGTCAACATGTCCGGTCAGCGGTTTATGAACGAATCCATGCCGTACGTCGAAGCGTGCCACCACATGTACGGCGGGGAGTACGGCCAGGGGCCCGGACCCGGTGAAAACATTCCGGCGTGGCTGGTGTTCGACCAGCAGTACCGGGATCGCTACATCTTCGCCGGACTCCAACCGGGGCAACGGATCCCGCGCAAATGGCTAGAGTCGGGCGTCATCGTCCAGGCCGACACCCTCGAGCAGCTGGCCGAAAAGGCGGGCCTTCCCGCCGACCAGTTTGCCGCGACCGTGCAGCGTTTCAACGGGTTCGCACGCTCGGGCGTCGACTCGGACTTTCACCGGGGCGAAAGCGCCTACGACCGTTACTACGGCGACCCGACCAACAAGCCGAATCCCAACTTGGGCGAGATCACCCACGCGCCGTATTACGCCGCCAAGATGGTACCCGGTGACCTCGGGACCAAGGGCGGCATTCGTACCGACGTGCACGGGCGCGCGCTACGCGACGACGGCACGATCATCGAAGGGCTCTACGCCGCAGGCAATGTCAGCGCGCCGGTGATGGGACACACCTATCCCGGCCCCGGTGGAACCATCGGACCCGCGATGACTTTCGGGTACCTGGCCGCCCTGCACCTGGCTGGAGCCAACTGACATGCCGATCGACGTGGACGTCGCGCTGAAGGCCGTGCTGGACCCGATCGAATTCTCCTGGTCCAGTAGCGATGTGCAGCTCTACCATCTGGGCCTCGGCGCGGGCGCCGATCCGATGAGCCCTCGCGAACTGCGCTACCTCGTGGACGAGACGCCCCAGGTGCTGCCGACGTTCGCCACCGTCGCGGCCACCTTCCACGCCACCAAGCCGCCAACCGTCAAGTTCCCCGGCATCGACATCGAGCTCAGCAAGGTGCTGCACGCCAGCGAGCGAGTGGAAGTGCCCGCGCCGCTGCCGCCGTCGGGTTCCGCGCGAGCCGTCACCCGGTTCACGGACATCTGGGACAAGGGCAAAGCCGCCGTCATCTGGAGCGAAACAACGGTAACCACGCCGGACGGCGCGCACCTGTGGACGCAGAAGCGATCGATCTACGCCCGTGGGGAAGGCGGGTTCGGTGGTGAGCGCGGGCCGTCATCGTCGGAAGCGGCGCCCGACCGGGCGCCCGATTTCGAGGTGGCGATGCCGATCCTGCCGCAGCAGGCACTGCTGTACCGGCTCTGCGGCGACCGCAACCCGCTGCACTCCGATCCCGAATTCGCCGCAGCCGCAGGCTTTCCCCAGCCGATCCTGCACGGCCTGTGCACCTTCGGGATGACCTGCAAGGCGATCACCGACGCGGTCCTGGACGGCGACGCTTCGGCGGTCGCGGCGTACGGCGCCCGTTTCGCGGGTGTTGCGTTCCCGGGTGAAAGGCTTGCGGTCAACATCTGGAAGGAAGACGGGCGGCTATCGGCCAGCGTTGTCGCGCCTTCACGAGACAACGCCGTAGTGCTCGGCGGCGTCGAGTTGGTTCCGGCCTAGAGCTTTCTGCCCTCTGCGGCCGAGCGCCCGGCCAGCCGGGCCGCAGGCCTCGGGCGCCCAGCTAGGCGGGCACACGACGAGCACGAGCGGCGCGCACTCGTCCGATGATGTCGGCCGGCCGGTCGCCGGCGACCACCCTGATGACGATCCACCCCAGACGCTCAAGCCTCTCCAGCCTCCGGACATCCCAGGTGTACTGTCGGCGATCGCTGCGGTGCTGCTCGCCGTCGTATTCCACCGCGACTTTCACGTCCTCCCATCCCATGTCCAAGTAGGCGAAGGCACTGCCGAACTCGTCGAGCACCTGAATCTGCGTGTGCGGCCGCGGCAGACCGGCGTCGATCAACACGACTCGAAGCCACGACTCTTTCGGCGACTGCGCTCCGGCGTCGAAGAGGTCCGCCGCCCGGCGCGCTCGCGCGATGCCTCGGCGTCCCGAGTACCTGCGAGTCAGCAGCTCGACGTCAGCGGCCTTGATTTCCGTTGCTCCGGCCAACGCGTCCATCGCCGCCACGGCGGTCATCGTCGGGTACCAACAGCCGAGGTCCAGTGCTGTCCTCGTTGGTGACGTCGCCGCAACGCCGTCGATCAGTTCGACTTCGTCCGCCTGGACAGGCTCCCTGTGCAGTTGTAGCCCCGCCGCGACATGGTGGTTGTCGTGGATCAGCTCCACAGGTCTTCGGTCGTCGACCCATTTGCTTCCGTGCAGCGCGGCCGCCGAGAACCCCGCGACGACGCCACGACGGCGTGTCCATAACCACCCGGCCCTCGCACGAACCGCAGCGGTGACCTCGGCGTCGCGATCGATGTAGACGCCCCGAAACAGCCGAATGTAGCGCGTTTCCAAGTGACTTTTGGTCAGCAGTCCACAGGCAACGGCTTCGCTCCCGACAAAAGGCTCGCCCATGGCCGCAGGGTCGCATGCCAAACCAGCGGCGTCACTTCAGCTGTCGGGCGCCCGGCTAGCCGGGCCCCAGGGTCCGAACGCCCGGCTGGCCGGGCGCTCGGCAAAGCGTCTAGCCGAGGATCAGGCCCGACGTGGGCACACCGGTGCCCGCGGTGACGAGGACATGCTCGACGTCGGGGACCGGGTTCACTGAGGTGCCGCGCAGCTGGCGCACGCCCTCCGCGATGCCGTTCATGCCGTGGATGTACGCCTCGCCTAGCTGGCCGCCGTGCGTGTTGATAGGCAGCCGCCCGCCTATCTCGATGGCCCCGTCGGCGATGAAGTCCTTCGCCTCGCCGCGGCCGCAGAAGCCCAACTCCTCCAACTGGATCAGCGTGAAGGGCGTGAAGTGGTCGTAGAGAATCGCGGTCTGGACGTCCGACGGCTGCAGTCCGGATTGCTGCCACAGCTGCTGCCCCACCACGCCCATCTCCGGCAGGCCGAGCTCGGCCCGGTAGTAGCTGACCATGGTGTACTGGTCGGGGCTCGATCCCTGCGACGCCGCCTCGATGACGGCCGGCCGCTGCTTGAGGTCCCGCGCTCGCTCGGCCGACGTCACCACGATCGCAACCGCGCCATCGGTCTCCTGGCAGCAGTCCAGCAACCTCAGGGGCTCGGCGATCCACCGCGAATTCTGGTGATCCTCAATGGTTATCGGCTTCTCGTAGAAGTACGCCTTGGGGTTTTTGGCGGCGTGTTTGCGATCGGCCACCGAGATAACCCCGAAGTCGCGGCTGGTGGCGCCGGACAGCTGCATGTAGCGCCGCGCGATCATGGCCACCTGCGCCGCCGGGGTCGAAAGCCCGTGCGGGTAGGAGAAGGAATTGTCGGCCGCGGTCGAATCGGCCTGTGCGCGGGCGTCTCCCGCCAGCCGGGTCTGCACCTGACCGAACCGCATGCCCGACCGCTCGTTGAACGCCCGGTACGCCACCACCACGTCGGCCACCCCGGTGGCGACGGCGATCGCCGCCTGCTGGACGGTCGCGCACGCGGCGCCGCCACCATAACCGATCTGCGAAAAGAACTTCAGGTCGCCGATGCCGACCGCACGCGCCACCGCGGTCTCGTTGTTGGTGTCCATCGTGAAGGTGGTCAGGCCGTCGACATCCGCCGGCGAAAGGCCGGCATCGTCCAGCGCGTCCAGCACCGCCTCGGCCGCCAACCGCAGCTCGCTGCGACCGGAGTCCTTCGAGAAGTCAGTCGCGCCGATGCCGACGATCGCCGCTTTACCAGAAAGCATCAGGAGTCCCCCATCCGCAGGGTCACCGTCGCAATGACATGGTCACCAAGGCTGTTGCGGCCGAACACCTTGACGGTGATGAGGCCGTCGTCCACAGCGGTCACCTCACCGGTGAACGTCACCGTGTCATAGGCATACCACGGCACCCCTAGCCGCAGCCCGATCGACTTGATCAGCGCAGACGGCCCGGCCCAGTCGGTCACGAACCGCTCGACCAGACCGGTGTCGGTCAGGATGTTGACGAAGATGTCCTTGGAGCCCTTGGCCTGCGCCTTGTCCCGGTCGTGGTGCACGTCCTGGAAGTCGCGGGTGGCCAGCGCGGTCGAGATGATGAACGTCGGGTCCCCGTACAGCTTGAGCTCGGGCAGCGTCGTGCCCACTTCGACGGCCGGGGCGCTCATGCTTTGTCTCCCAAAGGCTCCCACGCGTAGAGGCTCCATTCCGGGCCGCTATCACCCGCAGGAAAGTCGATGTAGGTGGCGCGAACGGGCGTGCCGATCTGTACCTGGGCGGGGTCGACCCCGCGCAGCTCGCCCAGCATCCGCACGCCCTCCTCGAGCTCGACCAGCGCGATGACGAAAGGCAGTGTGCGGCCTGGAACCTTCGGCGCGTGGTGCACGACAAAGCTGAACACGGCGCCCTTGCCGCTGGACACCACGTAGTCGATCGGCGCGGCCTTGTCCTGCCATACCGCCGGTACCGGCGGATGCTGCAGACTGCCGTCCGGCCGCCGCTGAATGCGCAGCTCGTGCGCCTTGACACCCTCCCAGAAGAACGCCGTGTCGCGCGAGGACGCGGGCCGCATCATGGCGTCGGGATCGAGATCCGCCGGAACCGATGAGGCCTCGGCGGACTCCCGCGGCTTGAACTTCAAGATCCGCCAATTCATCTCGGCGACGTCCTCGTCACCGACGCGCCAGATGATGTGCTGATTGACGAAATAGCCCTCGCCCAGGGCCGTCTGCTTGGGCCCGACGACGTCGCCCATCTCCGAGGTGACGCTCACCTGCTCGCCGGGCTGCAGGTAACGGTGGTAGGTCTGCTCGCAATTGGTGGCTACGACGCCGATGTAGCCGGCGTCGTCCAACAGCTGCATGATCGGCCCGAGCGGGTCATCCTTGGGGCGCTCACCGCCCAGGCCGAACATCGTCCAGACCTGAATCATGGCCGGAGGGGCCACAATCCCAGGATGACCGGCGGCCCAGGCCGCGGCCTCGTCCACGTAGATGGGGTTGCGGTCGCCGAGCGCTTCAACCCAGTTGTTGATGGTCGGCTGGTTGACCGGATCCCGGGCCGCCCGCGGCTTGGCCCCGCCAGCCGCTTTGATCTCCGCGACGGCGTCCTGGATTTCGGTCATCGCGGCACCCTCGGCACCTTGAGGCCGGCGGCGGCGATCATCTCCCGCATGACCTCGTTGACGCCCCCACCGAAGGTGATCACCAGGTTGCGCTTGGTCTGCGAGTCCAGCCAGTTGATCAACTCTGCGGTCTCCGACTCGGCCGGGTTGCCGTACTTGAAGACGATCTCCTCCGCGAGTCGGCCGATGTATTGGATGCGTTCGGTGCCAAACACTTTCGTCGACGCGGCGTCGGCCACGTTGATGTCCTCGCCGGCGGCGGCCACCTGCCAGTTGAGCAGCTCGTTGATCCGCCACATCGAGTAGATTTCCCCGAGCGCACGCTTGACGTCCTCGTGGTCGATCGGCGTGACGCCGTCGGCCCCCGGCTTGGACGCCCACGCGTGCACGCGGTCGTAGATGCCGGCGACCCGCCCGGCGGGGCCCAGCATGACGCGCTCGTTGTTGAGCTGGGTGGTGATCAGCCGCCATCCGCCGTTCTCCTCGCCGACCAGCATGTCGGCGGGCACCCGCACGTCGTTGTAATAGGTGGCGTTGGTGTGGTGGGCGCCGTCGGACAGGATGATCGGCGTCCAGGAGTAGCCGGGGTCCTTCGTGTCGACGATCAGGATCGAAATGCCCTTGTGTTTCACGGCTTCCGGATCGGTGCGGCAGGCCAGCCAGATGTAGTCCGCGTCATGCGCGCCGGTGGTGAAGATCTTCTGCCCGTTGACGATGTATTCGTCGCCCTGGCGCACGGCGGTGGTCCGCAGCGACGCGAGGTCGGTGCCCGCCTCGGGCTCGGTGTAGCCGATCGCGAAGTGCACCTCGCCGGCGAGGATCGCCGGCAGGAACTTCTTCTTCTGCAGCTCGCTGCCGAACTGCTGCAGGGTCGGGCCGACCGTCTGCAGCGTCACCGCGGGCAGCGGGACGTCGGCCCGGTGCGCCTCGTTGACGAAGATCGACTGCTCGATCGGGCCGAAACCCAAGCCGCCGAACTCTTTTGGCCACCCGACGCCGAGCTTGCCATCCTGGCCCATGCGCCGGATCACCGCGCGATAGGCCTCGTTGTGGCGGTCGGACTCCATCGCTTTCGCCTCGTCGGGCGAAATCAGGTTCTCGAAGTACTCCCGTAGCTCGGCCTGCAGCTGCCGCTGCTCAGGAGTCAGATCTATGAACATTGCGCTCCCACGAGGTCGAGGCGATGAGACGGCCCGCCCAACAACCGGGACAGGTCTTTGATCGTGGAGTAGTACCGGTGCATCGGATAGGTGATGTCCATGCCCATGCCGCCATGCAGGTGGTGGCAGATCTGCATCGCCGGCGGCGCCTGCGACGTGATCCAGTAGCCCAGGACGTCGATGTCCCGCAAAGTTTGGGGGTCGGCGTCGCGGCCTTCGGCCAGCCGCCAGGCGACCGCCTTCGCGACCAAATCGATGGTGCGCGAGGCGATGTAGACCTCGGAGAGCTGTGCCGCAACCGTCTGGAAGGTCGACAGCGGCTTGCCGAACTGCTTGCGGTTGGCCACGTAGTCGGCGGTCAGCCGCAACGCGCCGGCCACGAGTCCGTCGGCGAACGCGCCGATCATCGCCAGCGCCAGCTGGTTGACCCGGTACGCGGTCGCACCGGTCAGGATGTCGGCGTCATCGACCGCGACGTCGGCAAAAGTGACCGTGTATTCGTCGGATCCACTCGACGTCGGAGTGCGGACCAGCCGGACCCCGTCGGCCTTCGGCGACACCACGACGACCGCGTTGTCGGCGGTGACGATCATCCAGTCGGCGTTCTCGGCATATGCAACACCGATTTTCGTGCCGGACAACCGGCCACCGGACAGCGTGGTGGCGGGGCGGTCCGGGAGTGCGGCGCCGGGCTCGTTGAGCGCGGCCGTCAGCAGGCCGCCCTTGGTGACGCCGGCCAGAAAGCGATCCTGCTGCTCGTCGGAGGCGAGATCGACCAGCGGCACCACACCAAGGCCGAGCGTCGCCAGCGCCGGCGTGATGGCGCCGCGGCGGCCCGCTTCGGTCAGGACGGTCGCGACCTCGGGAAGGCCCACGCCGTCGCCGCCGAGGCGTTCCGGCACCGGCAGCGCGGTCACGCCGCCGTCGACCAAGGCCGGCCACGAAAGGTCGCGGTCCAGAACCGATGTCACCACGTCGGCGACGGCCTGCTGCGTCGCAGTGAGGCTGAAGTCCATCAGGACGTCACCGCGTTTGGCCGGTGTAGTCGACCTGCCAGTGCTTGATGCCGTTGAGCCAGCCCGACCGCAGTCGCTCGGGCTCGCCGATGGGCTTGAGGTCCGGCATGTGGTCGGCGACCGCGTTGAAGATCAGGTTGATGGTCATGCGGGCCAGGTTCGCGCCGATGCAGTAATGGGCGCCGGTGCCGCCGAAACCGACGTGGGGATTCGGGTCGCGCAGGATGTTGAAGGTGTGCGGGTCGTCGAAGACCTCTTCGTCGAAGTTGGCCGACCGGTAGGACATCACCACCCGCTGCCCCTTCTTGATCCGCACGCCGCCCAGCTCGGTGTCCTCGTTGGCGGTGCGCTGGAAGGCGGATACCGGGGTGGCCCAGCGGATGATCTCGTCGGCGGTGGTCGACGGGCGCTCCCTCTTGAACAGCTCCCACTGATCGGGGTTGTCGGCCATCGCGATCATGCCGTGGGTGATCGAGTTGCGGGTGGTCTCGTTGCCGGCCACGGCGAGCATCACCACAAAGAAACCGAACTCGTCATCGGAGAGCTTCTCGCCGTCGATGTCGGCCTGGATAAGCGTGGTGACGATATCGTCGGTGGGGTTTTTGCCCCGCTCCTCGGCCATCTTCATGGCGTACATGATCAGTTCCATCGACGACTGCGCGGGGTCGACGTCGGCGTACTCGGGGTCGGTGCCACCGGTCATCTCGTTGGACCAGCGGAAGAGCTTGTCGCGGTCCTCCTGCGGAACGCCGAGCAGCCCGGCGATGGCCTGCAGCGGCAGCTCGCACGACACCTGCTCGACGAAGTCGCCGCTCCCCTCCGTCGCCGCGGTCTTGGCGATGTTCTGGGCGCGCTGGGCCAGTTCGGCTTCCAGCCGCCCGATGGCGCGCGGCGTGAATCCCCGGGAGATGATCTTGCGCAACCGGGTGTGGTGCGGTGCGTCCATGTTGAGCATGACGCTGCGCTGCAGTTCGACCTGCTCGCGCTTCATCTCCGGCGGCCACGTGGGGATGGCCCCGTTCATCCAGCTGGAGAAGATGTCGCTGCGCTTCGACACCTCCTTGACGTCGGCGTGCTTGGTGACGAGCCAATATCCGTGGTCCTCGAACCCGCCCGCGCCGCCAGGAATGTCCACCCAGTGGATCGGCTCCGCCTTGCGCAACTCGGCGAGTTCCGCGACGGGCAATCCGGCGAGGTTGACGTCCGGGTCCAGGAAGTCGAAGTCAGCGGGAATGTTGGGGGGTGCCATGTAGGTGCGCTCCTCAATTGCAACGTGTTCTAGTGCCAGTAAAACACGGCTCCTGCGCAGATAAAAGGCAGGTCACCATCGTCGCTTGTCAGACTAATGAAACGTGTTCTAGCCTGACGGAATGGGTAACCCGGTAATCGTCGAAGCCACTCGCAGCCCGATCGGGAAGCGCAATGGATGGCTCTCAGGGCTGCACGCTACCGAGCTGTTGGGCGCGGTGCAGAGGGCGCTGGTGGAGAAGGCGGCCATCTCGTCTGGATTCCAAGCAGGAGACGTCGAGCAGGTCATTGGCGGCTGCGTGACGCAGTTCGGCGAGCAGTCCAACAACATCACCCGGGTCAGCTGGCTCGTCGCCGGGCTGCCGGAGCACGTCGGCGCCATGACCGTGGACTGCCAGTGCGGTAGCGGGCAGCAGGCCAACGGGTTGATCGCCGGCCTGATCGCCGCGGGCGCGATCGACATCGGCATCGCCTGCGGCATCGAGGCCATGAGCCGCGTCGGATTGGGCGCCAACGCCGGTCCGGACCGCAGTATTCTGCGGCCCGCCTCGTGGGACATCGACCTGCCCGACCAGTTCACCGCCGCCGAGCGGATCGCCAAGCGCCGCGGGATCACCCGCGACGACATCGACGAGTTCGGCTTCGGATCGCAGGCCAAGGCCAAGCAGGCCTGGGACGAAGGCCGGTTCGACCGCGAGATCTCGCCGATCGAGGCGCCGGCGCTGGACGAGAACAAGCAGCCGACGTCGGAGCGCGTGACCATCTCCCGCGACCAGGGCCTGCGCGACACCACACTGTCGGGCCTGAGCTCGCTGAAGCCCGTCATCGAGGGCGGAATCCACACGGCGGGAACGTCATCGCAGATCTCCGACGGCGCGGCGGCCGTGCTCTGGATGGACGAGGACAAGGCCAGGGCGCTCGGGCTGCGGCCGCGCGCGCGCATCGTCAGTCAGGCGCTGGTCGGGGCCGAGCCCTACTACCACCTGGACGGCCCGGTGCAGTCGACGGCGAAGGTGCTGGAAAAGGCCGGCATGAAGATGGGCGACATCGACATCACTGAAATCAACGAGGCTTTCGCGTCGGTCGTGCTGTCCTGGGCTCGGGTGCACAATCCCGACATGGACAAGGTGAACGTCAACGGCGGCGCCATCGCACTTGGCCACCCGGTGGGCTCCACCGGCAGCCGGCTCATCACCACGGCGCTGCACGAGCTGGAGCGCACCGACCAGACGACCGCGCTGATCACCATGTGTGCCGGCGGTGCGTTGTCCACCGGCACCATCATCGAGCGCATCTAGCTCGTCGTCGCTTCGCTTCCGAGTGCTGGTCACTGACGAGAGCCGGGTCGCCGCGGCGCAGGCGTACATTGACGCCCTGGTCAGCCACGACGGACGTGCCGTTCCGTTTGCCGCGCGCTGCACCCGCGTCGAGCAGGGGATCAAGAACGGCTTCTCCGGAAAGCACCTGCGGCGCAGCCTGCAGCGCGGTCCGCAGTACCGGATCATCGCCGACGCGGCGCCACCGAACTACCGCATCGCGGGCGACGAGGTGCACGCGGCGTACGACCTGGTGACCAAGGTGGCGTTCGTCGGGCGCCGCGTGGCCGCCCGGGTCAACGAGACGTTCCGCATCCCCGCCGAAAGCGCAAGCGGCAAAGCCGAAATTCACCACATCGATGTCCGCTTCCGACCCTTCGTCCAGCGCTAAGGAACGTGATGGAAAAGCCGAAATCGCTCAACTCGCCCATGACCGGCTTCTTCATCAAATGGATGTCGCGCGCCAACACCTGGATGTATCGCGTCAGCAAGGGCAGGTGGGGTGGCACTTTCCAGAAGAGCCCGGTCGCGCTGCTGACAACCACCGGCCGCAAAACCGGCCAGCCCCGCGTGAGTCCGCTGCTCTACCTGCGCGAGGGCAACCGCGTGATCCTGGTGGCGTCCCAGGGCGGCCGCGACAAGCACCCGCTGTGGTACCTGAACCTCAAGGCGAATCCGAAAGTGTCCGTGCAGATTAAAGACGAGGTTCTGCATTTGCAGGCCCGCGATGCCACGGCCGAAGAGCGCGCGCAGTACTGGCCGAAATTGGTGGCCATGTATCCCTCGTTCGACGACTACCAGTCGTGGACCGAGCGGGTCATACCGGTCATCATCTGCGACCCCTAAGGTCTCCCGGCGCCTCGACGCGGTGCCCCGCGAGCCGACGGGCCATGGCGTGTCAATCGCCGCGTTGCGGTGCGGCATGCCCGGGACGAATCCCGCGAGCACGTAGCTGGCACCGGGCTCTGCGTCGACGCGCCCTCCTCGTCCGATGCCTTGACTGATCATCTCGTCGTGTGTGACGATTTCGTCAATAACGAGGGCGTTGCCGTACCCGCCGGCAGCGCATGTGAGGAGAACCGATGCGCCGCAGACCGGCCGGTGTCCCCGTATACACGCCCGACCTCTACTCCACGGACGCGATCCTCGATCCCTACCCGCATTACCAGCGACTGCGGACTCTGGGGCCGGTGGTCTGGTTGGCAAAGCAGAAGGCGTACGCGCTGCCCCGCTACGCCGAGTGCAAGGCAGTGTTGCGGGATGACGAGACCTTCTTGTCGGGCAGGGGCGTATCGCTGAATCCGATCACCAACCGCCTGTCCCGGGGCACGACGCTCAACAGCGATGGCGGCGAGCATGATCGGCGACGCAAGCTGGTCGCGCACCGGCTGTTGCCGCGCGCGTTGCGCGCGATCAGCGACGGGCTGGACGCGACCGCCGTCGCGGTCGTCGATGCGGCGCTCAGCAAGGGCGAGGTCGACGGCGTGACCGACCTCGCCGCCGCCCTGCCACTGGCCGTGGTGCCCGACCTCATCGGTTGGCCCCGGAATCGTCGCGCCCACCTGATCGATTGGGGCGGGACGACTTTCGACGTACTCGGTCCGCTCAACTGGCAGGCGATCAGATCGACGCCGCAAGCGTTGAGGATGCTGCACTTCGCGCGGCGCGTCGTTCGCCAGCGCGCGGTTCTCGACGGCAGCATGGCGCACGAGCTGCTGCGGGCGGCCGACGAGGGCAAACTGTCACACAGCGAGTGCCCGCCGCTGATGGTCGACTACCTCGCTCCGTCGATTGATACCACAATGAGCGCCATCTCCAACGCTCTGTACTTGTTCGCCATCCACCCCGAGCAATGGCAGCTCCTGAAGCAAGAGCCGGCCCTGATGGCGAACGCCATCAACGAGGTCGTCCGCTACGAGCCCCCACTGCGCGCATTCGCGCGTTGGGTGGGTCGGCAGACTGAAATCAGCGGTGTGACAATGCCGTCGGGGGCCCGCGTTCTGGTGATGTACGCGTCGGCCAACCGGGACGAACACGAGTGGGCGAAGCCCGAAGTCTTCGACATCCGCCGCGACGCCGGTCGTCAGATCGGGTTCGGGCACGGTGCACACGCCTGCGCCGGCCAAGGTCTGGCGCGCCTGGAAACGTCAGCCATGCTGCGCGCGCTGCTCGATCGCGTCGACCGCATCGAGGTCGCCGGCACCCCGACTTGGGCGATCAATAACATCATCCGTCGCCACCAAGCCCTGCCACTCAAGCTGATTGCGGCATAGGTGCCGTCATTAAGCGCGAGCCGGTCGCCCAGCGTGAAACCAGGGCGGGAAATCGCCGAGAATCTCGCCACCAGTTCACGCTGGCGCGGGGGGCCGCGCTACGTTCCGTAGACCGGCACCGGCGGGCGGGCCTTGGCGAGCAGGTCGGCGACGACGGGCCCCAGTTCGGCGGGATCCCACTTGGCGCCTTTGTCGATCTGCGGCCCGTGCGCCCAGCCTTCGGCCACCCGGATCTTGCCGCCCTCCAGCTCGAACACCCTTCCGGTGACGTCGCGGGATTCGGCGCTGCCCAGCCAAACCACCAGCGGCGAAATATTTTCCGGCGCCATGGCGTCGAAATCCTGATCCTGCGTTGCCATCATCTCGGCGAAGACGGTCTCGGTCATACGGGTGCGGGCCGACGGCGCGATGGCGTTGACGGTGACCCCGTAGCGGCCCATCTCGGCGGCGGCGACGAGGGTCAGTGCCGCGATGCCGGCCTTGGCGGCACTGTAGTTGCCCTGCCCGACGCTGCCCTGCAGCCCGGCACCCGAACTGGTGTTGATGATCCGCGCGTCGACCGTTTGACCCGCTTTCGACAGCCCACGCCAGTACGACGCGGCGTGCCGCATCGTCGCGAAGTGCCCCTTGAGGTGGACGGCGATGACGTCGTCGAACTCGTCTTCGCTGGTGTTGGCGATCATTCTGTCGCGCACGATGCCGGCGTTGTTCACCAGAACATCCAGGCCGCCGAAGGTGTCGACGGCCGTGTGAACCAGGGCGGCCGCCTGGTCCCAGTCCGCCACGTTGGAACCGTTGGCCACGGCTTCCCCACCGGCGGAGGTGATCTCGTCGACCACACTCTGCGCGGCGCTGCCGCCGCCGGCCGGTGAGCCGTCCAGGCCCACCCCGATGTCGTTGACCACCACACGCGCGCCCTCGGCCGCGAAGGCCAACGCATGCTCGCGGCCGATACCCCCACCGGCTCCGGTCACGATGACGACGCGGCCGTCGACGACTCCCATAGTTGTTGTCTCCTCTACTTGATCGCGCTGGCGTTCGTTGTGGCCAGATAGTGCGGCGGCTCGCCGCCGCCGTGCACCTCCAGCGACGCCCCGCTGATGTAGGACGCCGCATCGGATGCCAAAAACGCCGCGGCCCAACCGATGTCCTCGGGCTTGGCCAGCCGGCCCAGCGGCACGTTCTCCGAGATCGCGGCGATCGAGTCGGCGTCGCCGTAGAACAGCTCGGACTGTTCGGTTTCCACCATGCCGACCACGAGGGCGTTCACCCGGACCTTTGGCCCCCACTCGACGGCCAGGGTCTGAGTGAGGCTTTCCAGCCCCGCCTTGGCCGCACCATAGGCGGCGGTGCCCGGCGAGGGCCGCCGGCCGCTCAGGCTGCAGATGTTGACGATCGACCCGCCGCTCGGCTGCTCTTGCATCTGATCATTCGCGAACTGCGAAATCCAGAGCGCCCCAATGAGGTTGAGCTCGATGATCTTGCGGCTGAACTTCGGGCTGGAGCCGGCGGTCAACACGTATGGCGATCCCCCGGCGTTGTTGACGACGGCGTCGAGCCGGCCGTGCTTGTCGGCGATGGCGCCGATCATCGCCCTCACTGCCTCGTCGTCGCGCACGTCGCAGGGGTGGAATTCGTACGGCAGGCCGTCGACGGCTCGGCGCGCACAGGTGATCACGGTCGCGCCCTGTCCGGCGAAGACCGCGCTGATACCGGCGCCTACCCCGCGAACCCCGCCGGTCACCAGCACCACCCGCCCGGTCAGCCCCAATTTGATGGTGTCTTCAAATGGGGGGCCTGCTTCGGCGCGCGTCACTGTGCTAGCGTACCAAGCAAGTGCTTGCTTAGGTAGTTACCCCCCACGAGGAAGTGGCACCTTGACCATCACATCCACAACCATCGAGCCGGGCATCGTCGCGGTCACCGTCGACTACCCGCCCGTCAACGCCATCCCGTCGCGCGGCTGGTTCGAACTTGCCGACGCCATCACGGCCGCCGGACAGGACCTCGAGACCCATGCGGTGATCCTGCGCGCGGAGGGCCGTGGTTTCAACGCCGGGGTGGACATCAAGGAGATGCAGCGCACCGAGGGGTTCACCGCGCTGATCGACGCCAACCGCGGCTGCTTCGCCGCGTTCCGCGCCGTCTACGAATGTGCCGTGCCGGTGATCGCGGCGGTCAACGGATTCTGCGTCGGCGGTGGCATCGGCCTGGTCGGCAACTCCGACGTCATCGTCGCCAGCGACGACGCCACCTTCGGGCTTCCCGAGGTGGAACGCGGCGCGCTCGGCGCCGCCACCCACTTGTCGCGGCTGGTGCCGCAGCACATGATGCGCCGGCTGTTCTTCACCGCCGCGACCGTGGACGCCGCCACCCTGCACCATTTCGGTTCGGTGCACGAGGTGGTGCCACGCGATCAGCTGGCCGAGGCCGCATTGCGCGTGGCGCGCGACATCGCCGCCAAGGACACCCGCGTGATCCGCGCGGCCAAGGAGGCCCTGAACCTCATCGACGTGCAGCGCGTGAACTCGAGTTACCGCATGGAACAGGGCTTTACGTTCGAGCTCAACCTCGCGGGCGTCGCCGACGAGCACCGCGACGCGTTCGCCGGCACGGCGAAGGGCAAGAAGGAATGACCGACAAGAGAACCACTTTGGACGACGCCGTCGCGCAGCTGCGCAGCGGCATGACCATCGGGATCGGCGGCTGGGGCTCCCGCCGCAAGCCCATGGCGTTCGTGCGGGCCATGCTGCGCACCGGCGTCAAAGACCTCACCGTGGTCACCTACGGCGGACCCGACTTGGGATTGCTCTGTTCGGCGGGCAAGGTCAAGCGGGTCTACTACGGATTCGTGTCGCTGGACTCCCCACCCTTCTACGACCCGTGGTTCGCCAAAGCTCGCACCGGCGGGGCCATCGAGGCCCGGGAGATGGACGAGGGCATGCTGCGCTGCGGGCTGCAAGCGGCGGCGCAACGGCTGCCGTTCCTGCCGATTCGCGCGGGGCTGGGCAGCTCGGTCCCCGACTTCTGGGAGGGGGAACTGCGCACGGTCACCAGCCCATACCCGGCGCCGGGCGGCGGGCACGAAACCCTGATCGCCATGCCGGCCCTGCGTCTGGACGCCGCCTTCGTGCACCTCAATCTCGGCGACAGCAAAGGTAACGCGGCCTACACGGGCATCGACCCGTACTTCGACGATCTCTTCCTCATGGCCGCCGAGCGGCGCTACCTGTCGGTCGAGCGCGTCGTACCGACCGAGGAGTTGGTGAAAGCGGTACCGCCGCAGGCACTGCTGGTCAACCGGATGATGGTCGACTCCGTGGTGGAGGCGCCGGGCGGAGCCCACTTCACCACCGCCGCACCGGACTACGGCCGCGACGAGAAATTCCAGCGGCATTACGCCGAGGCCGCTTCCACCGAACAGGGCTGGCAGAAGTTCGTAGAGACCTACCTGTCGGGCAGCGAGGACGACTACCAGGCGGCGGTTCGCGCATTCGCAGAGGAGGCGGCCAAATGAGCAGCACCCGGGCCGAAGTGTGCGCGGTCGCCTGCGCCGACTTGTTCGCCGGAGCCGGCGAAATCATGATCAGCCCGATGACCAACATGGCCTCGGTGGGCGCGCGGCTCGCGCGGCTGACCTTCTCGCCGGACATCGTGCTGACCGACGGCGAAGCGCAGCTGCTGGCGGACACGCCGGCGCTGGGTGCGTCCGGCGCGATCGAGGGCTGGATGCCGTTCGGCCGGGTGTTCGAAACGCTGGCCTGGGGGCGCCGGCACGTGGTGATGGGCGCCAACCAGGTGGATCGCTATGGCAATCAGAACATCTCGGCGTTCGGCCCACTGCAGCACCCGACCCGACAGATGTTCGGCCTGCGGGGCGCACCCGGCAACGCGATCAACCACGCCACCAGCTACTGGGTGGGCAATCACTCCAAGCGGGTGTTCTGCGAGGAGGTCGACGTGATCTGCGGCATCGGCTGGGACAAGATCGACCCCGACAACCCCGCGTTCCGGTTCGCCAACCCGTATCGGGTGGTGTCCAACCTCGGAGTCTTCGACTTCGGCGGCCCCGACCACACCATGCGGGTGCTCAGCCTGCACCCCGGCGTTTCCCCGGATGATGTCCGCGAGAACACCTCGTTCGACGTGCACGGCCTCGACGAGGCCGACGAGACCAGGCTGCCGACCGATGACGAACTGCGCCTGATCCGCGAGGTCATCGACCCGAAGGCGCTGCGTGACAGGGAAATACGCTGATGAAGCTGCGCACGCCGCTGACCGAGCTGGTCGGCGTCGAGCATCCGGTGGTGCAAACCGGGATGGGCTGGGTGGCCGGCGCCCGGCTGGTGTCCGCCACGGCTAACGCGGGCGGGCTCGGCATCCTGGCCTCGGCCACCATGACGCTCGACGAGCTGGCGACGGCCATCGCCAAGGTCAAGGCGGCCACCGACAAACCATTCGGCGTGAACATCCGCGCCGACGCCGCCGACGCCGGCGATCGCGTCGAGCTGATGATCCGCGAGGGCGTCAAGGTGGCCTCCTTCGCGCTGGCGCCCAAGCAAGAGCTGATCGCCCGGCTGAAAGAGGCCGGCTCGGTGGTCATTCCGTCGATCGGCGCGGCCAAGCACGCCCGCAAGGTCGCGGCCTGGGGCGCCGACGCGATGATCGTGCAGGGCGGCGAGGGCGGTGGCCACACCGGGCCGGTCGCCACCACGCTGCTGCTGCCGTCGGTGCTGGACGCCGTGCAGGGCACCGGAATCCCGGTGATCGCGGCGGGCGGATTCTTCGACGGGCGCGGGCTCGCCGCGGCCCTGAGCTACGGTGCGGCCGGTGTGGCGATGGGCACAAGGTTCCTGCTCACGTCGGACTCCACGGTGCCCGACGCGGTCAAACGGCGCTATCTCGAGGCGGCACTGGACGGCACGGTGGTCACTACCCGGGTCGACGGGATGCCGCACCGCGTGCTGCGCACCGGGCTGGTGGAGAAGCTGGAAAGCGGTTCACCGGCGAGGGGATTCGTTGCCGCGGTGCGCAACGCCGCGAAGTTCAAGCAGATGTCGCAGATGACGTGGCGGTCGATGATCACCGACGGCATGGCGATGCGTCACGGCAAGGACCTCACGTGGTCGCAGGTCGTGATGGCGGCGAACACTCCCATGCTCCTGAAGGCCGGGCTGGTCGAGGGCAATACCGACGCCGGCGTCCTCGCGTCCGGCCAGGTGGCCGGCATCCTCGACGACCTGCCGTCGTGCTCCGAGCTGATCGAGTCGATCGTGCGGGACGCGATCAAACACCTGCAGGCTGCGTCCGCGTTGGTGGAATAGTCACGCGTGTGATTGGTCCGTACCCGGATCGTTAGTCAACATCGCCTCAACGGTAGTCGTACTTTTGCGGTCGCTTCGTATCGTTGGAACGATGAGAACGCTGACGACGCCGGCCCCAGCCCCCCAATTTCGGTGCGACGGCTCGGGGCGGCGTGACATGACCACCGCGACACCCGCGCTGCTCGCGGACGAAACCCACTCCGGGGATGTGCAAGGCGAGACCATGCGATTGACCGGGTTGCCGCTTCGCGATTCGTCATTGAGCCATGAGGCCTCCTTGGCCGCACTGGCGTTGGGAAGTAAGACCGTAACCGTCGAAGAACGGCGACGGTGGTGGGCCAGCGAGCACGACATCATGGTCGCGTCGATCTCGGTGATCTTCGCCGCGCTCTTCGCCATCATCGTCGTCGCCGCAGCCGCTGTCCTCACGATGGGCTAGGCGGCGCCGCTACAGCCGTTCGATGATCGTGACGTTGGCCGTGCCCCCGCCCTCGCACATCGTCTGCAACCCGTAGCGGCCGCCGATGCGTTCGAGCTCGTTGAGCATGGTGGCAAACAGCTTGGCACCGGTGGCGCCGAGCGGGTGTCCGAGCGCGATGGCGCCACCATTCGGGTTGACCTTCTCCGGGTCGGCCTTGATTTCCTTGAGCCAGGCCATCACCACCGGCGCGAACGCCTCGTTGATCTCCACCGTGTCGATGTCGTCGATCGACAGCCCGGCCTTCTCCAGCGCGTGGCGGGTGGCCGGGATCGGCCCGGTCAGCATGAACACCGGGTCGGCGGCACGGGCGCTGATGTGGTGGATGCGGGCCCGGGGGGTCAGGTTGTGATCCTTGACCGCCTGCTCGGACGCCAGCAGCACCGCGCTGGCGCCGTCGCTGATCTGGCTGGCCATCGCCGCCGTCAGTCGGCCGCCCTCGACCAGGGTCTTGAGGCCGGCCATCTTCTCCAGCGACGACTCGCGAGGCCCCTCGTCTACGCGGAACGGTCCCGATTCGGTTTCCACCGTGATGATTTCGTTGTCGAAGTGGCCGCCGCGAATCGCCGCGAACGCGCGCTCGTGGCTCGCCAGGGCGAAGCGCTCCATTTCCTCGCGGGACAGGTTCCACTTCTCGGCGATCAGCTCCGAGCCGCGAAACTGGGAGATCTCCTGGTCGCCGTACCGGTGCTGCCACTGCTTGGACTCGTTGGTCGGCGAGGTGAACCCGAACTGCTCGCCGACGGTCATCGCCGACGAGATCGGGATCTGGCTCATGTTCTGCACGCCGCCGGCCACGATGAGGTCGGCCGTCCCCGCCATGATCGCTTGCGCGCCAAACGAAATTGCCTGCTGGCTCGACCCGCATTGCCGGTCCACGGTCACGCCCGGCACCTCTTCGGGATAGCCGGCGGCCAGCCAGGACAGCCGCGCGATGTTGCCGGCCTGCGCGCCGATGGCGTCCACGCAGCCGGCGATCACGTCGTCGACGGCCGCGGGGTCGACGTCGACCCGATCGAGCAGGCCGCGCCAACCCAGGGCCCCGAGGTCGACCGGATGCACTCCGGCGAGGGCGCCGTTGCGCTTGCCCACCGCGGTACGCACGGCGTCGATGACGTACGCCTGGGATATCCCAGCCATGTTCAGACTCCTTCTCTGGTGATCCCGCCCAGGACGATGGCGAGATACTGCTGACCCACTTGCTCCGCGGTGAGCGGCCCGCCCGGTTGATACCAGCGCACCGACACCCAGGTGGTGTCACGGATGAAACGGTAAACCAGGTCGACATTGAGTTCGGGCAGGAAATATCCCTCGTCGATGCCCTGGTGAATGACCTCGACCCACATCTTGCGTTGCTGACGGTTCATGTCCTCGATGTAGGAGAACCGCGGCTGCGTGGAGAGTCGCTGCGCTTCGTCCTGGTAGATGACGACCTGCGCGTGCCGGTGCTCGATCGCTTCGAACGACGCCATGAACAACCCCTTGAGCCGCTCCAGCGGGTTGGCCTCGGTCCCCATGATTTCGGCGTAACGGGTGAACAGCCAGTCCAGGAACCCGCGCAGCAACTCATCGACCATCTCCTCCTTGGAGGAGAAATGGTGGTACAAACTGCCGGACAGGATGCCCGCCCCGTCGGCGATGTCACGGACGGTGGTGGCGCGCAGACCGCGGTCGGCGAACATGGTCGCGGCGAGCTCCAGCAACTCGTCTCGCCGGCTGTTCGCCTGACCGGGCACTCGGTCCACCTGGCCAGCGTATCAACCAAGCGCTTGCTCGGCCAGCTGCAGCGCTACCTGTCATACCTCCGTTGTGATGCGCAGCACATTCGCGTTAGTGTGTATTCCACATCACACCGCGGGAAAGGTGACGCGATGGCTGGCTTAGACCGCCCGCAGAGGCCGTTGGCTACACAACGCTCCGTGGGAGCGGCGAGTCCACACCGAATCCTGATGGCCGCCCTGGTGGTGACCATCTTCATCAGCGCGGTCGTCGGAATCGTTGTGGCCGCCTCGATGGGACAGACCACCGCCGCGCTGATCATCGCCCTGGTGGTGGGCGGAGGTTTCGCCGCGGCCCTCGCCTAGCGAAAGGAGCCGGCCAGCCTTCTCATGGATGCTGGCTGGATACCGAGATCACCTCTCCGGTGAGGTAACTCGAGTAGTCACTCGCCAGGAACGCAATCGTGGACGCGATTTCCCAGGGCTCGGCGGCCCGCCCGAACGCCTCACCCGCGGACAGCCGGTCGAGCAGGTCGGCCGACGTGGTCTTGTCCAAGAACTTGTGCCGGGCGATGCTCGGCGACACCGCGTTGATCCGGACGCCGTACTCGACGGCTTCGATTGCGCTGCACCGGGTCAACGCCATCACCCCGGCCTTCGCCGCCGCGTAGTGCGACTGCGAGTGCTGGGCGCGCCAGCCCAGCACGCTGGCGTTGTTGACGATGACGCCGCCGTGCTTGGCCTCGCGGAAGTAGCGCAGGGCCGCGCGCGTGGCGCGGAACACCGACGACAGCGTGACGTCCAGGACGCGATCCCATTCCTCGTCGGTCATGTCGACGACCGGCGTCTGCCCGCCCAGTCCCGCGTTGTTGACCAGGACGTCGAGACGGCCCATCCGGGCGGTGGTCGAGTCGATCAGGGCGTCGACCTGGGCGGTGGACGTCACGTCGCACACCACCTTCTCGACCCGGCCCAGACCCAGCGCGGTCAATTCCTCGGCGGTCTCCCCCAGCCGCCGCTCGTGGTGGTCGGAGACCACCACGTCGGCGCCCTCGGCAAGCGCACGCCGGGCGGTCGCCGAGCCGATCCCCGTGCCCGCCGCGGCGGTCACGACCACCACCCTGCCTTCCAGAAGCCCGTGTCCGGCAATTTCTTTCGGTGCTTCCGACAAACTCATGCTTCCTCCTGTGTCTTCGCGCAAGCGCTCATCGGACCCTGTGTCTTCGCGCAAGCGCTCATCGGACCCCTGTGTCTTCGCGCAAGCGCTCATCGGACCCCTGTGTCTTCGCGCAAGCGCTCATCCACGACCTTCTCGGGGCAGGCCGAGCACCCGCTCGGCGATGATGTTGCGCTGGATCTCATTCGACCCCCCGTAGATGGTGTCGGCGCGGGCGAACAGGAACAGCCGCTGCCATTCGTCGAATTCCCCATCCGACAACGTCATCCCCGGCTTGCCGATGACGTCCATCGCCAGCTCGCCCAGGGCGCGGTGCCAGTTGGCCCACAACAACTTCGACACGTTGTCCTGGCCGGGTTGCTCGACGTCCATCGTGGCCAGGGCGTAGCTGCGCATGGCCCGCAACCCGGTCCACGCCCGCGTCAGCCGCTCCCGGATGAACGGATCGTCGGCGGCGCCGTTGCGCTGCGCCAGCTCGGCCAGGTTGGAAAGCTCACGGGCATAGCGGATCTGCTGCCCCAGTGTGGAGACACCGCGCTCGAAGGTCAGCGTCCCCATCGCCACTCGCCATCCGTCACCGGGCTGACCGACCACCATCGAGGCGTCGGTGCGGGCGTCGTCGAAGAACACCTCGTTGAATTCCGAGTCACCGGTCAGCTGAATGATCGGGCGGACCTCCACTCCCGGCTGGTCCAGCGGCACCAGCAGATAGGAGAGCCCGGCGTGCCGCTTGGAGCCCTTCTCCGTGCGCGCGACCACGAAGCACCACTGAGCCCAGTGGGCCAGCGACGTCCACACCTTCTGGCCGTTGATCACCCACTGGTCGCCGTCGAGTTCGGCTGTGGTCGACACGTTCGCCAGATCGCTGCCCGCCCCGGGTTCCGAATAGCCCTGGCACCACAGCTCGGTGACGTCGAGGATTCGCGGCAGGAAACGCTGTTGCTGCTCGGCGGTGCCGTACGCGATCAGCGTCGGACCCAGCAGCTCCTCGCCGAAGTGATTGACCTTGTCAGGGGCGTCCGCCAGCGCGTACTCCTCATAGAACGCCACCCGATGAGCGGTCGAAAGTCCGCGGCCGCCATGTTCGACGGGCCAACCCAGACAGGTGAGCCCGGCCGCCGCCAGGTGCTGGTTCCACGCCCGGCGTTCCTCGAAGGCTTCGTGCTCGCGCCCGGGACCCCCGAGACCTTTCAATGCCGCGAATTCGCCGACCAGATTGTCGGCGAGCCACTGTCGGACCTCCGCCCGGAACTCCTCGACGTCCTGCATGACCTGTAGGCTAACCTACCAAGCACTTGCTTTGTTAGGCCGCTGACGGACGGCCGCTTGGAGGAGCATCGATGACGGACGGTCCCCGCACCGTGCCCGCGGCGCTGGATCGGTTCGCGCACCGACTTCCCGACCACCCCGCGCTGATCACCGACGAGCGCGCCTTCACGGCCGCCGCCCTGCGCGACGAGGTCCACCGGGCCGCGGCCGCGCTGATCGCCCTCGGAGTGCGGCCGGCGGATCGCGTCGCGATCTGGTCGCCCAACACCTGGCACTGGGTGGTGGCCTGCCTGGCGATCCACCACGCCGGGGCCGCCATGGTTCCCCTGAACACCCGCTACACCGCGGAAGAGGCGGCCGACATCCTGGCCCGCACCGAGGCGCCCGTGCTGTTCGGGATGGGTGAGTTCCTCGGCGCCGACCGGGTCGCCGAACTGCGGCGCGACGACCTGCCCGCCCTGCGGCACATCGTGCGGATCCCGATCGAAGCCGCGGAGACCGGTGTCGGGTCCTGGGACGACTTCATCGCCCGGGGCGCCGAATCCTCAGCCACCGAGGCGGTCAACGCCCGCGCCGCCGCCGTCACCCCCGACGACGTGAGCGACATCCTGTTCACCTCAGGCACCACCGGCCGCAGCAAGGGCGTGCTGTGCGCACACCGGCAATCGCTGTCGGCGTCGGCGTCCTGGGCCGCCAACGGCAAGATCACCAGCGCCGACCGGTACCTGTGCATCAACCCCTTCTTCCACAACTTCGGTTACAAGGCCGGCATTCTGGCCTGCCTGCAGACCGGCGCCACGCTGATCCCACATCTGACCTTCGACCCGCTGCGCACGCTGCAGGCGATCGAGCAACACCGCATCACGGTGCTGCCCGGCCCACCCACGATCTATCAGGTGCTGCTGGACCATCCGGCCCGGCAGGACTACGACCTGAGTTCGCTGCGGTTCGCGGTGACCGGAGCGGCCACCGTACCGGTGGTGTTGGTGGAACGCATGCAGTCCGAGCTCGACATCGACATCGTGCTGACCGCTTACGGGCTGACGGAGGCCAACGGCATGGGAACCATGTGCCGCGCGGACGACGACGCGGTCACCGTCGCGACGACGTGCGGGCGCCCGTTCGCCGATTTCGAGTTGCGCATCGACGCCGCGCCCGGCTCCGAGACCGGCGAGGTCCTGCTGCGCGGGCCGAACGTGATGCTGGGTTACCTCGATGACCCCGAAGCGACCGCGGCCGCAATCGATTCCGACGGTTGGCTGCACACCGGCGACATCGGCGCCGTCGACGCGGCCGGCAACCTGCGCATCACCGACCGCCTCAAGGACATGTACATCTGCGGTGGCTTCAACGTCTACCCCGCCGAGGTGGAGCAGGTCTTGGCCCGCATGCCGGGGGTGGCCGACGCCGCCGTGATCGGCGTGCCCGACGAACGGCTGGGCGAAGTCGGTCGTGCGTTCGTGGTGGTCCGGCCCGGTGTCGACCTCGACGAGCAATCGGTGATCGCTTACACACGTGAACATTTGGCGAACTTCAAGGCACCACGATCGGTGCGGTTCGTCGACACGTTGCCGCGTAACCCGGGCGGCAAGGTGGTCAAACCACAACTGCGGGAGCTGGCCTGATGGACCTGCAATTAGACGACGACACGCTCGCCTTCCAGACCGAGGTCCGGGAGTTCCTGTCGGCCAACGCCGGTGAGATCCCGACGAAGTCCTACGACAACGCCGAAGGCTTTGCCCAGCACCGGCATTGGGACCGGGTGCTGTACGACGCCGGCCTGTCGGTGATCACCTGGCCGGAAAAGTACGGGGGTCGCGACGCGCCGCTGTTGCACTGGGTGGTGTATGAGGAGGAGTACTTCCGCGCCGGCGCACCCGGACGGGCCAGCGCCAACGGCACCTCCATGCTCGCCCCCACACTGTTCACGCACGGCACAGCCGAGCAGCTGGACCGGATCCTGCCCAAAATGGCCAGCGGTGAACAGATCTGGGCGCAGGCCTGGTCGGAGCCCGAGTCCGGCAGCGACCTGGCGTCGCTGCGGTCCACCGCGACCAAGACCGACGGCGGCTGGCTACTCAACGGACAGAAGATCTGGAGCTCGCGGGCGCCGTTCGCCGACATGGGTTTCGGGTTGTTCCGCTCCGACCCCACCGCCGAGCGGCATCACGGCCTGACCTACCTCATGTTCGACCTGAAGGCCGACGGCGTCACCGTGCGCCCGATCGCTCAACTCGGCGGCGACACCGGCTTCGGTGAGATCTTCCTCGACGACGTCTTCGTTCCCGACGCCGACGTGATCGGCAGCCCGCACGACGGCTGGCGCGCGGCGATGAGCACGTCGAGCAACGAGCGTGGGATGTCCCTGCGCAGCCCGGGCCGCTTCCTGGCGGCAGCCGAGCGGCTGGTGCGGCTGTGGAAGGACCGCGGCTCCCCCGCGGCATTCGCTGACCGGGTCGCGGACGCGTGGATCAAGGCCCATGCCTACCGGCTGCAGACCTTCGGCACCGTCAGCCGGCTGGCCGCCGGCGGTGAGCTGGGCGCGGAATCGTCGGTGACCAAGGTCTTCTGGTCCGACCTCGACGTCGAGCTGCATCAGACCGCCCTCGACGTCCTCGCAGCCGACGGCGAGCTGGCCGGCACCTGGACCGACGGCCTGCTCTTCGCGCTGGGCGGCCCGATCTACGCCGGCACCAACGAGATCCAGCGCAACATCATCTCCGAACGGCTGTTGGGCCTGCCCCGAGAGAAGAAGTGACCGTGGAATTCCAACTGGACGAACAGCAGCGCGACTTCGCGGCCAGCATCGACGCCGCGCTTGGGGCGGCCGACCTGCCCGCCGCGGTGCGCGCATGGTCCGCGGGCGACGCGGCACCGGGCCGCAAGGTGTGGGAGCAGCTGGCCAATCTCGGCGTCACCGCGCTGCTCGTGCCCGAAGAGTTCGACGGCATCGGGGCCGAACCGGTTGACCTGGTGGTCGCGCTCGAGCGCCTGGGCCGTTGGTGCGTGCCGGGGCCGGTGACCGAATCCATTGCCGTGGCGCCGGTCTTGCTCGCCACCGACGACCATGGCGAACGCTGCGCGGGCCTGGCCGCCGGGGAACTCATCGCCACCGTCGCGCACCCGCCGCACACGCCCCGCGCCGTCGACGCCGATGTGGCGGGCCTGGTGCTTCTGGTCACCGACGCCGGCGTAACCGAGGCCCAGCCGGGCGAACGGCACGAATCCGTCGACCCCAGCCGCCGCCTCTACGACGTCACCGCTGCCGGCGCCCCCTGGCAGGTGGACATCGCGCGCGCCCACGAGTTCGGCGCGCTGGGCACCGCCGCGCAACTGGTCGGCGCCGCCGGGGCGATGCTGGATGCTGCCGTCGACTACGCCAAGCAGCGGTCCCAGTTCGGCCGGGTGATCGGTTCCTATCAGGCGGTGAAACACAAGCTCGCCGACGTGCACATCGCGGTGGAGCTGGCCCGCCCGCTCGTCTACGGCGCGGCAGTGACGCTCCACCCGCGTGACGTCAGCGCCGCCAAGGCGGCCGCGTCCGACGCGGCCCTGCTGGCGGCGCGCGCGGCGCTGCAGACCCACGGCGCGATCGGTTTCACCCAGGAACACGACCTATCCCTGTGGCTCTTGCGGGTGCAAGCGTTACGGTCGGCCTGGGGTACGCCGGAAGCCCACCGGCGCAGAGTGCTGGAGGCGCTATGACGGACGAGCGGGAGATGCTGCGGGACACGGTCGCGGCCCTGGTCGCCAAGCATGCGAGCCCGTCGGCCGTGCGCGCCGCGACCCAGTCCGACCGCGGCTATGACGAGTCGCTGTGGCAGCTGCTGTGCGAACAGGTCGGTGCGGCCGCTTTGGTGGTTCCGGAGGAGCTGGGTGGCGCCGGCGGCGAATTGGCCGACGCGGCAACGGTTCTCCAGGAGCTCGGCCGCAACCTGGTGCCCTCCCCGCTGCTGGGCACCACGCTGGCGGAGCTCGCGCTGCTGGCGACACCCGAGCCGGACGGCGAAACGCTGGCGGGCCTGGCCGAGGGCCGCCTGATCGGCGCGCTGGTGCTGGATCCCGACTACGTGGTCAACGGCGACATTGCCGACGTCGCCGTCGCCGTCGCCGACGGCGAGCTCAGCAGGTGGACCCGGTTCAGCGCCGAATCCCTGGACAGTATGGACCCCACCCGCCGGCTGGCCCGGGTACGGCCCGAGCAGACCGAGAAGCTGGGCGCGGACCCCGGCCTCGCCGACACCGCGGCGATCCTGCTGGCGGCCGAGCAGATCGGCGCGGCGGAGCGCTGCCTGGAGCTGACGGTCGAATACTCGAAGAGCCGCGTCCAGTTCGGCCGCCCCATCGGCAGTTTTCAGGCGCTCAAGCACCGGATGGCGGACCTCTACGTCTGCATCGCCGCCGCCAAGGCCGTCGTCGCCGACGCCTGCGGCGAGCCCACCGCCACGAAGGCCGCCACCGCGCGCCTGGCGGCGACCGAGGCACTGAACGTCGTGTCCGCCGAGGGTATCCAGCTGCACGGCGGCATCGCGATCACCTGGGAACACGACATGCACCTGTACTTCAAGCGCGCGCACGGCAGCGCCCATCTGCTCGACTCGCCGCGCGACTTGCTTGGCCGGCTCGAATCCGAGGTACTCAAGCCAAGAAGGTCGAAGTGAACGACCATGTCGCACTGCGCGCCGGTATCCCGCCTTTCCATGTGATGGATGTCTGGCTGGCCGCCGCCGAGCGCCAGCGCAGCCACGGCGACCTGGTGAATCTGTCGGCGGGCCAGCCCAGCGTCGGCGCGCCCGAACCGGTGCGCGCGGCCGCGGCCGCCGCCCTGCACCTCAACGAGCTGGGCTACACGGTGGCGCTGGGCATCCCCGAGCTGCGCGCCGCGATCGCCGCGGACTACCGGCGCAAGCACGGCATCGACGTGGACGCCGACGCGGTCGTCGTGACCACGGGTTCCTCCGGCGGGTTCCTGCTCGCCTTCCTCGCGTGCTTCGACGTGGGCGACCGGGTGGCGCTGGCCAGCCCCGGCTACCCGTGCTACCGAAACATCCTGTCGGCGCTGGGATGCGAGGTGGTCGAGATCCCCTGTGGGCCGCAGACCCGGTTCCAGCCCACCGCGCGGATGCTGGCCGAACTCGACCCCCCGGTGCGGGGCGTGATCGTCGCGAGCCCGGCCAACCCCACCGGCACGGTCATCGCGCCGGCCGAGCTGGCCGCGATCGCCTCCTGGTGCGAGGAGTCCGGGGTTCGGCTGATCAGCGACGAGGTCTATCACGGCCTGGTCTACCCGGGAGCGCCGCAGACCAGCTGCGCCTGGCAGACCTCGCGGGACGCGGTGGTGGTCAACAGCTTTTCCAAGTACTACGCGATGACGGGCTGGCGGCTGGGCTGGCTGCTGGTGCCGCCCGCGCTGCGTCGCGCGGTCGACTGCCTGACCGGTAACTTCACCATCTGCCCGCCGGTGCTGTCCCAGATCGCCGCGGTCGCGGCGTTCACCCCGGCGTCGACCGCCGAGGCGGACGGCAACCTGCAGCACTACGCGGCGAACCGCTCGCTGCTGCTCGACGGGCTGCGCGCCATCGGCGTCGACCGGCTGGCGCCGACCGACGGCGCGTTCTACGTCTACGCCGACGTCTCCGATTTCACCACCGACTCGCTCGGCTTCTGCTCGCAGTTGCTGGCCGACACCGGAGTCGCCATCGCGCCGGGCATCGACTTCGACACAGCGCGCGGCAACTCGTTCGTCCGGTTGTCGTTCGCCGGCCCCACGAGCGACATCGAAGAGGCGCTGCGGCGAATGGGGCCATGGCTGTCCGTCAGCGGTTGAACCGCCCGGCCAGGTATTCGGCCCGGCACGCGCGGCGGGCGAGCTTGCCGCTCGTGGTGCGGGGGATGGCTCCGGCCGCGACCAGCCGCACATCGGCGACCCGGATCTGGTGATGCCGCGAGATCGCCGCCCGCACGGTCTCGGCGATCGACCCCGATTCGGCGCGGCCCGCTCCGGCGGCGCGCTCGGCGACGACGACCACCTGCTCACCGGAACCGCTGCCCGCCGAAACACTATCGGCCGGAACGGAAAACGCTGCGACATAACCGGTGCGGATTGCCGGCGAGGATTCGCTCACCGTGGTTTCGATGTCGTGTGGGTAGTGGTTGCGGCCGTCGATGATGATGAGGTCCTTGATGCGCCCCGTCAGGTACAGCTCGCCGTCGAGGTAGACACCGAGATCGCCGGTGGCCAGCCAGCAGCCGTTGTCCGGGGCGCCGTCGGCATGGCTACCGACCTGCAGCCGAGACTGCAGCTTGTTGTAGAACACCCGTCGTGTTTCGTCTTCGCGGCCGAAGTACCCGCGGCCGATGTTGTTGCCGTGCAGCCAGATTTCGCCCACGATTCCGTCCGGAACCTCCGCACCGTCCGGGTCGGCGATCACCGCCCACTGCTCGAGGATCGGCTGGCCGCACGAGACCAGGGAGACCGCGTCGGGCGCGGTCGGGTCGACGACCACCGCGCGGCCGGCGCCGAGTTGCTGCCGGTCGAAGAAGGTCGCGCTGGCCGCGGCGTCCGAGGCGATGCTGGCGACCGACAGTGTCGCTTCCGCCATCCCGTAGGACGGCTTGACCACGTTCGCGGGCAGCCCGTACGGGGCGAAGGCGTGGGTGAACTGCTCGATGGCCGACATGCTCACGGGCTCCGACCCGTTGAGCAGGCACACCACGTTGCTGAGGTCGAGATCCTCGCCACCAGGCGGCAGTCCCCGCTGGGCCGTCAGCTCGAAGGCAAAGTTCGGCGCCGCCGCCATTGTGCGGCCGCGGGTCGCCGCAATGCCCAGTTGCTTGATCCAGCGGTAGGGCCGGCGAAGGAACGCCATGGGATCCATCAGGGTGACGTGTGCCCCGAAGTACGCCGTGAACACGATCATCATCAGTCCCATGTCGTGATACAGCGGCAGCCAGCTCACGCATTGGACATCGGTATTCAGCCCGCCGTGCAGGATCATCTGCATCGCATTGGTGTAGACGGCGCGATGGGTGATCTCCACCCCGGCCGGCGTGCGGGTCCGGCCGGCGTGCGGGTCGAGCCCGACGTGTACTGCAGATAGGCGAGATCATCGGTGTCGCGGGCGACGTCGGTGAAGCTCGCGGCGAGCGTCGCGGGCACCGCGTCCACGGCGATCATCCGCGGCCGCTCGTCCGGGGGCAGAGTCCGAATGAACGCCCGGACCGATTCGGCGGCGGCGGTCGTGGTCAGGATCGCGGCGGGCCGGCCGTCGGCGAGCACCGCCGCCAGCCGCTCGCCGTGCCCCGCCAGGGTCGGCGCAAAGAGCGGGATCGCGACGTTGCCCGCGTGGACGGCAGCGAAGAAGCCCGCGACATAGTCGAGGCCCTGCGGCGCCAGGATCGCCACCCGATCGCCGGGCTTGGTGACCTGCTGCAAACGGGCCCCGATCGCGCAGACGCGTGACCAGAGCTCGTTCCAACTGAGCTCGGCGACCCGCCCGTCCTGTTCGTGCGAGTAGTCGATGAAACGGTAAGCCGGGCTGTCGCCGAGCTGAGCCCGGTTCTGGTCGAAATTCGAGGTCAACGTCACGCCCTCGGGCACCACGATCTTGCCGGCAACGGCGGCGTCAGTATTTGCGCCGCTCGCGGAAGCGCCGATATTGGTTAATTCGTGATCCCGACCCACGTTGGGAGAGGCTAATAGACATACTTACAAAACGGCGCATTTGCGCGGGTATGGCGGTCGTCACTATTTCACGGGGCGTCGTGCCACATCACACCTCGGTCGAATGCACTCCGCCATCACTCGCGCATGGTCTGTGCAATCTGCGCCTCGACGGCGCCGCGTGCACCGACCCCGCTCACGTCGATCCCGAACCGCCCGGCGAGGGTGTCGACGACGGCCGCCGCTCCGTCGAGGCGGATCTCCTCGCTCGCGTCGGCGCGGTGGATGGTCAGGTCACGCCCGGAGAGATTCAGTCGCCCGTCGTCACCCACCAGGGCGACCATCAATCCGGTGACGAAGATCGACTCGGGGTGAGTGGAGACGAACCAGCTCCCCACCTGCAGGTCGACGTCCAGCGCCGTCTGGGTGCTGAAAACGTAGAGCGGGGTCCACTCACCGCGGATTTGCGCCTGCAGGAGTAGCCCCTCCCCCCGGTCCTCGAGCCGGTACGGCTCCTGCGCGGTCTGCTGGATGGTGCCGGTTTCCAACCGGAGCGGCGACGTGGGCGTCTGACCGCCGAAGCCGACATCGACCAGGTATGGCCCCGGCGAGCCGGGGAAGGTGACCACCAGCACCGTGTGCGTCTGCGCGCCCAGTGGCGCGCCGGGCGGCAGCAGCCAGGCCACCCGACCGGCGAGCCGCCGCACCCGGAATCCGAGCGCGGCGAGCGCGTAGCCCATCAGCCCGTTCTGCTCGTAGCAGTAGCCACCCCGGCGCCGGTACACCAGTTTGTCGGTGAGCGCCTCGGCACTCAGGTCCTCGACCGGCACCCCCATCAACGGATCGAGGTTCTCGAATGGGATAGACCTGGTGTGGGCGGTGATCAGCCCTTGGAGGACGCCGAGGTTCGGCTCGGTGGCGCCGCGGTAGCCGATGCGTTCGAAGTACCCGTTCAGATCGAGCGTCATGGACCCATTCTGCTGGCAACGGCCAACCCCGAGCGCTGCTTCGACAGCCATATACCCGTGGGGGTATAGTCGTACCGCGCGGGAAGGGAGAAACCAATGACGGCCGTCGACCTCTACCTGGATCCGGTGTGCCCATTTTCCTGGGTGACCTCGCGCTGGCTGCTGGACGCGGCCGACGTCTCTCGACGCCCGGTCAACCTGCGGCAGATGAGCCTGGCAGTGCTCAACGAGGGCCAAGGCTTCGACGGCCAAAGACAACAAATGATGGAACGATCGCGGCGGTTGGGGCGCCTCTTTGCGGCGGCAGTCGGTAAGCATGGCCAGGACGCGTTCGGGCGGCTGTACGAGGCGCTGGGAACGCAGCTC
The DNA here is from genome assembly GCF_010729105.1 of Mycobacterium saskatchewanense. Lineage (NCBI taxonomy): Bacteria > Bacillati > Actinomycetota > Actinomycetes > Mycobacteriales > Mycobacteriaceae > Mycobacterium > Mycobacterium saskatchewanense. The sequence continues at coordinate 3,086,234 of NZ_AP022573.1, forward strand.
CATCTGCGCGACGACGAACTCGACGGGGATGAGCTGAGGGCGCTGCTGAACGCATGCGGGCTCGAGGAATCGCTGTGCGAAGCGCTCGGGGACGCAAGCCTCGACGACGAGGTCAAGCGCAGCCACCAGGCCAGCCAGGACTCGCTCGGGGGCTCGGCCGGCAGTCCCGTCATCGTGGTCGACGGCCGCGGATTCCACGGCCCGGTGCTCACGCGGATTCCGAGTCACGAGGACGGCGTCCGCCTGCTGGACGCGATTGTCGTCGCCGCAAAAATCCCCGAATTTGCCACGCTGCAAAGGCCGACCCAGGGTCCGCCGGTGCTCGAGGAAAGACCACGCTGATGTGTCATCCCGTCAAATGCCGCACGTGCGGGAAGACGACGTGGGCCGGCTGCGGCGCACACGTCGAGCAAGTCCGCGCAACGGTGCCCGAATCGAACTGGTGCCCCGGTCATCCGAATCAACCGAACCGAGGCTGGTGGAAATCGCTCCGCTCGTGAATTGGAGCGCCATCGAATTGCCGTCGCCGCATTTAGCGGCAATGGGTCATATGTTGCGGTCGGAGGCAAGCGCGGGCGCGACGGTTCGTGGCGGCGCAGCCACCGTCTTTGGGCTTGTTTGATATCTGTCGAATATGGAAATCCGCTCAGGGCGTGCTGTAGCAACCGACGCCTGAAACGGAGCGCCCATCATGAGTACGAACAACATCGTCTGGATCGTGATCGCCGCCGTCGTGGTGATCCTCGTGCTCGCGGCGGTGATCGTCGGGGCACGCAGGGCGACGCACCGGCGCCGCCTGCGCCAGGCCGAAGAGATCCGCGAGCAGGCCAAGCAGGAAACGGCCCGGGTAGAACGCCGCCAGGCGGTCGCCGACGAGACCGCCGCCAAGGCCCGGGCCGCGCAGGCCGAGGCCGAGGCAAAGGCCGCTGAAGCGGCTCGTCTGCAGGAACGGGCGCAGATGCATCAGGGCGCAGCGGCGACGTCACGCGAGCGGGTCGACGAACAGTGGAAACGCGCGGACAGCATCGACCCCACGGTCACCGCGGAGTCAGGTGACGGCTCCGCCCCGCGGGGAGCGGGGGAGCACGAAACCGATCACACCGGCAGCCACCGGCCGGCCAAGAGTTGATCGCGTTTCGGGTCGCCCCGATGGCCCGCCCCCTCAACGGGCCATCGGGAGCGCCATGACCGCCGTCGCACGCTGTGGGTGTACGAGTTTCCAAATCGCGCCGCCGCCAAACATCGGGCCGTGCCCGGGCCGGTGACTACAGCCAGGTGTCCTGGGTGGTGGTGGTGAGAAACGCTTCCAGATCGTCGCGCCACTGGGCGGGGGTCGTCTTGTCCGGTTCGATCCCCGTGTACTCGCCGCGGTAGAACAGCAACGGTCGCGGCTTGATCTTGGGTGCCTCCGAGAGGGACTGCACCGCGCCGAACACCACGAAATGGTCGCCACCGTCATGCACGGACGCCACCGTGCAGTCGATGTGGGCCAACGACCCGTCGATGATGGGCGAACCCAGTTCGGAGGGATGCCAATCGATGCCGGCGAACTTGTCGGGTTCTTTGGACCCGAACCGCGCCGAGACGGGCTTCTGCTTCTCGGTCAGCACGTTGACGCAGAACCGGCCACTCGCCTCGATGGCCTGCCAGGACCGCGACACCCTCGTTGGGCAGAACAACACCAGCGGAGGGTCCAGTGACAGCGCGGCGAACGACTGGCACGCGAACCCGATCGGGGTCTCGTCGTGCACGGTCGTGATGATGGTGATCCCGGTGCAGAACTGGCCCAGCACCTGTCGGAAGGCGCGCGGATCGATTTGCGCGGACATAACGGGCTCCGGCTCATCCGCTCATGCCGACGGTGAAGTCGTGGCCCCACAGGCTCACCGCGGTGCTCTCTCGAGCCACCCAGTCTTGATCCTCGACTTGCCTTCCCTCGCAACCGAATTCGACGTCGAATCCGCCCGGGGTCTTCATGTAGAACGACAGCATCAGGTCGTTGACGTGCCGGCCGAGCGTCGCCGACATCGGCACCTTGCGGCGCAGCGCCCGGTCCAGGCACAGCCCCACGTCGTCGGCGTCCTCCACCTCGATCATCAGGTGGACGATTCCGCTCGGCGTCGGCAGCGGCAGGAAGGCGAGGCTGTGGTGGCGGGGGTTGCAGCCGAAGAAGCGCAGCCACGCCGGCGCCCCGTCGGCCGGCCGCCCCACCACCTGCGGCGGCATCCGCATCGAGTCGCGAAGCCTGAAGCCGAGCACGTCGCGGTAGAAGTGCAACGCCTCGTCGTCGTCGCGGGTGGACAACACCACGTGGCCCAGGCCCTGCTCACCGGTGACGAACTTGTGGCCGTACGGGCTGACCACGCGGCGGTGCTCCAGGGCTACCCCGTGAAACACCTCCAGGCAGTTGCCGGACGGGTCGGAGAACCGGATCATCTCCACCACCCGGCGATCGGCCAACTCGGCGGCAGTGGCCTCCTTGTACGGCACGCCCTCGACGTCGAGCCGGTTCCGGATCTCTTGCAGCCCTTCGGCATTCGCGCATTCCCAGCCGGCCTCCATGAGGTGGTCCCGCTCGCCGGGCACGATCACCAACCGGGCCGGGAAATCGTCCATGCGCAGGTAGAGAGCACCCTCGGTGTTCCCCTTGCCCTCGACCATGCCGAGCACTTTCAGACCGTACTCCCGCCACGCCGCCATGTCGGTGGCCTCGATGCGCAGATAGCCCAGCGAACGGATGCTCATCAGGCACCTCCCAGGAAATCGATGGTGAGTTTGTTGAACTCGTCGAACTTCTCCACCTGCGCCCAATGCCCACATTGCCCGAAGACGTGCAACTGCGCGCGGGGGATGGTCTTCAGCGCCACCAGCGCTCCGTCGAGCGGGTTGACCCGATCCTCGCGACCCCAGATCAACAACACGGGCTGACGCAGCCGGTGCACCTCGCGCCACATCATGCCGAGCTCGAAATCCGCCCCGGCGAAGGACATTCCCATCGCCCGGGTGGCGGTGAGCGATTCGGGCGTGCTGGCCAGGGCGAATCGCTCGTCGATCAACTCGGGCGTGATCAGCTTCTGGTCGTAGACCATGACCCGAAGGAATGCTTCGAGGTTTTCCCGGGTGGGTTCGCCGGAGAATTTGCCGAGCCGCTTGACACCCTCGGTGGGGTCGGGGGCGAACAGGTTGATGCTCAGCCCGCCCGGGCCCATCAGCACCAGTCGCCCCGCCCGGTCGGGGTAGTCGAGGGCGAAGCGCACTGCGGTGCCCCCACCCAGCGAATTGCCCACCAGCGGAACGCGTCCCAGGCCGAGTTGGTCGAAGAGCCCCTTGAGCGCCCGCGCGGCGTAGTGGTTGAACTGCCCGTGTTCGGCGCGCTTGTCGGACAGCCCGTAGCCGGGCTGATCGACGGCCAGCACGTGAAACCGCTGCGCCAGCACGGGAATGTTGCGCGCGAAGTTGGTCCAGCTCGCCGCGCCGGGACCGCCGCCGTGCAGCAGCACCACGGTCTGGTCGTTGCCGACGCCGGCCTCGTGGTAGTGCAGCTTGAGCGGACCGTCGACGTCGACCTCGACGAAGCGCGAGGTGGACTGGAAAGTCAGTTCCTCGGTAGCGGTCATACCATCGTGTCGCCGGGCGGCAACCCGAACTCGTGATTGCCGAAGATCACGTACGCGCGCTCGGGGTCGTTCGCGGCGTGCACCCGGCCGGCGTGCGCGTCGCGCCAGAACCGCTGGATGGGTGCGTCATTGGCGAGCGCGGTGGCGCCGGACGCCTCGAAGAGCCGGTCGATCGAGGCGATCGACCGGCCGGTGGCCCGCACTTGGTCGCGGCGCGCGCGGGCGCGAATGTCGAACGGAATCTCCTTGCCCGCGGCAAGCAACGCATACTCGTCACCGACGTTGCCGATCAGCTGGCGCCACGCGGCGTCGATGTCGCTGGCGGCCTCGGCGATACGGACCTTGGCGAACGGGTCGTCCTTGGCCTTCTCCCCCGCGAACGCGGCGCGCACCCGCTTACCCTGATGCTCCACGTGGGCGGCGTAGGCGCCGTAAGCCATGCCGACGATGGGAGCCGAGATGGTAGTGGGATGCATTGTGCCCCAAGGCATTTTGTAAACCGGGGCGGTGTTGGTCTGGTATCCGCCGGCGGTCCCGTCGTTCATGGCCTTGTAGGAGAGGAACCGGTGCCGGGGCACGAACACGTCCTTGACGACGACGGTGTTGCTGCCGGTGCCGCGCAGGCCGACGACGTTCCACACGTCGTCGATGCGGTACTCGGTGCGCGGGATCAGGAAGCTGCCGAAGTCCACCGGACGGCCGTCCTTGATGACCGGACCGCCCAGGAACGCCCACGTCGCGTGGTCACAACCGGATGACCAGTTCCACGAACCGTTGACCAGATAGCCTCCGTCGGTCACGACGCCGGCACCCATCGGGGCATACGACGACGACACCCGCACGTTGGCGTCCTCGCCCCACACCTCTTCCTGGGCGCGCTGGTCGAAGAGCGCGAGATGCCAGTTGTGCACCCCGATGATCGAGCTGACCCAGCCGGTCGATCCGCAGGCGCTCGCCAGCCGGCGGACCGCCTCGTAGAACAGTGTGGGATCGCATTGCAGGCCGCCCCACTGTTCGGGCTGCAGCAGGGTGAAGAAGCCGACGTCCTGCAGATCCTGAACGGTCTCCTCGGGCAACCGGCGAAGGTCCTCGGTCGCCTGGGCGCGTTTGGCGATCCGCGGCAGCAGATCGTCGATGCCCGCCAGAACGGACTGCGCATCACGCTGTTGAATGGACGTCACTTAGGGTCCTCCTGGGCCAGACTTACACCGTGGACTTACACCAGAGACTAGAACACGTTCCGATTTGTGTCGAGCAGCGTATTCCTGCGGCTGGTAGCGCCCCGTATCGGCTTTTCTGTAACATGTTCTAGTTGTGACGAGGGAGGACGGGCCTTGACCGAGGCAATCCCCGACGAGCCGCTCGGCGACCACGTCCTGGAGCTGCAGATCGCCGAGGTTGTCGCGGAGACCGACGACGCGAGGTCGCTGGTGTTCGCGGTCCCGGACGAGCCGGGCGACCCGGATATTCCGGCCGAGCGGCTGCGGTACGCACCGGGCCAGTTCCTGACCCTGCGCATTCCCAGTGAGCGCACCGGCGCGGTGGCCCGCTGCTACTCGCTGTGCAGCTCGCCGTTCACCGGTGACCCCCTGACCGTCACCGTCAAGCGAACCGCGCAGGGGTACGCGTCCAACTGGCTGTGCGACCACGCGCGGGCGGGCATGCGCGTCCACGTGCTGGCGCCGTCGGGCACCTTCGTGCCCAAGACGCTCGACGACGACTTCCTGTTGATGGCGGCCGGCAGCGGGATCACGCCGATCATGTCGATCTGCAAGTCGGCGCTGGCCGAAGGCGGCGGCCACGTGCTGCTGCTCTACGCCAACCGCGACGACCGCTCGGTGATTTTCTCCGACGCGCTCCGCGAGCTCTCGGCCAAATATCCCGACCGGCTCACCGTGGTGCACTGGCTGGAGTCGCTGCAGGGATTGCCGAGTGCCACCGCGCTGGCCCAGCTGGCCGCTCCCTTCACCGCTCGGCCCGCGTACATCTGCGGGCCGGGCCCGTTCATGGATGCGGCCCGCCAGGCGCTGGAAACGCTGAAAGTGCCTGCGCCCCAGATACATATCGAGGTCTTCAAGTCCCTGGAGTCCGACCCGTTCGCGGCGGTGAAGATCGAGGACACCGCCGAGGGCGACGAGCCGCCGGCCACCGCGATCGTCGAGTTGGACGGCGAGACCCACACCGTGTCGTGGCCGCGCAACGCCAAGCTCCTCGACGTGCTGCTCGCCAAAGGGCTCGACGCACCGTTCTCCTGCCGGGAGGGCCACTGCGGCGCCTGCGCGTGCACCCTGCGCAAGGGCAAGGTCTCGATGGAGGTCAACGACGTGCTCGAGCAGCAGGACATCGACGACGGACTGATTTTGGCCTGTCAATCTCACCCGGAATCTGATTCGGTGGAAGTCACCTACGACGAGTAGTCGCGGCGCTAGATTCACCGTTGGGTTCAGCTAACCGGGAAGGGGAGCTCCGATGAAGCGGCTGATAACGGGATTTGCGGTCGTCGGAGGCATGCTGGCGCTGCTGCCGGGGGCGGTCTCGTCGGCCACGAGCAACACCGCGACCACGTTGTTCCCGCTGGATGGGCCCAACCAGCTCGAGACGCACACCACCCTCGACTGCTTCAAGGCCGGCGGCTTCTGCAACTTCGTCGCCGGGGCCGACATGCGCACCCCCGACGGCGTCACCGGCTTCCCCAACGACCTGTGGGCCCGGCAGACCACCGAGGTCCGCTCGTCGAACCGGATGGCCTACCTGGACGCGCACGCCGCCGGCCAAAACGAGCGGGTCAACAAGGCGATGGGCAACGACGAGATCACCACCGTCTACTTCGGCGGCGGCCCGCCGGACAAGTACCAGACGACGGGCCGGATCGACTCCACGGACTGGGGGACGGGTCAACCCAAGACCGACGTCAATGTCATCGTCTGCACCCACATCCAGGTGGTCTATACCGGGGTGAACATCACCTCGCCGAGCACCTGCGCGCAGACGACGTTCTCCTGAGGCACTTTGACCGGTGGCCATCACGTACCGTGATCGCGCCCGGGCCCATCTGCGATTCCCCCTGACAAGCCGGTCCTGGTGGTCGCCGAGGGCTTGACGCCCTACCTGCGGAAGGCGAACGGATTGGCGATGCTGCACCGCATCGTGGCGCAGGCCTGCAATACCATTTCGGGTCAGACCCCGGCGGGTGAGACGCCGTTGGGCGCGGACGTCTTTGAGGCCTCCGCTTCCCGCGTCATGAAACTGGTGAGCTCCCCGATCGAGTTCATCAGCGGAGCGGGGAACACGATGGTCGTATTCTTCTCCACGCCCAGCTCCAGCAGGGTCTGCAGGTTGCGCAGCTGCAGGGCCAGCGGGTGGCGCATCATGGTGTCCGATGCGTCGCCCAACGCGGCCGCGGCCCGCGCTTCGCCTTCCGCGGCAATGATTTTGGCGCGCTTCTCCCGCTCGGCCTCGGCCTCGCGCGCCATCGCGCGCTTCATGCTGTCGGGCAGCTGAATGTCCTTGAGCTCCACCAGGGTCACTTCCACGCCCCACTCCACCGTGGTGGTGTCGAGGATCTGGCGGATGCTGCCGTTGATCTTCTCCGTCTGGGCGAGCACCTCGTCGAGGGAGTGCTGACCGACGACGTTACGCAGGGTCGTCTGGGCGATCTGATTGATGGCAGCGTTGACATTTTCGATCACGACGACGGCCTTGCGGGCATCGATTACGCGGAAGTAGGCGACCGCGGCGATGTCGACGCTCACGTTGTCGCGCGTGATGATTCCCTGCGATTGGATGGGCATGGTGACGATGCGCATCGACACCCGCCACATCCGGTCGAGGATCGGCACGATAAACCTCAGCCCCGGCTCTCGGACACCGATCACCCGGCCGAGCCGAAAATGCACCCCGCGCTGGTATTGCTGGACGACGCGAATCGACGCCGCCAACAGCAGGACGGCGACGGCGGCGACAACCACTGACACGACCATGACGCTCATATAGCAAGGCTAGGAGCGCCACCGGTGCCCGTCAGCGGCCACAAGTCCCGCTTCGGGTGGCCCAAAGACCTTCGAGAAGGGCCTTTCACGACCAGGGTGGCCACCTCGCTGAGCCCAGCCGGGTTAGCGGGGCAGCCCCAGCAACCGCTCGGCGGCGACGGTGAGCAGGATCTGCTCGGTGCCCCCGGCGATCGTCAGGCAGCGCGTGTTGAGAAAGTCGAACACCGCCTGGCTGTGCACTAGGCCGCCGCCTTCGGAGACGTCCATCATGTACTCGGCCAGCGCCTGCCGGTAGCGGACCCCGATCAGCTTGCGCACGCTGGACTGCGCCCCCGGATCCTGCCCGCCGACGGCCAACTGGGCGATCCGCTGATCCAGCAGCGCGCCGGTCTGCGCGAGGACGATCAGCCGCCCCAGGCGGTCCTGCTGCGCGGTGTCGAGCTCGATTTCGGCCAGTACCCGGAGCAACTCCTCCATCGGGTTGCCCAGCGCGGTGCCGCTGGCCATCGCGACCCGCTCGTTGGCCAGCGTGGTGCGCGCCAGCCGCCAGCCGTCGTTGACCGAGCCCACCACCATCTCGTCGGGAACGAACACGTTGTCCAGGAAGACCTCGTTGAACAGCGAGTCGCCGGTGATCTCGCGCAGCGGCCGGATTTCGATTCCCGGAGATTTCATGTCGACCAGGAAGTACGTGATCCCCTTGTGCTTCGGCGCATCCGGGTCGGTGCGTGCCAAGCACACCCCCCACCGCGCCTTCTGCGCCGCCGACGTCCACACCTTCTGCCCGCTGAGCAGCCAGCCGCCCTGCCCCCGCACCGCCTTGGTCCGCAGCGACGCCAGATCGGATCCGGCCCCCGGCTCGGAAAACAGCTGACACCAAAGGATTTCGCCACGCATGGTGGCGGGGACGAAGCGCTCGATCTGCTCGGGCGTCCCGTGCTCGAGGATGGTCGGGGCCGCCCACCAGCCGATCACCAAGTCCGGGCGCACCACGCCGGCGGCCGCCATCTCCTGGTCGATCAGCAGCTGTTCTGCCGGTGATGCGCCGCGGCCGTACGGCGCCGGCCAGTGCGGCGCCTGCAGGCCCGCCTCCGCCAGCGCCGCCTGCCGCTGTCCTTCGGGTAGCGCGGCGATCTCGGCGACGGCGGCGGCGATCGCCGGGCGCCGCGCCTCCACATCGGAGAGGTCGATGCCCAGGCGCCGCCGCACCCCTCCCTGAGTCAGCTCCGTAACCCGGCGCAACCAGCGCTCGGCACCGCCGAGGAACGCGCCGATCGCGTGCGCCCGCCGCAGGTACAGATGCGCGTCGTGCTCCCACGTACAGCCGATGCCCCCGAGCACCTGAATGCAGTCCTTGACGTTGGCCTTGGCCGCCGCGATGCCGGCCCCGGCGGCAAGGGCGGCGGCGATCGAGAACTGGCCCTCCTCCGGATCCGCCGCGGCGCGGGCGGCGTCGGCCGCGACCACCTCGGCCTGCTCAGCGCGGCACAGCATTTCGGCGCACAGATGCTTGACCGCCTGGAAGCTGCCGATCGGCTTGCCGAACTGTTCGCGCACTTTGGCGTAGGCGACCGCGGTCTCGAGCGACCAGCGAGTCACTCCGGCCGCTTCGGCCGCGAGCACGGTCGCGGCCAGCTCATCGACCCGCCGCCCGGAGTCCGCCAGCGGCACGGCCGGCGCCGCCGTCAGCGTCACCCGCGCCAGGGGCCGGGAGAAGTCCGTCGCCCGCAGCGGCTCGATCTTCACGCCGTCGCCGGCGCCGTCGACCAGCAGCCACCTGCCGCCGGACGGCACCAGCAGCAGGCCGCCGTCCGCCGCGCCCAGCACGTGCGGCAGGGTGCCCGACGCCCGTGCCGTCCCGGCGTCGAACTGGGCGTCACCCTCGAGCGCCAGCCCGGCGAAGCGTTCCCCCGACGCGAGCGCGGCCAGCGCCTCGGGGTCCGTGACGACCAGCGTGGCCACCGCGGTGGTGGCCACCGGGCCCGGCACCAGCGCTTTGGCCGCCTCCTCCACCATGGCGCACAGGTCCTCGATGGTCCCGCCCGCCCCGCCCGCGTCCTCCGGGATCGCAACGCCGAAAATACCCAGCTCGGCCAGGCGGGCGAACACGGGCCGCCAGGCGTCGGCGTCGCCCCGTTCCACCGCCCGGATCGCCGCGGTCCCGCCCGGCCCGGAGGCGGCGTTGCGCGCCCAGTCGCGTACCAGCGCACGCGCTGCGAATTGCTCTTCGGTGACGCTCGCTACCACCCGCTGGTCCTCTTCGTCAGTATCGTCGGGCCGACTAGAACGTGTTCTAATAGTGCCAGCGATCGGCCGTCAAGTCGAACGCCATCGGAGCAGCACAGGTGGGGGTCGCGGCGGTACGGAGGTGGGAAATTCACACCCAGCATGCGTATCGTTTCCGAACGAACCGCCCGACACAGGAGACGACCGCCGTATGCCAGCGAACACGAACTCGGGCCGCGTTCCCGACTCGCAGCCGCGCGAGGTCGTGAACGTGGCGGTACTCGCCGAGTCGGAATTGGGCTCTGAGGCACAGCGGGAACGGCGCAAGCGCATTCTCGACGCCACCATGGCGATCGCGTCCAAGGGCGGCTACGAGGCGGTCCAGATGCGGGCCGTCGCCGACCGCGCCGACGTGGCGGTAGGGACGCTCTACCGGTACTTCCCGTCGAAGGTGCACCTGCTGGTGTCGGCGTTGGGCCGCGAGTTCAGCCGCATCGACGCCAAGACGGACCGCTCCGCGCTCTCCGGGGGGACCCCGTTCCAGCGGCTCAACTTCATGATCGGCAAGCTCAACCGCGCGATGCAGCGCAACCCGTTGCTCACCGAGGCAATGACCCGGGCCTACGTCTTCGCCGACGCCTCGGCGGCCAGCGAGGTCGACACCGTCGAGAAGCTCATCGACAGCATGTTCGCCCGCGCGATGGCCGACGGCGAACCGACCGAGGACCAGTACCACATCGCGCGGGTGATCTCGGATGTGTGGCTGTCGAACCTGCTCGCTTGGCTGACCAGGCGGGCATCGGCGACGGACGTCAGCAAACGGCTTGACCTGGCGGTGCGATTGCTGATCGGCGACCAGGAACGATCGAACGCCGCCCAGGGCGGTTAGTTTTCTGGCAGTCGCGGCGCAATTGATTCGCTGAGCCGAAGCGGTCCGTCCGTCCGCTTTCTCGCCCATCCCGCGCCGACCGATCTTTGCCAGCGGCCAATACGACTGCGGTTCCGGTCGTCGTCGGCTGGCGGAAGTAACGACGGAATCTCGTCGGCACGAAGCGTTTCGGCTTCACGCGGGGAATCCGAATGTGTTGAGCGTCAGATGACTTCGGCATGTCATTCTACGTGCGCAGATTAACTACCCAATTGACGGCGTGTCGCGTCCGAGCCATGCGCTGACCGATGCGGGGGCGACATGTCGTCATATGTGGGTGTGAATCAGGCGGGTGGCCCGGCGGTCCGGCCCCGAATCAGCTCGGTTTCCAGCAGTTCCACGACAGGCAGGTTCGACCGGGGCGGCTGCAGCAGCAGTTCGCCCGCGCGCCGACCCTTCTGCAAGCTGGGCTGCGCGACCGTGGTCAGCCCGCGGCCGATCGCCTCGGGAACGCCGTCGAACCCGGTGACCGTCATCTGGCCGGGCACGTAAATGCCATGTGAGCGTAGGTAATCCATGGCGGACAGGGCCAGGATGTCCGCGGTGCACATCAGCGCGGTGATCCGCGGATTTGCCTCCAGCGCCGTCTTGGCGGCCACGCCTCCCGACTCCGGCAAGTGCTCGTAGCTTTCCACGACCGTCAACGAATCGGGGTCGACACCGGCGGCGGCCATCGCCTCCCACACGCCGATGATGCGCTCGCGCTGCACGTCGAACGCCGGCGACCGCAGCCGATCTGCGTCGGCCAGGCCCTGGCGGCGATCCCGGCCCAGCCGCATGGTCAGCAACCCGATCTCGCGATGCCCCAAGCCGAGCACGTAATCGGCCAGACCACGCATCGCGGCGCGATCGTCGATGCCGACCCGGGACACCCCGGCGAGGCTCTTCGGCTGGTCGACCACGACCACCGGCAGGCGCCGTTGCAGCACCACCTGGAGGTGGGGGTCGTCGTCGCAGACCGAATACACGACGAAGCCGTCCACGCCCGCATTGAGCACGGCGGCCGTTCCGTCGTCCAGGCCTCGGCCGGGCCCCACGGCCACCAACAACAGCCCCTGGCCCGAGCCCTCGCACGACTGCGCCACGCCAACCACGAAGTCCCGCGCGGCCGGATCGCTGAAGAAATAGGTCAGCGGTTCGGCCATCACCAGACCAACGGCGTCGGCCCGGCGGGTCCGCAGCGACCGGGCGACCGGATCGGGTCCGGCGTAACCGAGCCGCTTTGCCGTCGCCAACACCCGTTCCCGAAGGTCGGCGGAGAGCTGATCCGGCCGGTTGAAGGCATTTGAGATGGTGGTGCGCGAAACCTTCAACTCGTCGGCCAACGAAGCCAGAGTCGCACGCCGGCGTGATGTGGGACTCACGTTCGGTGACGCTACCGCGCACGCGGGCCGGCGCCCATGCGGCCGCACCGCGCCGCTTTCTAATGGAAACGATTTTCATTAGTATTATGGCTCGGCTGACCGAGCCGGCGAGAGGACTCTGGACGTGCGCGTGGCGCTGATGCGGGGGCGAGGGCCACTGGAGGTGGCGGCCGCGGCCCTGCTAATCCTCGCGGGCTGGCCGATCCTCGCCGGCTGCGCCGGCGCGGCACACCCGCGCGCGGCCACCGTGGTCGCGTCGACCGATGTCTGGGGCAGCGTGGCCCGCGCCATCACCGGGCGCCATGTCCCGGTCAAGTCCATCCTGGGCGGTGCGCGGGTCGACCCGCATTCCTACCAGGCCACCCCGTCGGACGCCGCCGCCATCACCGACGCCGCCCTGGTCGTCTACAACGGCGGCGGTTACGACCCCTGGGTGGACCAGGTGTTGGCGCGGCATCGGTCCGTGACATCGGTCGACGCCTATTCCTTCGTCGCCGACTCCAGGTCGGGCAGCCAACCACCCAACGAGCACGTCTTCTACGACCTGAACGTCGCCAAGTCCGTCGCCTCGGCGATCGCCGACCGGATGGTCGCCATCGACCCGGCGAACGCCGGCGATTACCGGGCCAACGCGGCTGACTTCTGCCGCGGCGCCGACGCCGTCGCGATCTCCGAGCACGCCATCGCCAGCGCCTATCCCGACACCGGCGTCATCGCGACCGAGTCCGACGGCTACTACCTGCTGGCCGCCTCGGGGCTGGTCAACCGGACACCGCCCGCCTTCGCCGCCGCCAACGAGAACGAGACCGACCCCTCGCCCTCCGATATGGCCTCGGTGCTAGACCTCGTCGATCACCGGCAGGTTTCGGCGGTGCTGGTCAACCCGCAGACGTCCACCGCCGCCATCAGCGGCCTCGAGGACGCCGCCCGGCGCGCGGGCGTCCCGGTGACCGACGTGACCGAGACCCTGCCCGACGGCAGCGACTACCTGTCCTGGCAGCGCAAGACGGTCGACCAGCTGCTGGCCGCGCTGCGAGCGGGCCGGTGAGGCGAGCGTGAGCCTCGACGCCGTGCGGGCCGTCGAACGTCGAGTGGACGTGGTTTCGCTGAGCGACGCCCGGCTGTCGTTCGGCGACCGGGTGCTGTGGGACCACCTCGACCTGTCGGTGTCGCCGGGCGAGTTCATCGCGGTGCTCGGCCCCAACGGCAGCGGGAAGACCTCATTGCTGAAGGTGCTGCTCGGGCAGCTGGCGCTCGATACCGGCGTGGCCCTGATCGACGGGAAGGCGGTCACCTCGGGCAGCCGCCGGATCGGCTATGTGCCGCAACACCGCCCGATCGACCGGGACGTGATGCTGCGCGGGCGCGACCTGGTCCGGCTCGGCATCGACGGGACTCGCTGGGGCGGCATCGCCCTGCGTGCCGAAGACCGGGCACGGCGCCGCGCGGCGGTGAGCCGCGCGCTGCGCGAGGTCAATGGCGAGCACCTGGCCGACGTCCGGGTCGGCCTCATGTCCGGCGGCGAGCTGCAACGGATGCGCATAGCGCAGGCGCTGGCCAGTGACCCGATGCTGCTGCTGTGTGACGAGCCGCTGCTCGCGCTCGACCCGGCCAACGCGAAGCTGGTGTCGGCGCTCATCGACCGGCGCCGCCGGGACGCCGGAACCACGGTCATCGTGGTCACCCACCAGCTCAACTCGATCCTGCCGTACGTCGACCGGGTGCTGTACATCGTCAACGGCCGGTTCAGCGTCGGCACCGTCGAGCAGGTGATGAACACCGAGACGCTGTCGGCGCTGTACCGGGCCGACATCCAGGTGGTGCGGATCAGGGGCGGCTACGTGGTGGTGGGCGAGCCGGACGACGGGCGCGAAGGATGAACCAGCGGCTCTCCGACGTGCTGGGCCATCTGTTCTCGTTTGACGTCACCGCCCACCTGCTCCGCCACGACTTCGTGCAGCAGGCGCTGCTGGCGGCCGCGCTGCTCGGCCTGGCGGCCGGGCTGATCGGGCCGTTCATCGTGATGCGCCAGATGTCGTTCGCCGTGCACGGGTCCAGCGAATTGTCGCTGACGGGCGCGGCGTTCGCGCTGCTGGTGGGATTCCAGGTGGGCGCGGGGGCGCTGATCGGCAGCGCGCTGGCGGCGACGTTGTTCGGTCTGCTCGGCCAGCGCGCCCGTGAACGCGACTCGGTGACCGGCGTGGTGCTGGCGTTCGGCCTGGGCCTGGCCGTGTTGTTCGTCTACCTCTACCCGGGCAGGACGGCGACCAGCTTCGCCTTGCTCACCGGCCAGATCGTCGGCGTCGGGTACACCGGCCTGGCGATGCTGGCGCTGGTGTGCGTGGTCGTCGCCGCCGTGCTCGCGGCCTGCTACCGGCCGTTGCTGTTCGCCTCCGTCGACCCCGAAGTCGCGGCGGCCGGGGGCGTGCCCGTCCGCGGGCTGGGCATCGTGTTCGCCGCGCTGGTCGGCGCGGTCGCAGCGCAGGCCGTGCAGATCGTCGGGGCGCTGCTGGTGATGTCGCTGCTGATCACCCCGGCGGCCGCGGCCGCCCGGGTGGTGGCCTCGCCGGTGGCAGCGATGATCGCATCCGTCGTCTTCGCCGAGGTGTCCGCCGTCGGGGGGATCGTGCTGTCGCTGGCGCCGGGCGTACCGATATCCGTCTTCGTCGCCGGCATCTCCTTCGTCATCTACCTGATCTGCTGGGTCGTCGGGAGGCGGCGGGAGGCCCCGGCCTGAGGCGCCGTGCATAAGCTGGGCGGGTGCCCGTTATCGACCTCAACGCCGACTTGGGCGAGGGCTTCGGCGTCTGGCGCCTGGGCGACGACGACGCCATGCTGGGGATCGTCAGCAGCGCCAACGTCGCGTGCGGCTTCCACGCGGGAGATCCCGCGGGCCTGCTGCAGGTCTGCCGGTCGGCGGCCGAACGCGGGGTACGCATCGGCGCGCAGGTCAGCTACCGCGACCTGGCGGGCTTCGGCCGGCGATTCATCGACGTCGCCGCCGAAGACCTCGTTGCCGACCTCGTGTACCAGATCGGGGCGCTGCAGGCGATCGCACGCGCGGCGGGATCATCGGTCTCATACGTGAAACCCCATGGCGCCCTTTACAACACGATCGTCGACCACGCCGAGCAGGGCGCCGCGGTCGCCGAAGCGGTACGCATGGTGGACGCCAAGCTCCCGGTCCTGGGCATGGCCGGCTCGGCCTTCTTCGACGAGGCGTCCCGCCGCGGCCTACGCACCGTGGCCGAGGCATTCGCCGATCGCGCCTACGACCCGACGGGCCGGCTGGTATCCCGCCGCGAACCGGGTGCCGTCCTGCATGATCCCGCGACGGTCGCCCAGCGCGTGGTCACCATGGTGACCACCGGCCAGGTCACCGCCATCGACGGCACCCAGATCTCCGTCGGGGTGGAATCCGTTTGCGTGCACGGTGATTCACCTGGGGCGGTGCAGATCGCCGCCGCGGTGCGCGATCACCTCAAGACGGCCGGCGCCGAAATCAGGGCGTTCTGCTGATGCGGCTCAAACCCGGTCGCCCCGACATCTCGCGGCACTCGGCGCGGTTCGACGCGCCCGCCGCCGCGCCGGACGCCCCGCTGACCGTGACGTGGCTGGGCGTCGCCACGCTGCTCATCGACGACGGGTCGTCGGCCCTGATGACCGACGGCTATTTCTCCCGCCCGGGACTGGCCCGGGTAGCGGCGGGCACGGTGTCGCCCTCCCCCGCGCGTGTCGACGGCTGCCTGCACCGGGCCGGGGTGACCGACCTCGTCGCCGTCGTCCCCGTGCACACCCACATCGACCACGTCATGGACTCCGCGCTGGTCGCCGACCGTACCGGCGCGCAACTGGTCGGCGGCCAGTCGGCGGCCAATGTGGGTCGGGGCTACGGGCTGCCGGAAAACCGCCTGGTGGTGGCGGTCAGCGGTGAGCCGATCCGGTTGGGCCCCTACGAGCTGACGCTGGTCGAATCGCACCATTGCCCACCCGACCGGTTCCCCGGCACGATCGACGCGCCGCTGGTTCCACCGGTGCGCGCCTCGGCCTACCGCTGCGGGGAGGCCTGGTCGGCGCTGCTGCACCACCTGCCGTCGGACCGGCGACTGCTGATCCAGGGCAGCGCCGGTTTTGTGCGGGGGGCCCTCGCCGGCCGCCGGGCCGACGTCGTCTACCTCGGCGTCGGCCAGCTCGGCCTGCGGCCGCGGTCGTACCTGGTCGACTACTGGACCGAGACCGTGCGCGCGGTGGGTGCGCGCCGGGTGGTGCTCATCCACTGGGACGACTTCTTCCGGCCACTGTCCAAGCCGTTGCGCGCCTTGCCCTATGCGGGCGACGACCTGGACGTGTCGATGCGGGTCCTCGCGGAGCTTGCCGCGCAGGACGGTGTCGCGCTGCACCTGCCGACGGTTTGGCGGCGCGAGGACCCCTGGGTTTAGAGCGGCCCTGACTTGATACTGACCGCTGCGCTGGTGCTGCTTGCTGCTGTGCTGGGGTTCGCCGTCGTGCGGCCGCGGGGCCTGCCGGAGGCGATCGCGGCGGTCCCCGCGGCCCTCATCCTGGTGGCGATCGGCGCGATCTCCGTCCATCAGGCGGCCGTGGAGGTCGCCGACCTGTCGGGCGTCGTCGCCTTCCTGGGCGCGGTGCTGGTGCTGGCCAAGCTGTGCGACGACGAGGGCCTCTTCGAGGCGGCCGGCGCGGCGATCGCCCGCGGACGGGTCGGGTCGGGCGGTCTGCTACTGCGGGTGTTCGCCATCGCGTCGCTGATCACCGCCGCGCTGAGCCTGGACGCCGCGGTGGTGTTGCTGACCCCGGTTGTGCTGTCGGCGGTCCGCCGGTTGCGCACCCCGGCGCGGCCGTACGCCTACGCCACCGCGCACCTGGCCAACGGCGCCTCCCTGCTGCTGCCGGTGTCGAATCTGACGAACCTGCTGGCGTTTCACACCGCCGGCATTTCGTTCGCGAAGTTCACGCTGGAGATGGCCCTGCCGTGGCTGTGCGTGGTGACCACGCTGTACCTGATCTTCCGGTGGTTCTTCGCCGCGGACCTCCGCGTTCAGCCGGACCCAGAGCAGGTGGGGCCGGCGCCGCGGCCGCCGGTGTTCGTCTTGGTGGTCGTCGGCCTGACGCTCGTCGGGTTCGCCGTAGGCCAGCCCCTGGGTGTGGAGCCGGCCTGGATCGCGCTCGTCGGAGCCTCGGTGCTGGCAGTGCGCAGCCTGAGCCGCGGCCACACGTCGGTGCGGGACATCGCGCGCTCGGCGCACGTGTCGTTCCTGGTGTTCGTCCTCGCGCTGGGTGTCGTGGTGCACGCGGTCATGCTCAACGGGATCGATAGGGCGATGTCCGCCATCCTGCCGTCCGGCTCCGGGCTTCCCGCGCTGCTGGCGATCGCGGCGATCGCGGCCCTGTTGGCAAACGTCGTCAACAACCTGCCGGCGACGCTGGTGCTGCTGCCGCTCGTCGCGCACGGGGGTCCGGTCGTCATCCTGGCCGTTCTGATCGGCGTCAACATCGGACCCAACCTCACCTACGCCGGTTCACTGTCGAATCTGCTGTGGCGACGCGTGCTGCGCCGGCACGACGTCGAGGCCGGCGTCGGCGAATACACCAGGCTCGGGCTGTGCACCGTGCCGCCGTCCCTAGCGGTCGCCGTGCTCGCCTTGTGGGCGAGCGTGCGGCTACTGGGCGGCTAGTACGGGTCGCGTAGCCCGCGGATTCAGGCGATGCGATCGAATTGCTGCTGCCGGTATTGCTCGACGCACGCCGCGCGCCTGACCTTGCCGCTCGTGGTGATCGGAATCGAACCGGGCGCCACCACAACGAGATCCGCGATCTTGAGGCCATGCGAGTTGAACACGGCCGCGTTGATTTCGCGCCTCGCGGTGTCGAGCTTCTCCGCCATTTCTCCGGGCGACTCGTCCCGCTTCTTCATTTCCACGACGACCACGAGTCTCTCCGTGTGCGCGTCCGGGACGGATATCGCCGCGATGCGGCCGCCGGTGATCTCCTGGATGGTCGCCTCGATGTCATCGGGCGCGTGATTGCGGCCGCGGACGATCAACAGGTCCTTGATGCGGCCGACGATGAATAGTTCGCCGTCGGCGATGAAGCCCAGATCCCCGGTACGCAGCCACGGTCCGCGGGGTGTGCCATCCGACGGCGCGGCCAGCGTGGCGCCGAACGTGCGCGCAGTCTCTTCGGGTTTGCCCCAGTAGCCCGCGGCGACGTTGTCACCGTGCACCCAGATCTCCCCGGTGGTGCCCACGGGCAGCTCGGTTCTGGTGTCTGGATCGACAATTCGCACGGTCACCGACTTGGGCACCCCGTAGCTGACCAGCGGGGTGCCCCCACCATCGGCCTGCGGCTCCGCGTACCCTTCGGAGAGTTTCGCGGGGTCGAAGTGGACGACCTTCGGCGCCGCCCCGGGTGCGTGCGTCGCCACGTATACCGTTGCCTCCGCAAGTCCATACGACGGCCGGATCGCACGCTCGGGCAGACCGAACCGCGTGAATCGCTGGGTGAAGCGGCGCAGGCTCGCCGGATGCACCCGCTCGCTGCCGGTCACTATCCCCAGCACGTCGCCGAGGTCGAGCCCCGCCATGTCGGCGTCCGATATCTTCCGCGCCGCTATCTCGAAAGCGAAGTTCGGTGCCGCCGAGAATGCGTGACTGTTGTTCGCCAGCAATTGCATCCATCGCGCCGGCCGCTGCAGGAAGGCCACCGGACTCATGATCACGCTGGGGAAACCCAAGAGGATCGGCTCCCGCATCGCGAGCATCAAACCCATGTCGTGATAGAAGGGCAGCCACGACACGACCGTGGTGTCCGCCGGGGGGACTTTGCCGCAGTCCGCGAAGTAGTCCGACATCGACTGCTCGAAGTTGGCCAGCAGGTTCTGGTGGGACATCATGACCCCGGCCGGCTGGCGCGTCGACCCGGAGGTGTATTGCACATACGCCGTGTCCCGACTGTCGATTTCGACGTGGGGGCCGAGCCGCGAGTTCCCGGTCAGCCGGTCGACCTCGATCAGTGCGGGGGCGTCGGTCCCGCAAGGCGGTCCGAGGTATTCGGCGACGAGGTCCGCCACTGACGAGGTCGTGAGCACGGCAGCGGGCGAGGCGTCGGTGAGCACCACCCCGACGCGTTCGTCGATCGCGCCGCCCAGCGGCACCGAAAGCGGGATCGCGATCCGCCCGACCTGCAGCGCGCCGAGGAAGGCTGCCATATAGTCCAGGCCCTGGGGGGCCAGGACTACGGCCCGGTCACCGGGGGACCCGCACCGGCTGAGCTCTCGCGCGACGCCTGACGCACGCCGATACAGCTGCAACCACGTCAGCGACTCGGCGACGCCGTCCCAGTCCTGCTCGTAGTCGATGAAGGTTACGGCCGGGTCATTGGGCTGTAGGCTGGCGCGCTCACGCAGCACGGACGCGATTGATGCCTGAATCACCGGGATTGATTGCCCCCATTCGCCCCGTCTAAACGCCCACGTTCGTGGCCGGCCGGGGGCAACGGCATGCCGAGCTGGCTCAGGACGGTACGCAACAGTTTCGGGTAGTCGGTGATGAGGCCGTCCACGCCGTCCGCAATCTGCTCGCGCATGGTGGCCGCGTCGTTCACGGTCCAGGGTATCACCCTGAGGCCTAGGGCATGCGCGTGGTCGACGTAGGATCTGCCCTCGACCAGAGGGTACCGCGGCGAGATGATCTCGGCGCCAACGATTTTCGCACCGATCATCGGGTCACCGATGACGGCCGCGTTCTCGCCGTTCAGCCACGGCGAATCCGGCGCCCAGGTTTGCTCGTTGTACAACGCCACCAGCGGAATCGACGGCTCGGCGCGGCGCACCAGGGGCAGTGTGCGCCAGTCGAAGCTCTGGATCTCCACGCGGTCGGCCTTGCCCGCGCCCCGCACCGCCGCGAGGATGACGTCCACGAACTCCTGCGGTTCCGCCGAGGCGCCGGGCTTGTCGGCCTCCACCTTGGTTTCGACGTTGAAGCGCACGTCCGCGCGGTACGAGTCACTCAACGCGAACACGTCCGGCAACGTCGCTATCCTGTTGCCCCGCACCACTTCCGCGTTGGGAAACTCCTCGAGCAGCTTGCCGCAGTCCAGCGTGCGAACCTGCGCCAGAGTGAGCTCGTGCACCAGCTTGCCGACGTAGGGGTATTGCGGGTCGCCGCGGAACGCGGGCGCCGTGTCCGTGCACTTCTCGGCCTGGATCGTCGGGTCATGCCACACCAGGGGCTGCCCGTCCTTGGAGACGACGACGTCGAGTTCGAGTGTGCTGACGCCTAATTCGATCGATTTGGCAAAGGCGCGCAGGGATTCCTCGGTGGTCTCCCCACGCCCGCCGCGATGGGCCTGCAGGTCGAAGCCCGGCCCATCGGCGGATGCCGCGGGCGTAGGCGCGGCGAGCGTGAGTGCGGCCAGCACGGCCCCGAGGCGGGCGGGCCAGGCAGGCAACGGGTTAACCCCTGCGCTGGCGTGCGATTTCGGCGAGCACCACCCCGGCGGCCACCGAGGCGTTCAGGGATTCGGTTTGCCCGGCCATCGGGATGGACACCACCTCGTCGCAGTTCTGCCGTACCAACCGCGACAAGCCCTTGCCCTCCGAGCCCACCACCACCACCAGCGAGTCGGTGCCGTCCAGGTCGTCCAGCGGGGTGTCGCCACCGGCATCCAATCCGACAACACGAACGCCACGGTCGGCCCAATCCTTGAGCGTTCTAGTGAGATTCGTGGCCCGGGCAACCGGGATGCGGGCCGCCGCGCCCGCGCTGGTGCGCCACGCGACGGCCGTCACCGACGCCGACCGCCGTTGCGGGATCAGCACACCGTGGCCGCCGAACGCCGCCACGGACCGCACGATCGCCCCGAGGTTGCGGGGATCGGAGATGTTGTCCAGTGCGACCAGCAAGGCGGGCGGGGCGGCGAGGGCGGTCGCGAGCAGGTCGTCGGGGTGGGCGTACTCGTAGGGCGGCACCTGCAACGCGATGCCCTGGTGCATGTGGTTGGCGGTCATCCGGTCCAGGTCGGTCCGCGGCACCTCGAGGATCGCGATGCCCGAATCGGCCGCGCGGGTTACGGATTCGGTGAGCCGCTCGTCGGCCTCGGTGCCGAGCGCCACGTACAGCGCCGTCGCCGGAACACCGGCGCGCAGGCACTCCAGCACCGGGTTGCGGCCCAGCACGGTCTCGGCCTCCTCGGTGCGCCTGGCCGGCCGGCGCGGCTGCGACTGGGCCCGCCTGGCGGCGGGGTGGTTGGGTCGCAGGTGCGCGGGCGGCGTCGGGCCCCGCCCCTCCAGCGCGCGCCGGCGCTGGCCGCCGGACCCGACGGTCTGCCCCTTCTTGGTGCCCGCCTTGCGCACCGCGCCCCGGCGTCGCGAATTGCCGGCCATCTACTTGCCGTCACCGCCCAGCGTCCACTGCGGCCCGTCGGCGGTGTCGGTGACCTCGATGCCCGCGCTCTTGAGCCGATCGCGGATCTCGTCGGCCAGCGCCCAGTTGCGCTGCTCGCGCGCCTTCTCACGGCTTTGCAGCTCGGCCCGCACCAGCACGTCGACGGCCGCCAGCGCGGCCGAGGTCTCGTCGCGGGTTTCCCAGCGTTCGTCGAGCGGGTCGCAGCCGAGGATGCCCATCATGGCCCGGATGGCGCGGGCGTGTCCCATGGCGCCCTCGTGGTCGCCGGCGTCGAGCGCCCGGTTGCCCTCGGCGCGGGTCTGATGCACCTCGGCCAGCGCGATGGGGACGGCCAGGTCGTCATCGAGCGCCTCGGCGAACCGGGGCGTCCACTCACCCGGCTGGACGCCGCCGACGCGGACGCGGACGCGATGCAAGAACTCCTCCACGCCGACATAGGCCTTGACCGCGTCCTGCAGGGCGGTCTCGGAGAATTCCAGCATCGACCGGTAGTGGGCGCTGCCGAGGTAGTAGCGCAGCTCGGCCGGCCGCACCCGTTCGAGCATCGCCGGGATGGACAACACGTTGCCCAGCGATTTGCTCATCTTCTCGCCGCCCATGGTCACCCAGCCGTTGTGCAGCCAGTACCGTGCGAAGCCGTCCCCGGCGGCGCGGCTCTGCGCGATCTCGTTCTCGTGGTGCGGGAAGACCAGATCCATCCCGCCGCAGTGGATGTCGAATTCCGGCCCGAGGTAGGTGCGCGCCATCGCCGAGCATTCCAGGTGCCAGCCTGGGCGGCCGCGGCCCCACGGCGTGGGCCACGACGGCTCGCCGGGCTTGGCGGCCTTCCAGAGAGTGAAGTCGCGCTGGTCGCGCTTGCAGGTGGCCACGCCCTCGCCCTGATGGACATCGTCGATCTTGTGCCCGGACAGCTGCCCGTACTCCGGGTAGCTGAGCACGTCGAAATAGACGTCTCCGCCCGAGGCGTACGCATGACCGGTTTCGATCAGCCGATCCATTAACTCGACCATCTGGGTGATGTGCCCGGTGGCGCGCGGCTCGGCCGAGGGCGGCAGGACGTCCAGGGCGTCGTAGGCGGCGCTGAACGCGCGCTCGTACGTGGCCGCCCACTCCCACCACGGCCGGTCCGCCGCGGCGGCCTTGTTGAGGATCTTGTCGTCGATGTCGGTGACGTTGCGGATGAAGGCGACGTCGCAACCGCGCGCCATCAGCCAGCGGCGCAGGATGTCGAAGGCGACACCGCTGCGGACGTGCCCGATGTGAGGCAGGCCCTGAACGGTGGCCCCGCACAGGTAAATGGAGACGTGGCCCTCGCGCAGCGGAACGAAATCGCGCACCGCACCGGCGGCGGTGTCGTGTAGCCGCAGTCGGGCGCGATCGGTCACGACGTGCCAGCTTACCGGGTGGTTCCGGGGCGCCGGGCGCTGCGCACGCTTAGCCGGTGGGGATGATCAGGGCCGTGGCGACGGCGGCGAGGCCCTCCCCGCGTCCGGTCAGCCCCAGCCCGTCGGTGGTGGTGGCCGACACCGATACCGGCGCCCCCAGGAATCCCGACAACGCGTCCTGCGCCTCGGCGCGGCGTGGCCCGACCTTCGGCCGGTTGCCGATCACCTGCACGGCGGCGTTCCCGACCCGGTAACCGTGCCGGGAAATCAGGTTGACGACGTGGCGCAGCATGTCGGCGCCGCTGACGCCCTTCCAGCGCGGGTCGTCGACGCCGAACACGGCGCCGATGTCGCCCAGCCCCGCCGCCGACAGGACGGCGTCGCACAGCGCGTGCGCCGCCACATCCCCGTCGGAGTGGCCGGCGCAGCCGTCGGCGCCCTCGAACAGCAGTCCGACGAGCCAGCATGGCCGTCCGGGCTCGATGGGATGGACGTCGGTGCCGATCCCGACGCGCGGCACGGTCATCGGCGCGCGATCGCTTCGGCCAGCAACAGGTCGAGCTGGGTGGTGATCTTGAAGGCCAGCGGGTCGCCGTCGACCACCTGAACCTGGCCGCCGACGTGTTCGACGAGCGATGCGTCGTCGGTGAAAGTCGCGGTGTCGGCGCGCTGGTACGCGCGCAACAGGAGGTCGGTGGCGAAGCCCTGCGGGGTCTGCACGGCCCGCAGTCCGGCCCGCTCCGGCGTGCCCAGCACGACCCCGTTGGCATCCACGGCCTTGATGGTGTCGGAAACCGGCAGCGCCGGTACGACCGCGGCGTGACCTGCCCGCAGCGCCTCGACCACTCGCGCGATCAGCCGAGGCGGCGTGAGTGCGCGGGCGGCGTCGTGCACCAGAACGAACCGGTGATCGCCGGCAAGGCCGGCCAGCGCCAGGCTGACCGACGTCGTGCGGTCGGCGCCGCCGGCGACTACGGTCGCCTGGTCGCCCACAATCCGTTTCGCCTCGTCGATGCGGTCGGCCGGCACGGCCACTGCGATGTGGTCGACGACGCCGGACTCGACCAGGCCGGACACGGCCAGGTCGAGCAGCGTGCGACCGCCTAACTCGCAGAATGCCTTCGGAATGCCGGCACCCAGTCGCTCACCCGACCCGGCGGCCGGGACTACTGCGACGACCGTGCCCGAGGAGCCCGTCCCCGTGACCACCGAAGCGTCAGGAATGTCAAGAAGCGGCGGCCAGGACCTCGTCCAGGATGGTCTCCGCCTTGGCGTCGTCGGTGCTCTCGGCCAGGGCCAGCTCACCGACCAGGATCTGCCGGGCCTTGGCCAGCATGCGCTTCTCCCCAGCGGACAGACCGCGCTCCTGGTCCCGACGCCACAGATCGCGGACGACCTCGGCGACCTTGTTCACGTCACCCGAGGCGAGCTTCTCCAGGTTGGCCTTGTAGCGGCGCGACCAGTTCGTCGGCTCCTCCGTGTGGGGAGCGCGCAAGACCTGGAAAACCTTGTCGAGGCCTTCCTGGCCCACGACGTCACGGACGCCGACGTATTCGGCGTTGTCGGCGGGTACTCGAACGGTCAGGTCGCCCTGCGCCACCTTCAAGACGAGATACTCTTTTTGTTCCCCTTTGATGGTCCGGGTTTCAATCGCCTCGACTAGCGCAGCACCGTGATGCGGGTAGACAACGGTGTCGCCGACCTTGAAGATCATGTGATTCGAGCCCCTTTCGTTACTTCATTCTAACACGTCAACGCGCCGCGTGCGGAACAACAGTGCAGGTCAGGGGCACAACGCACGCAAACTAGGGGTTGACAGACGGAGCAAGACATGCAATGCAACAGCTTACCAATGCCACAGCCTTAAGGACATGGGGGTCCCGCCTGGAGGCCCCTCACCGGCCCGCCGCCGGCCTGGCGCACTGGTCTGCCGCCCTGCGCTACCGCCGCTGAAAGGTTCCTACTACTCTGCATAGTTGCGTATGTGATCCGCGTTGATCCGCTGTCCCGTGACGGCGCGAGGCCCAGGAGGCACCCGAGTGAACCGCTTCAAGATCGGCCTGGTCGCGTTGGTCGCCGCCTTGCTCAGCGGTTGCGGGGCCGGCCAGGTCTCCCAGATGGCCGTCCAGGAGCCGGCGATCAACGGCAACAAGGTCACCTTCAACAACGTGGCGCTCCGCGACATCCGGATCCAGGCGGTGCAGACCAGCGACTTCCTCCAGCCCGGCCGTAGCGTCGAGCTGATCGCGGTCGCCGTCAACCAGTCCCCCGATCAGCCGGACAGGCTGGTCGGCATCACCAGCGACATCGGCACCGTGACGCTCAGCGGCGACGCCCGGCTGGCGCCGGCCGGGATGCTGTTCATCGGCACCCCGGAGGGCCAGCGGGTGGCGCCGGGCCCCACCGACTCCAACAACGCGGTGCGGGCGACCGTCAACCTCAGCAAGCCGATCAGCAACGGCCTCACCTATAACTTCACCTTCAACTTCGAAAAGGCCGGGCAGGCGAGCGTGCAGGTGCCGATCTCGGCCGGCCCGTCGCCGCAGCCGCAGCCGATCTGACCGGCCTGTCACGCCGGGCTTGTCACACCGGCCCGATACCGTCATGACGTGGCAACTGCACGGTCGCAATATCGCTGCTCGGAGTGTCGGCACGTCACGGCCAAGTGGGTGGGCCGCTGCCTGGAATGCGGCACCTGGGGCAGCGTCGACGAGGTGGCGGTGCTCAGCGCCGTGGGTGCCGGGCGGCGATCGAACCCGGCTTCGGCCGCGCGGGCCGTTCCCATCAGCTCCATCGAGCCCGATGCCAGCCGGCACAGGTCGACGGGCATAGGAGAGCTCGACCGGGTGCTGGGCGGGGGCGTCGTGCCCGGCTCGGTCACCCTGCTGGCCGGCGACCCGGGCGTGGGCAAGTCGACGCTACTGCTCAAGGTCGCGCACCGGTGGGCGCAGCGCGGCCGGCGCGCGCTGTACATCTCCGGCGAGGAATCCACGGGCCAGATCCGGTTGCGCGCGGACCGGATCGGCTGCGGCGGTGACGAGGTGTACCTGGCGGCCGAGTCGGACGTGCACACGGTGCTCAACCACATCGAGACGGTCGGGCCCGCGCTGGTCATCGTGGACTCGGTGCAGACCATGTCCACCACCGAGGCCGACGGTGTCGCCGGCGGCGTGACGCAGGTGCGCGCGGTCACCGCCGCGCTGACCGCCGCGGCGAAGGCCAAGGGCGTCGCGCTGATCCTCGTCGGCCACGTCACCAAGGACGGGGCGATCGCAGGGCCCCGCTCGCTGGAACATCTCGTCGACGTGGTGCTGCACTTCGAGGGCGACCGCAACGGCTCCGTGCGAATGGTCCGCGGGCTCAAGAACCGCTTCGGCGCCGCCGATGAGGTCGGTTGTTTCGTCATGCACGACAACGGGATCGAGGACGTCAGCGACCCGTCGAACCTCTTCCTCGATCAGCGCCCCGCACCCGTCGCGGGCACCGCGATCACGGTGACGCTGGACGGGAAGCGACCGCTGATCGGCGAGGTGCAGGCGCTGCTCGCCACGCCGGCGGGCGGGTCACCGCGCCGCGCCGTCAGCGGCATCGACCACGCGCGCGCCGCGATGATCACCGCGGTGCTGGAAAAGCACGGCCGGCTGAACCTCGCCGTCAACGACATCTACCTGTCCACCGTGGGCGGGATGCGGCTCACCGACCCGTCCTCGGACCTCGCCGTCGCGGTCGCGTTGGCCTCGGCCTACGCCAACCTGCCGCTGCCCACCACGGCTGTGATGATCGGCGAGGTCGGACTCGCGGGCGACCTGCGCCGGGTCAGCGGCATGGAGCGCCGGTTGAGCGAGGCGGCCCGGCAGGGGTTCACCGTCGCGCTCATCCCCGACGGGGACGACCCCAGGCGCGAGATCGTCCCGAACGGGATGCGCGCGCTGCGGGCGCCGACCATCGCCGCGGCGCTCCAGCACGTGCGAGACATCGCCGACCGCCGCAACGGCTGGACGCACGGCGCGCCAGGGCCGCAGAATGACACCCTGTGACCCGTCCGACGCTGCGTGAGACCGTCGCCCGCCTGGCACCGGGCACCGGGCTGCGTGACGGCCTCGAGCGCATACTCCGCGGTCGTACCGGCGCCCTGATCGTGCTCGGCAACGACGAGAACGTCGAGGCCATCTGCGACGGCGGCTTCACGCTGGACGTCCGCTACGCCCCGACCCGGCTACGCGAGCTGGCGAAGATGGACGGCGCCGTCGTACTCTCCACCGACGGCAGCCGCATCGTGCGGGCCAACGTGCAGCTGGTCCCAGATCCGTCGATCCCCACGGACGAATCGGGGACGCGCCACCGCTCGGCGGAACGGGCGGCTATCCAGACGGGTTACCCGGTGATCTCGGTCAGCCACTCGATGAATACCGTCACCGTCTACGTCGGCGGCGAGCGGCACGTGGTAGCCGATTCCGCGACCATCCTGTCGCGGGCCAACCAGGCGATCGCGACCCTGGAGCGGTACAAGATGAGGCTCGATGAGGTCAGCAGGCAGTTGTCGCGGGCCGAGATCGAGGATTTCGTCACGCTGCGGGACGTGATGACGGTGGTGCAGCGGCTCGAGCTGGTTCGGCGGATCGGACTGGTCATCGACAACGACGTGGTCGAGCTGGGCACTGACGGCCGTCAGCTGCGGCTCCAGCTCGAGGAGTTGCTGGGCGGCAATGACATCGCCCGCGAGCTGATCGTGCGGGACTACCACGCCAGCCCGGAGCCGTTGTCCGAGGCGCAGCTGACCGCCACCTTGGACGAGCTGGACGCGTTGTCCGACACCGAGCTGCTCGACTTCACCTCGCTGGCAAAGGTTTTCGGCTACCCCACGACGACGGAGGCGCAGGACTCGGCGCTGAGCCCGCGGGGCTACCGCGCAATGGCCGGGATCCCGCGACTGCAGTTCGCCCACGTGGATCTGCTGGTGCGGACCTTCGGCACCCTGCAGGGGGTGCTGGCCGCCAGCGCGAGCGACCTGCAGTCGGTGGACGGCATCGGCGCGATGTGGGCCCGCCACGTGCGGGAGGGGCTGTCGCAGCTGGCGGAGTCGACGATCGCCGATTCCGTCGGCTGAAGCGGGTTAGCCCGCGGGAGAACCCGGCGCTTCGGGCGGCGGCGCCATCGCCGGCTGACCTGGCCCGGGAGCCGGACCGGGCGGCGGTGGCGGCTGGTTGAGGATGAACGGCACCGGAAGCGAGCGCAGGTTGCCCAGCTGCACCACCAGGTTGTAGGTGCCCGGCCCGATCGCCGGCCGTGGGAGCGGGCAGTGCGGCGCCGAACCCATGCCTGTCCAGGTCACCGCAGTGGTCACCTGCTCGCCGGGCGTGAAGGTTTTGACCAGCGTCTCGTTCGACGGCGCGCAGTCCAGGTTCGACCACAGCCGCTTGTTGTCCAGGGAGTACACGTATGCCGCGAGCACGGCGGCGCCGACGTCGCGCTTGCATGACACCAACCCGATGTTCGTGACGACCATGGTGAACTTCGGCTGGTCACCGATGAAGTACTGCGGCGCGTTAGTCAGGCCCTTGACGGCCAGCGTGGAGTCGGGGCAGTCGTCGCCCTCCTTGAGCACCGGCGGGGGCTGCACCGCGGCGGTGGGGGTCACCGACTCCGGGTTCTGCCCCTGCGGCGGCGGTACCGGCGTGACGCCCTCCTGTCCCGGCCCCTGAGGCCCCTGGGGCGCCTGGGGCGCGGGTGGACCGGCCTTGCCCTGGGCGGTATTGGGTTTGTCGACACTCGCGGGTTTGGTCCCCGCGTTGTGACTCAAGAAGGCGACGACGACGGCGACCACGATCCCGACGACGACCACCGCGATACCCAGGGCCAGGCCCCTGCGCCGCCAGTAGATCTCGGTAGGTAGCGGGCCCCGCGGTTCCAGATCCAGCACATTTGCAGCGTAGGGGCAGGTCACGCGGATTCGTCCGACCCTCCCCGGCGTGTCGCGGAGTTTGCTGGCCGACCGCCGTGTTAGTGGCCGTCCCGCTGCGGCCCGCTACTCGCCGATGTCGCCCACGTGCTCGACCAGGGCCGCCTTGCCATCGGCGAGGTGATACGTGACACCGGCCAACGCCAGGTTGCCGGCGGCCAGCCGCTCCGCGATTGCTGTCGAGCGCGACGTCAGCTGCGCCACGGTCTCACGCACGTGACGCTCCTCGAACTCGTCGACTCGGCTGAGTCCGTCGCGGCGGCCGATGAGAATCGAGGGCGCCACCCGCTCCACGACGTCCCGGACGAAGCCGCCGGGAATGGCGCCGTCCTCGATGGCCGCCAAAGCCGCCTTGACGGCTCCGCAGCTGTCGTGGCCCAAGACGACGATGAGCGGCACGTCGAGAACCGTCACCGCGAATTCGATGGAGCCCAGCACCGCGGAGTCGATCACCTGTCCGGCGGTGCGCACCACGAACATGTCCCCGAGCCCCTGGTCGAAGATCAGCTCGGCAGCCACCCGGCTGTCGGCGCAGCCGAACACGACCGCGGTGGGTTTCTGCCCCGCGGCCAGGCTGGCCCGATACGCGACACTCTGGCTGGGGTGCTGCGGCTTCCCGGCGACAAATCGCTCGTTACCCTCTTTGAGTGCTTTCCACGCGGTTACCGGACTGGTGTTAGGCATGGCTGACATCATGCCGCACCCCGCGGTGAACGGACGACCAAATGTTTCAGTCGAGGAGTTACTCGGCTGGTACGACCGATCGGGGCGCGACCTGCCCTGGCGATCACCCGGCGTCAGCGCGTGGCAAATCCTGGTCAGCGAGTTCATGTTGCAACAGACGCCGGTATCGCGGGTACTGCCGATCTGGCCGGACTGGGTGCGACGCTGGCCCACCCCTTCGGCCACCGCCGCGGCCAGCGCCGCCGACGTGTTGCGCGCCTGGGGCAAGCTCGGGTATCCGCGGCGGGCGAAACGCCTGCACGAGTGCGCCACCGTGATCGCGCGCGAGCACGACGATGTCGTCCCCGACGACGTCGACGTGCTACTCACCCTGCCCGGCGTTGGCAGCTACACCGCGCGGGCAGTGGCCTGCTTCGCCTATCGGCGGCGAGTGCCGGTGGTGGACACCAATGTTCGCCGGGTGGTCGCCCGCGCCGTGCATGGCCGGGCCGACGCCGGTCCGCCGTCCGCGGCGCGCGACCATGTCGACATCCTGGCGCTGCTCCCCGCCGACGAAACGGCGCCGCGGTTCTCGGTGGCCTTGATGGAGTTGGGCGCAACGGTGTGCACGGCACGGGCGCCCCGTTGCGGGCTGTGCCCGCTGGGCGAATGCGCGTGGCGGGAGGCGGGTTTCCCCCCGGCGCACGGTCCGGCGCGGCGGGCCCAGACATACGCCGGAACGGACCGGCAAGTCCGAGGTCGTCTGCTGGATGTATTGCGCGCCAAGGACGCTCCGGTGACCCGCGCCGAACTGGATGTGGCGTGGCTCACCGACACGGCGCAGCGAGACCGTGCCCTGTATTCGTTGCTTGCCGACGGCCTGGTGACCCAGACGGTCGACGGCCGCTTCGCACTCGCCGGCGAAGGGTAGCCGCGGCGCTCGTCAGAGGTCGTTGCCCGCGTAGGACTGGTTGAAGCTCTTGTTGGCCAGCGGGAAGTCCGGGACGATGGTGTCGGCCATCGCGACGGCGAGCGCGGGCCAGTTGAACCAGGACGGGTCGACGATCTTGGCGCGAGTGATCCGGCCGGCGGCATCGAGCTCCACGCGGTGGACGATGGTGCCGCGCCAGCCCTCCACGATGCCGATCCCGCTGCGCGCCGCCGGCACTGACGGTAATGGTGCGACGTAATCCAAGGGTCCCGAGTGTGATTGGACGAGATCGCAGGCCAACTCGGTGGATGCCGCGTATTCGTCTCGACGGACGGTGTAGCGGGCCAGCACATCGCCCGTCGCACCACCGATCTCGGTGACGGGCAACGCGGTGGTCGGATGGTCGAGCCGGGCGTCGGTGCGCAGGCCGCTGGCGCGTGCGACATAGCCGAGGCACCCCAGGGCGTGGGCGTCGTCGGCACGCAGGACGGCGGTGCCGGCGAACCGGTCGAGTACCACGGTGTTGCGCAGCGTCAGTTCCGCGACCTCGGCGACGTCGGCCGCAATGGACCGCAACACAGCGGCGTCGGGCAGCGCACGCACCGTGACACCACCCGGCCGGACGGCGCCCCGCAGCAACCGGTGCCCGGTGACCGCCGCGTTGAGCCGAAGGAGTTGCTCGCGGATGCGCTGAGCGTGCGAGTTCGCCAGCGCGTACCCGACATCATTGGCAAGCGCGCCCAAATCGGTCGCGTGGTTATACAGCCGTTCGAGTTCGACGAGCAACGCCCGCAGCCGGTGCACGGGATCGGGCAGCCGGACGCCCAGCGCGTCTTCGATCGCGAGGCTGTGGGCGAGCGCGTGCGCCACGGAGGTGTCACCGCTGACGCGCTCGGCCAGATCCAGCGCGCCGCCCGCCGGTCGGCCATGGAAGAGCCTTTCCAGGCCCCGATGCACGAACCACAGCCTGGCCTTGAGGCGCAGCACCGTTTCGCCGGCCACGGAGAACCGAAAATGGCCGGGCTCGATCAGGCCGGCGTGCACCGGCCCAACTGGGATCTCGTACACCCCGGGGCCCTCCACGGGCACGAAGGGGAACCGACCAGGCACATCGAATCCAGTTGCCGGAACGGCTTTCTCGCGCATCGGGTACCACTCTTCGGGCCAGTGCGCGTGCCGGACCAATCGGCGCATCTTGGGATGTCCGATCGCCCGGATCCCGTAAAGGTCCGCCATTTCGCGTTCGAACCTGCTGGCCGGAAACGACAAATACGCGAGCGACCGCAGCGCCGGGTCGTTGCCGGGCACGACGCATTCGAGCTCCACTCGCCGATCGGGCCGGCCGGCGAGGAACAGGTAGACGATGCGGAAGGCGCCGCCGTCGTCGTGCGCGGCAACCAAGGCCAGACGAAATCCCTTGCCCTGCAGCTCTTCCGCGGTCTCGGCCAGCCTGTCCTGTGATACCCGGTGATGCGTCCAGTCCCAGCTCATGGTGATACCCCGAGGGCGCCCGCGGCGGCGGTGAACAGGCCCGTCAGCGGGCCGGCGGTGATGCCGAGGACGATCGATGCCGCAACACCGGCCAACAAGGCCGCTGCCACGGTGCGCGGCACCACGATCGCGGGTGCGGTGGCCGGGCCGCCCAACAGCATGCGGCCTGAGTTGCGCGCCAAGGCGGCAAACGCGATCGCGATCAGAGCCGCGCCCGCCGCCAAGGCCCAGCTGAGCCTGGCATCGGCCAGCGAGCGCACGATGGCCAGCTCACTGGCGAACAACGCGAACGGGGGCATGCCCAGCAGGGCTATCACCCCGACCGCGAGCGAAAGGCCGAGCACGCGGGAACGCCTCAGCACGGCGGTGATGTCGGCGATTGCGGTGGAGTGTTGCGCGGATTGGAGTTGGCCGCTCGTCACGAACAGGATCGTCTTGCCGAGCCCGTGAGCGAACACATGTAACAGCAGCGCGGCGATCGCCGGGGCTGTGCCGGCGGCCGCGGCGATCGCGATGAGCCCCATGTTCTCCATCGAGGAGTAGGCGAGCATGCGCTTGATGTCCGTTGCCACGGTGAGCATCAGGGCCGCGATGACCAGGGTCGCCAGCCCCACCACCAACAGCCCCGACCGCAGGAAGGTGGGGCCGGTGGCCGCGTCGACGATCGGTTTGATGCGGATCAACTCCGAAAACGCGACCGCCAGCAGCACCCCGCTCATCAACGCCGAAACCGGAGCCGGGGCCTGGCTGTGGGCGTCGGCCAACCAGGTGTGGAACGGAAAGAGCCCGGCCTTGGCGCCGTAGCCGATCAGCAGCAGGCCGCCCGCAAGTCGCGCCGTGCCGGGATCGAGGCCGCGCGCGCGTGCCGCGAGAACGTCCAGGTTCAGAGCCGCGCCCGCCGGCGCGCCGGCATGCTCGGCGGCGTAGTACAGCAGGACGGTGCCCAGGAACGCGATCGCGATGCCCACCGAACAGATCACGACGTACTTCCAGGTGGCTTCGACCGCCCCACGGGTACGCCGGTGTCCGACCAGGAACGCGGTGATCACCGTCGTCGCCTCGATCGCGACCCAGATGACGCCGATGTTGTTGGCGCACACCGCTACGACCATCGCGGCCAGGAAGCCGGCCGTCAGGGCTCCGTACACCCGCGCCCCGCCCGTATCGGTATGGCCGTCCGCGAGTTCGGTCTCGAGGTAGCCGATGCTGGCCCAGGTGGCAAGCGTGGCAACGACTCCGATCACCAACAGCATGGTGACCGTGAGCGCGTCGACCCGCAGCAGCCCACCCAACGCGAACTGCGGCCGCGAGCCCGCACGAAGACCCAGCGCGGCGCCGCAACCGAGCACCGTCAGCGCCGAGAGAACAATCAGCGTCGCGGTGGACCGGCGCCACCCGACGATCAGCACAGCAATCGACGCGCCGATCGGCGCGAGAATGGCGGCGAACAGTAGACCGGTCATCAGTCGCGCAACTCCTGTAGGGCGTCGAGGTCCGCACCGCCGAAGGTGCGCGACAGCCGACCGGTCAGGACGCCGATCACGATGACCGCGAACAGCACGTCCAGTGAGGCTCCCAGCTCCACGACCAGCGGCACACCGGCGGTCAACAGGAACGCGGTGGCCGCAATCCCGTTGTCCAGCATAAGGAATCCCGCGGCTTGTGACAGGGCGTGGCGCCGCGTCACCATGACCAGCAGCGCGATGAGCACCACCGCGAAGGCGGCCGGAACGGCGTTGGTCGAGGCCGCCGGCTGGAGATTCACCACCGGGCGGGCCGCGGCGAACGCGGCGAGCGTCAGCACACCGGTGATAAGCAGTGACGTCGCCGTGTTAACCAACGGGGTGGCCTCGCGGTGGGCTTGCGGCCCGGATCTCAACGCGCGGCCCAGCAGTCGAGGGAGGATCGCGGCCCGCAGCACCAGCACGGCAACCCCGACCGCGACGAGGGCGCGATCACCGTCGTACGCCCCCCGCAGGACCGGGATGGCCGCAAGCGCCACGCCCTGGCCTGCGAGCAGACGGTTGATGGCGCGCAGGTCCCGACGCCATACGACCAGCACCGCGGCCAGGATCAGGCCGCCGGCAGCGAGGTCGACCAGTACGGCGAAGGTGTCACGCGTCATGCCGGCACCGTGAAGAAGTTGGCGGCGATGACGGCGAGCAACGCCAGGAGAAACGAACCCGCCAACAGCTCGGGAACCCGGAACAGGCGCAGCTTGGCGACGAACACCTCGACGGTCGCCAACAGGGCCGCCAGCCCGGCCACCTTGGCGGCCAGGGCACCGACACCGACGGCGATGTCGACGACACCGGGGTCGCCACCGGCGATTCCCCACGGCGCGAACAGGTTTGCCAGCAGCGCGAGCAGAACGGTCAATCGCATGCCCGCCGCCCACTCGACCAGCGCCAGCCGCGGGCCGGAGTACTCGAGGACCATCGCCTCGTGGATCATCGTCAGTTCGAGGTGGGTGGCCGGATTGTCCACCGGCAGCCGCCCGGTTTCGGCGACGATCACGATCACCAGGGCGGCGAACGCCAGCACGGCGACCAGCGACACCACCTGGCCGGGATGGGTGATCGTATGGGCGACCAAGGCACCGAGATTGGCCGACCCCGCCGGAATGGACAGCGCGAACACCGCGAGCAGGATTGTCGGCTCGACCAGCGCGGCGATCGTGATCTCGCGGCTGGCACCCATGCCGCCGAACGAGGTGCCGGTGTCGATGCCGGCCAGGGTCAGCGCGACCGTGCCAAGGAAAAGCAGCCCGACAACGGCGAACAGGTCGGCGCCGGAATCCAGCGGGGAGCCGGTGGCGACGAGCGGCGCGATCGCGGCGATCAGCAGGGTCGACCCGGCGACGACAGCGGGCGCGGCCGCGAACACCACCGTCGTCCCTTCCGGCGTGATCCGTTGTTTGCCAAGCTGTTTGAGCAAGTCGCGCCACGGCTGCAATACGCCGGAACCGGCGCGGCCCTCCCATCGCGCGTGCACCTGCCGGGTCAGGCCCACCACCAGCGGCGCCCCGGCGGCCACCGCGCCGATCTGCGCCGCGCCCGCGACGTAGGACAGCACACTCATCGGGCCACCAACAGCACGATCAGCACCCCGAGGGCACCGTAGGCCAGGTACAGGTGCACGCTGCCGGTGTGGGCGCGCCGCACCACCGCGGCGGCCGCCGCCACACCGGCGAGCACCGGGGTATAGAGGCGGTCCTCTATGGAGTCGGCGATCCGGCTGCGGTAGACGACCTTGTCCGCCAGGTATCGCGACTCGGTGACGTGATCGACCTCGACGTCCGTGTCGGGACGCAGGACGTCGTCGAAAATTCTCTGCAGTGGCTCCCCGAACGATGTGGCCGTGTACTCCATGCGCGCGGTGAGATCGTCCGAGCCGCAAGCCCATAGCGGCCGCCCGATGGCCGGCGGGCGGTCCCTGTGGCGCCAGCGCGCCAGCACAGCGACCGTTAGCGCGGTCGCGCAAACCCCGCCGGCGATCCACCCGGGCGCGATCGAGCCCTGCAGCATGGGGAGTCGCACCACCGCGCCGAACTCGGTGAAGGGCACCGTGCGGGATGCCGGCAGCGCCGCGATGACTCGGCGCAGCCCGGGCGCAAGAACCGACGGCGCCACGGCCAGCACCAGGCAGGCGGCGCCTGCGATGGTCATGGCCGCGAGCATGCTGCCGGGCGCCTCGCGGGCCCGGGCGGCTTCCGGGCTGCGCGGGCGGGCCAAGAATCCGATCCCGAACGCCTTGACCATCGCCGCCACCCCCAATCCCGTGGTGAGCGCGACCGCTCCCACCGCGAGCGGAGTAGTCAGGGCGAGGACGGTGTCGTGGCCGGGGGCCGTGTGGATCAGCGACTGCACCAGCAGCCACTCGCCGACGAACCCGGCGCCCAGGGGAAGCCCACACGCCCCGAGCGCGGCCACCCCGAACAGGGTGGTGGTCGCCGGCATCCGGCGGGCCAGGCCACCCAGTCCGTCGAGGTCCCGCACGCCGGTCCGGGCGACCACCGCCCCGGCGGCGAGGAAGCCGAGACCCTTGAACGCGGCGTGCGCGACGAGGTGCAGCAGCGCCGCGGTCGCGGCGATCGTCGCCTGGGCGGGCGCCCCCGAGGCCGCGAACAGGGTCGCGGCTCCCAGCGCGAGCGTGACCAACCCGAGGTTCTCGGTCGTCGAGTAGGCAAGCAACCGCTTGAGATCCGTGGCCACCGACGCCTGGACCACGCCGTAGAGGGCCGAGATTCCGCCGGCGACCATCAGGATGAGGCCCCACCAGCGCGGACCCGGTCCGAGCAGCTGCATATCGAACCGGCAG
The DNA here is from genome assembly GCF_010729105.1 of Mycobacterium saskatchewanense. Classification (NCBI taxonomy): domain Bacteria; kingdom Bacillati; phylum Actinomycetota; class Actinomycetes; order Mycobacteriales; family Mycobacteriaceae; genus Mycobacterium; species Mycobacterium saskatchewanense. The sequence continues at coordinate 3,122,529 of NZ_AP022573.1, forward strand.
ATGCCGTAGGCACCGAGGCTCACCATCGCCGCGCTCATCAGCGCTGACACCGGGCTGGGCGCCTCGGGGTGCGCGCGGGGCAACCAGGCATGCAACGGAACCAAGCCGGCCTTCGAGCCGAATCCGGCCACCGTCAGGAGGAACACCGCGGTGCGCGCCCCCGGCGCGATGCCGTGCAGCTCGGCGAAGCGGTCACCGCCACCGGCGGCCGCGAGGACCATGAGCCCGACCATGATCGCCACAAACCCCAGCTGGGTCATCACGGCGTAGACGAGCGCGGCAGAGCGGACCTCTTCGCGGCCGTGGTCGTCCAGCACCAACAGCAGCGACGAGACCGCCATCAGCTCCCAGGCCAGCAGGAAGGTGGTAACCGAACCTGCGGCGGGCACCAGCAGCATCGCGGCGGCGAACGCCGGCAACAACGCCAGGGTGGCGCGGCTCAGATGCCCATGCCGGCCGTACCCGATCACGTAGATCCCGACCGCGGCGGTGACCGCCCCGGCGAGTGCCATGAAGAAGCCGCCCAGCGCGTCCAGGTCCAGCTGGACCCCGGTGAGGGGAATCAGCCACCCGATGTGGACCGGTCGGACCGGTCGAAATATGGCCAGCGCGCCGAGCCATACCCCGCCCGCGCCAACCACTGTGGTCAACAAGCCCGCGACGGCCGGGCCGACGCCCTCGCGGGGCAGCGTCGTTGGCGCCGGCGACGCACCGGCGGCGACGATCGTGCTCACTTACCCGACACCGATCTGAGGCCTTCGACGATCCGGGCCGGGGTCGGCGGGCACCCGGGTATCTCCAGATCGACGGGCACCACCTCGCCCACCGCACCGACCACGCCGTAGCCGTCCCTGAAGACACCGCCGTTCACCGCGCAGTCCCCGCACGCGATCACCCGCCGCGGGCGTGGGGTCGCGTCGAGTGTGGTCCGCAGGGGGCCCGCCATGTTCCGGGTCACGACGCCGGTCACCAACAGCGCGTCCGCATGGCGGGGCGAGGCCACCAGCCGGACCCCGAATCGCTCGGCGTCATACACCGGGCCGAACGCACCCGAGATCTCCACCTCGCACCCGTTGCACGAGCCCGCGTCAACGTGCCGGACCTGCAGCGAACCCTTCACTCCGGCAATCGGTTCCATCGCATGTGGCGGAGGCGTGGGCGCGGCCTCGGCGATTCGGCCGACCCTGAGTACCTTGCCTATCCAGCCCATGCGCCCTACTCCGCCCCGCCGGCGCGCAGGTCCTCCAGCACCGCCACGCGGTCGCTGAGCACCCCGGTGAGAACCTTGCGAGCCACCATCAGCAGTTCGGCGATGTCCGGCGAGGCGATCGAGTAGATCACCGTGTTGCCGTCCCTGAGTGCGTCGACGACGCCGGCCCGGCGCAGGACGCCCAGCTGCTGGGACAAATTGGACGATTCGAGGCCGACCTCGGGCAACAGCTCCGCAACCGACTTCTCCCCCGCGACCAAAAGCTCGAGAATCCGGATTCGTGCGGGGTGCCCGAGGGTTTTGAAGAACTCTGCCTTCAGCTTGTACAGCGGCTCAGACACGACCCAAACTCCCGAAGGTTACAACGTTTCTACGTTCGAACAATTGAAGAATTTATCAAGTCATCGAGCGATCCGCACCGCGATCGGTGGGTACGCCCCCGTCGACGCCACCGTGCGGGCCCGGGTTATGCCGGGTGAGCGGCGCCGACGCCGCGCGAATGGGGCCGGTATGACGTTGGGCACACCAACGGTCAGGCGCGGCCGGCCGGGCCGGTGAGGAACGACTCGACGGCCTCGCGGTAGACGTGCGGCGCCTCGTCGTGGACCAGGTGGCCCGCCTCGGTGACACACACGTACGTTGTGTCACAGCCATTCTCGGCCATCGTTCGCATCTGGCCCGGCGGTGTCACCGAGTTGCCCGCCTCGATGAGCAGCGCCGGCGCACGCACCGCGCGCCAGTGCGCCCAGTAGTCCCTTGTGCCCCATTGGGCGGCGATCTCGATCCACCGCGAGGTGTGACCGTGCAACCGCCAACCGGTGGGCGTGCGGTCGAAGGCTTCCAGGAAATACCGCCCCGCGACGGGCCCGAACTCACCGAGCACCTGTTCGGCGGTGCCGAATTCGACCGGCAGGGCGCGCAGCCACGGCTCCCAGGGACCGGTGGTGCGGCCGCGAAAGTCCGGGGCCATGTCCTCGAGCACCAGCGCCGAGACCAGGTCGGGGCGTTCGGCGGCCAGGCACCACGAATGCAGGGCGCCCATCGAATGGCCGACGAGGCGCACCGGCGTGCCCAGCTCGTTCACCGCGTCGGCCAGGTCGGCCACGAATCGCTCGGTGCTGATTGGGTGCGGGTCGCCGACGTCGCGGCCCCGGTGCCATGGCGCGTCGTAGGTGTAGACGGTGCCCATCCGGCGCAGCCACGGAGTCTGCCGCGACCACGTGCTTCCCCGGCCCATCAGGCCGTGCACCAGCACCAATGGCTCACCCCGCCCGCCCCGGCGGGTCAACAAATCGGTGGCCATGGCTCCATCCTGCGCGGACCGCCCGCCGGCGAAAGAGCGGGTGCGGCGCGGTAGCCTAGCAAAATGCCCCAAGTGGTGAAGATCAACGCAATCGAAGTGCCCGCCGACGCCGGCCCCGAGCTGGAGAAGCGGTTCGCACACCGGGCGCACGCGGTCGACAACCAGCCCGGTTTCCTCGGGTTCCAGCTGCTGCGCCCCGTCAAGGGCGAGAGCCGCTACTTCGTGGTGACCCAGTGGGAGTCCGAAGAGGCCTTCCAAGCGTGGGCGCAAGGGCCCGCCATTCAAGCCCATGCCGGTGAGCGGGCCAACCCGGTGGCGACCGGGGCCTCACTGCTGGAATTCGAGGTCGTGATGGACGTTGCCGGCAATAAGCAGGCTCAGTAGCCAACGCTCGGCCCGGCGCCGCGCGTTGGCGGTGAGCGCCGCGCTGGCGCTGGTGGTCGCCCTGGCACCCGGCTGCGCCCCCAACCCCTCACCTCGGGCGAACGCGGCGAACCCGGGGCGGCCGATCGACCCCACCACCCCACCGGGGATCCGGGCCCAGCAGACCCTGGAGATGCTCAACTCGGACTGGCCGATCGGGCCGGTAGGAGTCGGCACGCTGGCCGCGCCCGGCATGGTCGATCCGGTGGAGACCACCATGGAGAGGCTGTGGTGGGACCGTCCGTTCACCCTCGACAGGGTCGACCTCAGCGCAAGCGTCGCCACGCTGCACCTCACGTCCTCCTATGGTGCGCGCCAGAGCATCCGGCTACACACCGACGACGACGGGCGGGTCGACCGGTTCGACGTCGACACACAGGCACCCAAGATCTCGTCCTGGAGTGACATCGATGCGGTGCTGGGCAAGACGGGCGCCCGCTACTCCTATCAGGTCGCGAAAGTCGACAGTGGCAAGTGCGACCCGGTGGCGGGCACCAATACGGGCGAATCCCTGCCACTGGCATCGATTTTCAAGCTGTACGTGCTGCACGCCCTGGCCGCCGCCGTCAGGAACGGCACGGTGTCCTGGGACGATCAGCTGACCGTCACCGACAAAAGCCGGGCGGTCGGCTCGTCAGGGCTGGAATTGCGTGCGGGAGAACATGTCTCGGTCCGCACCGCCGCCGAGAAGATGATCGCCACGAGCGACAATATGGCGACCGACCTGCTGATCGGACGGATGGGCACCCGTGCGATCGAACAAGCCCTCGTCACGGCCGGCCATCACGACCCGGCAAGCATGACGCCGTTCCCCACCATGTACGAGCTGTTCTCCGTCGGCTGGGGCCAGCCCGACCTGCGCGAGCAGTGGAAGCAGGGGTCGCCGCAAGTCCGGGCCAATCTGCTGACCCAGGCGAATTCGACTCCGTACCATCCCGATCCGACCCGCGCGCACTCTCCGGCCTCCGCCTACGGCGCGGAGTGGTACGGCAACGCGCAGGACATCTGCCGGGTGCACGCGGCGCTACAGGCCGACGCCGTCGGCGCGGCGGCGCCGGTCAGGCAGATCCTCTCGGCGGTGTCGGGTATCCGGCTGGACCGCAACGTCTGGCCATACATCGGCGCGAAGGCCGGTGGTTTGCCAGGCGACCTCACGTTCAGCTGGTACGCCGTCGACAAGACTCAGCAGCCCTGGGTGGTCAGCTTCCAGCTGAACTGGCCCCGCGATCACGGCCCGACGGTGACCAGCTGGATGCTGCAGATCGCCCAGCAGGCCTTCGCGCTCATCGCGCCGCGGTAGCGGTGAGCAACGACGAACCGCTACTGGATACCTTCCCGGGGCGCTTGTTCATCGAACACATGCGGTCGTTCGGTGGGCTGGGTATCGCCGAGGAGGTCATCCGCGCCGCGAATTGGGCTGTCGGCAGCTACCTCTACTCCGATCGGTGTCTGGGCGTGCTGGACTTCGACGTGAGTGAACCGGAGCTTCGCGCGTACGACACCGCGAGCCTCGCGGCATTGTCGGCACTACCGTCGTTCGGGTCGCCACAGATCCATCAGGGAACGATCGGCGAATTGCATCCCCAAAGGTGCATTTCGACGTCACACACGCCCGCGTCGTACGGATCGATTCGGCCCGCGATTGGGCCGGGCTGATCGACGCGCATCCCGCCACGGCTGGCGGATGTAAATACCCGGACTGGACGGGGATCGCGGGGTCCTGGGATGCGGTGCACCTGTCGCCGGCCGGTTTGCTCCTCGCCCACCCCAAGATCTCGGCCACCCCGTTCCGCACCACCGACGGATCGGGATACGCGCACAGCGAAGCCGGCCCCTACGCCGGCGTCGCTCACTGGTCCGCGGTCTGCACCGCTTGGCTACGCGAGCCGCCGAACGTGTTGGTCAAACCGGCGCCGGGCGAGACCCCGGCTTAGTTGCTGGTTGGTGGTGGTTGGGGCTGGAAGGGTTGGTACCACCACCAGTTGGCGCGTTCGCCGGTGGGGCCGGGGTAGGGCGCGACGGCGGGTGGCGGAAGGGTGGGCGGGCGCGCGAGTGATCCTGGGCTGAGCGGTCGTCCGGAGCTGTCGGTGACGGTGGGATCGGCTGCGGGGCCGGTGATGGTGATGGCGCCGTGGTGGTGTTGGCGGTGGTGGAAGGGGCAGACCAGGACCAGGTTGGACAAGTCGGTGGGGCCGCCGTCTTCCCAGTGCCAGATGTGGTGGGCGTGCAGGCCGCGGGTAGCGCCACAGCCGGGAACGGCGCAGGCGGGGTGGCGGTGTTCGAGTGCGCGGCGCAGTCGCCGGGGGATCTGGCGGGTCGTTCGGCCGGCGCCGATGAGCTGGCCGGCCCGTTCGAACCAGACTTCGCAGGTGGCATCGCAGGTCAGGTAGCGGCGTTGGTCGTCGGTGAGCAGCGGGCCCAGGTGCAGTGCGGCGGCGCGCTGTGCGACGTCGACGTGCACCACCACGGTGGTGTGGTGCCCGTGTGGGCGGCGGGTGGCCTCGGCATCCCAGCCGGCCTCGACCAGACGCATAAACGCCTCGAGGGTGCCCGGCAATGGCGCCGCGAGTGTTGCGGCGCCATTGCCGTTGTCCCGGTCGTGCTTCCACTCGGCGATCAGCGCGTCACGGTGAGAGGCCAGCGCGGCGTCGAACTTCGCCGCGTCGGGGTGCGGGAGGGTGATCCGCCAACAGGTGAACTCCTCGCTGGAAGTCTTGGTGATCGCGGGCCGCGGTTGTCGCGGATCGGGTAGGGGTCGGGGTTCGAGCTTGACCGCGGTGCGCAGCTGGGCGACCGTGGCGACCCGCGCCAACTGCGCGTAGTGCCCATCAGATCCCGCACCGGCGCGTGCGGCGATGACGCCGACCTGATCCAGGGACAGTCGGCCCTCGCGCATGCCTTGGGCGCAGCGCGGAAACTCCTCGAGCCGGCGCGCGACGGTGGTGATCGTGTGGGCGTTCGTCGACGACGAACCCATCTTCCAGGCCACCAACGCCGCGACCGACCGCGCACCCGTCGCACCACAGAGCTCGTCGCGATCCAACTCAGCAACGATCACCACGATCCGCCCATCAATCGCGTTGCGCTGACCGGCCAACTCCGCCAACTCCTCGAACAGCACCCCAACACGATCCGCAGGGCTCACCGCCGCGGCAGGCAATGCGGTCAACGACATAACCCGATCATCGCATCCGGGTACGACAACACCCGGCTGCCGAATTCTGTGCCGAGGTGAGACCGTTCTCATTCACCGCACCACGGTGCACGACCGCAGGACCGCAACCCCAATCTCACGACCGCAAGGTCCAGCGGCCGTTGCGGAAATGCAGGACGGTGCGGCTGACCGGTTCAATGTCCAAGCGCCAGAACGATTTCGGCGGTGCGTCGAGGGCGAATAGGATCGCCGCACGGACCACCGCGGGATGCGTCACGGCCGCAGTCGGCGAAGCGTCGTCGCCCAAGGACCCCAGCCAGCCGCCCACCCGCCGGGTCAGGTCGACGATCGACTCGCCTCCGTGCGGCGCGCACGCCGGATTGAAAAGCCACGTCTCGAGCGCTCGTGGATCGATTGCCGTCAAAGGCCGGCCTCGCCACGTCCCACAATCGAGATCGGCCAACCGGGGCTCGACGATGGGTCGCAGGCCGAGCAGCTCCGCGGTTTCCCGGGCGCGCCGCTCGGGCGCGGCGAAGTGACGGCAGTCCTGCACGGCGGCCGAGCTTTTCACCTGCCGACGTCCGATGTCGCTGAGCGGTTCGTCGAGAGGAAAGCGCCCGGTTGCCATGGCGTCCGTCATCGCGTGCGACACCAGCGTCAGCCGGAGGACATCACTCACGCGTTGATGCTCGGCGCCCGGTCCTCCAGCAACCGGCCGGCCAGCACGGCGAAGACCACGCCGATGGTCGCCCAGAGGATCAGCTGCGTGGCCAGTGCGACCAACCTGAACTCGTAGAGCACGTCGGCCGGGAAGCCGGGATAGACGATCGCGCCCGACGCGTCGCGCATAGGCTGCGGCGTCTCGTCCACGGGCGGCAGCGCCGCCAGCGCGGCGGCGATCGCGACAACGTATGCCCCCGCCGCAAGCCACGCCGCGCCCCGCCCGCCGAGGCGGTCCGTCAGGCGGCGCGCCAGCCACACCGCGGCGATCGCCAGCGCCACCGATACCAGCATCGCCGCCAGATACCAACCGGTGCGCGCCCCGATCGTATCGGCCTGGCCGACCGCCGGCGGGTTCGGCGGATATTTGGCGAACGGCACCAGATACACCGCGCCGAACGCACCCGCCGCTAAAAGCACCGAGAGCGTCCGTGGCGCAACCGAATTCGTCCGCGCGTAGGCGACGCAGAACAGTACGGCAAACAGAGCGCCCATCGCGACGCCGAAAATCAGCATCCCGAAACCGAGCCCCGCGTTGGCCTGCACCCCGCGGCTGAACAACTCGGCGCCGTGCTCATGGACGCCGTGCGCGTCCTCGGCATCGATCCGGCCGTCCTCGTAAGCGATGGCACGGCCGATGACGGGTTCGGCGCACAGCCGGGCGAAGACGAACGCCAGCACCGCGCCGAGGGCGCCGGCCAGTAGGCCGCGCCCGATCAGGCGTTTCTCCACGCGCCGGGGTCAGTGGCAGGGGAAGCCGAGCAGGTGCCGTGCGTCGTGCAGGAACTCGTGCACGCTCGCGTCCCCCCTGACCAGGGATACGGCGCCGTGCTCCAGGCCGACGACGTAGAGCGCCAAGAGCGCCAGGAAGGCGGTCACCGACAGCCACAGCGCGGCACTAGCCGTCGAGAGATCCAGGGGTCGAATGCGGGCGATTCTCTGGCGGTTGGACACCGTCGGCTCCTTCTGGGGATATCGCGCCCCGGTTGGGATGACGGGCTTCGGGTCTGACTGTGGACAGTGGCGCGACCGTTCTGGAGTTTCACCAGATTCCGTTGCCCGTATGGCAAAGGTCAGTGTAGACCGCGGGCTAACGGAAAACGGGCGGTGGTCGCGATCGCGACCACCGCCCGCCCGTTGCCCGTCGCCGACAACCGCTACTGCGGGTCGGCGCTGTGCGCTCCGGCCTTCGCCAGGTCCGGCTCGGCCGGCGGCTTGCGGGTGCCGGTGAAGGTGAACACGGCGTCTTCGCCGCTGCCCTCGCCGTCCCAGTTGTCCACGTCGACCGTGACGACCTGGCCGGGTCCAACCTCCTCGAAGAGGATCTTCTCCGACAGCTGGTCCTCGATCTCGCGCTGGATGGTGCGCCGCAGCGGGCGGGCACCCAGCACCGGGTCGAAGCCGCGCTTGGCCAGCAACGACTTCGCCTTGTCGGTCAGCTCCAGCGCCATGTCCTTGGCCTTGAGCTGGTTGGCGACCCGGCCGATCATGAGGTCGACCATCTGGATGATCTCGTCGCGCGTCAGCTGGTGGAAGACGATGATGTCGTCGATGCGGTTGAGGAACTCCGGGCGGAAGTGTTTCTTCAGCTCGTCGTTGACCTTCTGCTTCATCCGCTCGTAGTTGTTCTCACCGCCACCCTGGGTGAAGCCCAGGCCGACCGGCTTGGAGATGTCGCCGGTACCGAGGTTCGACGTGAAGATCAGCACGGTGTTCTTGAAGTCCACCGTGCGGCCCTGCCCGTCGGTGAGCCGGCCGTCCTCCAGGACCTGCAACAGGCTGTTGTAGATCTCCTGGTGTGCCTTCTCGATCTCGTCGAACAGCACCACCGAGAACGGCTTGCGCCGCACCTTCTCGGTGAGCTGGCCACCCTCCTCGTAGCCGACGTACCCCGGAGGGGCACCGAACAGTCGCGACGCGGTGAACCGGTCGTGGAACTCACCCATGTCGATCTGGATGAGCGCGTCGTCGTCGCCGAACAGGAAGTTGGCCAGCGCCTTGGACAGCTCGGTCTTACCGACACCGGACGGGCCGGCGAAGATGAACGAGCCCGACGGGCGCTTGGGGTCCTTCAGCCCGGCACGGGTGCGGCGGATCGCCTTGGAGACCGCCTTGACGGCGTCCTCCTGGCCGATGATCCGCTTGTGCAGCTCGTCCTCCATGCGCAGCAGGCGGGTGGTCTCGGCCTCGGTGAGCTTGAACACGGGGATGCCGGTCCAGTTGCCGAGCACCTCGGCGATCTGCTCGTCGTCCACCTCGGCGACCACGTCGAGGTCACCGGAACGCCACTGCTTCTCGCGCTCGGACCGCTGGGCCACCAGCTGCTTCTCCCGGTCGCGGAGGCTGGCCGCCTTCTCGAAGTCCTGGGCGTCGATCGCCGATTCCTTCTCCCGGCGCGCGTCGGCGATCTTCTCGTCGAACTCGCGCAGGTCTGGCGGAGCGGTCATCCGGCGGATCCGCATCCGGGCACCCGCCTCGTCGATCAGGTCGATCGCCTTGTCGGGCAGGAACCGGTCGTTGATGTACCGGTCGGCCAGGGTTGCGGCCGCGACCATCGCCGAGTCGGTGATGGACACCCGGTGGTGCGCCTCGTAGCGGTCCCGCAGGCCCTTGAGGATTTCGATGGTGTGCTCCACCGTCGGCTCGCCCACCTGCACCGGCTGGAAGCGGCGCTCGAGCGCGGCGTCCTTCTCGATGTATTTGCGGTACTCGTCGAGCGTGGTGGCGCCGATGGTCTGCAGCTCGCCGCGGGCCAACTTCGGCTTGAGGATGGACGCTGCGTCGATCGCGCCCTCGGCGGCACCGGCACCGACCAGCGTGTGCAGCTCGTCGATGAACAGGATGATGTCACCGCGAGTGTTGATCTCCTTGAGCACCTTCTTCAGGCGCTCCTCGAAGTCACCGCGGTAGCGCGAACCGGCGACCAGCGAGCCGAGGTCAAGCGTGTAGAGCTGCTTGTCCTTCAGCGTCTCCGGGACCTGGCCGTGCACGATGGCCTGCGCCAGCCCCTCGACGACGGCGGTCTTGCCGACGCCGGGCTCGCCGATCAGCACCGGGTTGTTCTTGGTGCGCCGGCTCAGCACCTGCATCACCCGCTCGATTTCCTTCTCGCGGCCGATGACCGGGTCGAGCTTGCCCTCCATCGCGGCGGCCGTCAGGTTGCGGCCGAACTGGTCGAGGACCAGCGACGTCGACGGGCTGCCCGACTCGCCGCCGCGGCCACCGGTGCCGGCCTCAGCGGCCTCCTTGCCCTGGTAGCCGCTCAGCAGCTGGATGACCTGCTGGCGCACGCGGGTCAGCTCGGCGCCCAACTTGACCAGCACCTGGGCGGCGACGCCCTCGCCCTCCCGGATGAGACCCAGCAGGATGTGCTCGGTGCCGATGTAGTTGTGGCCCAGTTGCAGCGCCTCGCGCAGGCTCAGCTCCAAAACCTTCTTCGCACGCGGCGTGAAGGGGATGTGCCCCGACGGCGCCTGCTGCCCCTGGCCGATGATCTCCTCGACCTGGCTGCGGACGCCCTCAAGCGAGATCCCGAGCGACTCCAGCGACTTCGCCGCGACGCCCTCGCCCTCGTGAATCAAACCCAACAGGATGTGCTCGGTGCCGATGTAGTTGTGGTTGAGCATCCGGGCCTCTTCTTGCGCCAGGACGACGACCCTGCGGGCACGGTCGGTAAATCTTTCGAACATCGGTGGTTACCTGCTCTCCCTCACCATCGGTACAACCTCGTTACCGACCAGTGGGGCCGGTCTCGCGTACCTGCCATCCACTGTAATGGTCGGCCTGCCAGGGGGCCTAACCTTGCGGTTCCTCACACTCCGAGAAGCGCCCGGCGTTTGGCGCCGAATCCCCCTGTGACTTCTTGTCTCATCAGCAGTAACTGAACAAACGCGGCGGGCCGCCAATTCGTTTCCTTTGACGCCGGCAATCTTTTCGCCGCCAGCGAAAGGACAAATAATCGGCGCCCGGACCGCGTGGGCCCGGGCGCCGGTGAGCGTGTTTGTCAGGTCGCCGCGTGGAAGGCGTCGATGACGTCGGCCGGGATGCGGCCACGAGTGGACACGTTGTGGCCGTTGCGACGAGCCCATTCGCGGATCGCGGCGCTCTGCTCGCGGTCGATCGCCCCGCGGCCCCGCCCGGTGCCGGAACGCCCACGCCGCCTGCCGCCGACGCGACGGCCCGCCGCCACCCACTGCTTCAGGTCGTTGCGCAGTTTGGCGGCATTCTTGGACGAAAGGTCAATCTCGTAGGTCACTCCGTCAAGCCCGAATTCGACTGTTTCATCGGCTGCGCCGGCACCGTCGAAATCATCGACCAAGGTGACGGTCACTTTTTTCGCCATTATCTCACCCTCGCGTTTCGTCCTGAGCAGTTACTGAACAGATTGGGCGAACCTCCCCGGCCACCAATCTGCCATAGCAACGAAGCATACTCAATCCGCCACGATGGCGCACAGTTCACGTTTCAACTACGAGTGCGGCCGAACAATCGGGAACAAAACTGTCTCTCGAATTGACAACCCGGTCAAAGACATCAACAACCGATCGATACCCATTCCGGTCCCGGTGCACGGCGGCATCCCATACTCGAGGGCCGCCAAGAAATCTTCGTCCAGCACCATCGCCTCGTCGTCACCGGCCGCCGCGGCGCGGGCCTGGGCGGCGAACCGTTCGCGCTGGACCACCGGATCGTTCAGCTCGGAGTACCCGGTCGCCAGTTCGACGCCGCGCAGGTACAGGTCCCACTTCTCGGTGACACCCGGGATGCTGCGGTGCTGCCGAGTCAAAGGCGTTGTCTCGACAGGGAAGTCCTTGACGAAGGTCGGCGCGCTCAGGGCGTTCCCCACCGCGTGCTCCCACAGTTCTTCGACCAGCTTGCCGTGCCCGTAGCCGCGGTCGCGGGGGATTTCCACACCGAGGGTGTCCGCGATGGCCCAGAGCCGCTCGACCGAGGTCTGCGGCGTGACCTCTTCCCCGAGCGCCGCCGAGAGCGACGGATACATTTGTATGGAAGCCCATTCTCCGTCTATGTCGTAGACGCTGCCGTCGGGCAGCGGTAGTTGTCTGGTTCCGATCGCCTCGTCGGCCACCTCTTGAATAAGCTCGCGCGTCATGACCGCCGAATCGTCATAGGTTCCGTAGCTCTGGTAGGTCTCTAGCATGGAGAATTCCGGAGAATGCGTCGAATCGGCGCCTTCGTTTCGGAACACCCGATTTAGTTCGAAGACCTTGTCGAATCCACCGACGACGCATCGCTTGAGGAACAGTTCCGGCGCGATCCGTAGGTAGAGATCGATGTCGAGCGCATTGGAATGGGTGACGAACGGCCGCGCCGCCGCGCCGCCGGCCAGCGTCTGCAACATAGGGGTTTCGACTTCGAGAAACCCGCGCCGCTCCAGCGCGCTGCGGATTGCGCGGATAACGGCGATTCGCTGGCGGGCCACCGTGCGGGCCTGGGGGCGCACGATCAGGTCGACGTAGCGCTGCCGCACGCGCGCCTCTTCGCTCATCTCCTTGTGTGCGACGGGCAGCGGCCGCAGCGACTTGGCCGCCATCCGCCAGGAGTCGGCGAGCACGGACAGCTCGCCGCGCCGCGAGCTGATCACGACGCCGTGCACGTAGACGATGTCGCCGAGGTCGACGTCGGCCTTCCAGGCGTCGAGGGATTCCCGGCCCACCTTGTCCAGGCTGATCATCACCTGCAGGCTGGTGCCGTCGCCCTCCTGCAGCGTGGCAAAGCACAATTTCCCGGAATTCCGGGCGAAGATCACGCGCCCCGCCACGCCGACGACGTCGTCGGTCTCGGTGTCGGTCGGCAGGTCGGCGTGGGCGGCGCGCACCTGGGCCAGCGTGTGGGTGCGCTCGACCGCGACGGGGTAGGGCTCCTGCCCCTCGGCCAACAGCCGAGCGCGCTTGTCCCGGCGGATCCGGAACTGCTCGGGAAGGCTCAAATCGGCGTCGCTCACGACGTGCCAGCTTAAATGACCTGGTATGGCCGCCGGTCGCAGGCTCAGCGTGCGGTCTTGAGCCGGCCGCGCTGGGCGTCGCGGTTGCGCTCGAACACCAGGCGCAGGCCGTGCAGGGTGAGGTGCTGGTCGTAATGGTCGACCGTGCGCAATTCGGGCAGCAGGAGCGGGGCGGTGTGGCCGGTCGCCACGATCGCGACCTGGTTACCCGGGTCGGCGGAGAAGCCGTCGACGTCGTCGCGGATGCGGCTCACCAAGCCGTCGACCAGCCCGGCGAAACCGAACACCGCGCCGGACTGCATGCACTCGACGGTGTTCTTGCCAACCACCGAGCGGGGCCTGGCCAGCTCCACGCGACGCAGCGCGGCGGACCGGGCGGCGGCGGCGTCGGAGGACACCTGCACGCCGGGCGCGATCGCGCCGCCCAGGAATTCGCCCTTGGCCGACACCACGTCCACACAGATGGAGGATCCGAAGTCGACGACGATCGCTGCGGTGCCGAACTTGTGAAACGCGGACAGGCAGTTGACGATCCGGTCGGCGCCCACCTCTTTGGGGTTGTCCACCAGCAGCGGGATGCCGGTGCGCACGCCCGGCTCGATCAGCACGTGCGGTATCGACGGCCAGTACTGGTCGAGCATGATCCGCACCTCGTGCAGCACCGAGGGAACGGTGGACAGGGCCGCCGCGCCGGTGAGCCGGTCGGAGTCGTCTCCGATCAGCCCGTCGATGGTGAGCGCCAGTTCGTCCGCGGTGGCCTCCGCCTCGGTGCGGATCCTCCACTGCTGCAGGACCTTTGCGTGGTCTTTCGATCCGGAAATCAGTCCGACGACGGTGTGCGTGTTGCGGACGTCGATTGCCAGCAGCACGGTTACCGCACGCCGATCCGGGGGTTCAGCAACTCGGCGGCGGCGGAGATGTCCGCCGGCACGAACGCCGGGTCGTGGCCGAGGTCGACCTGTTTGTTGTCCGCGTCGACGAACACGATGCGCGGCTGGTGGGCCCGTGCCTCCGCCTCCTCCATGGTGCCGTAGGCGATGAGGATGACGAGGTCCCCGGGGTGGACGAGATGGGCGGCGGCACCGTTGATTCCGATCACCCCGGTGCCGCGCTCGCCGGTGATGGCATAGGTGACGAGGCGGGCCCCGTTGTCGATGTCGACGATGGTCACCTGCTCGCCCTCGAGCAGGTCCGCGGCGTCCATCAGGTCGGCGTCGATGGTCACCGAGCCGACGTAGTGCAGGTCGGCCTGCGTGACGGTGGCGCGGTGGATCTTCGACTTCAGCATGGTGCGCAGCATCAATTCCTCCAAGGTGATTCGAGGGTGTCCCGATAGTCGTCCGGCCCGATCGGTGCCGGCGAAATTCCGATGTTGATGGCGATGTTGTCCAACAGCCTCGTGCCGCCGAGCCGGGCGGCGACCAGCAGCCGGCCGGGCCGGTCGGGTTGCAGCGGGCCCAGTTCGAGATCGCGCAGCTCCAGGTAGTCGACGGAAAGGCCGGGCACGGCGTCCAGCACCGCACGCGCGGCGCCGAGCGCGGCCTGCGGGCCGTGCTGCGCGGCGTGCGCCCCGGCCGTCAGCGCCGCGGAGAGCGCCACCGCCGCCTCCCGCTGCGCCGGGTCCAGGTAGCGGTTGCGTGACGACATCGCCAGCCCGTCGGCCTCCCGGACGGTGGGCACCGCGACGACTGCGACGTCGAGGTTCAGGTCGGCCACCATCTGCCGGATCAGCACCAGCTGCTGGTAGTCCTTCTCGCCGAAAAACACCCGGTCGGGGCGCACGATCTGCAGCAGCTTCATGACGACGGTGAGCACGCCGGCGAAATGCGTTGGCCGCACGCACCCCTCGAGTTCGGCGGCCAGCGGGCCGGCGTGCACGGTGGTGCGCAGCCCGTCTGGATACATCGCCGCGGCCGGCGGGGCGAACACGATGTGGACGTCCTCGCCGCGCAACAGAGCGAGGTCCGTGTCGAGGGTCCGGGGGTAGGCGTCCAGGTCTTCCCCTGCGCCGAACTGCAGCGGGTTGACGAAGATGGAGACCACGACCACCGAACCCGGGACCCGCTTGGCGGCGCGCACGAGGGCGAGGTGCCCGTCGTGCAGCGCGCCCATCGTGGGCACCAGCATCACCCGGCGGCCGGTGTGACGGAGCGCGCGGCTGACGTCGCTGACGTCGCGGGGCCGCGAATACACGTTGAGCTCGCCCGGGGAGAAGGCGGGTGGCCTGTGCGCCGTATTCATGGCGTCAGCACCTCGACGACGTCGGCCGGCGCGTGCGCCCGCCGGGCGGTGCGCAGGGCATTGACGCGATACGCCTCCGCCAGGTCCGGATCGACCCCGTTGAGCGCGGCGAGATGCTCCGCGACCGCGGCCGCGTCCCCGCGGGCGACCGGGCCGGTCAGCGCGGCCTGGCCGCGCTGCAAAGTGTTCTCCAGCGCCGCGCGAGCCAGCGGGCCGATGATGCGTTCGGCGAGGCCGCCCGGCTGGTCGTCGACGAGTTGTTGGCCCAGAAGTTCGCTGCCGTGCAGCGCGGCCCGCAGCGCCTCGAGCGCGTCGGCGACCACGGTGACGATGTGGTTACCCGCGTGGGCCAGGGCGGCGTGGTAGAGGACCCTGGCATCCTCGGGGACGCAGAACGGCTCCCCGCCCATCTCCAGGACCAGCGACTGCCCGATCGCGTAGCCGACCTCGTCGGCCGCCGTGATCCCGAAGCAGGTGTCCGGCAGCCTGCTGATGTCCTCGTCGGAGCCGGTGAACGTCATCGCCGGGTGGATGGCCAGCGGCGTGCAGCCGGTCTCGGTCAGCGGCCTGAGAACGCGCACGCCGTTGGCGCCGGACGTGTGCGCGACGATGGTGCCGGGCCGCACGGCCGACGTCGCGGCCAGCCCGGACACCAGGCCGGCGAGTTCGCTGTCAGGAACCGCCAGCACCAGCAACTCGGCGCCGGCCGCCACCTCGGGGGGAGAAACCACCGGGGTGTCGGGCAGCCGGCGCTGCGCTCGCTGGCGCGACGAGCGGGAAATGGCGCTGCACGCGACGACGACGTGGTCGGCGCGCTCCAGCGCGACTCCCAGCGCGGTGCCCACGCGGCCGGCCGAGATGATCCCCACTTGAAGCCTGGCCGGGCGCAAACCGTCGAGCTGCCCCATCGCAGACGACCTCACAACTCTCTACGTACGTTCCAGTCCCCTCGGGGGTACCGGACGGTCACTAAAACTGTAGACGATCCGCCGGGGTGGCCGCCGTCAGCTGTCGCGGCGACGGCGCCGGCCGCCCTCGGACGGCTGGACCTGCAGCCGCGCCAGCAGATCGGCGACCGACTGGCCTCCGGTCTGTGACCCGTCGTCCGCCCCGTCCAGCAGCGGGTCGCCCCCGCCGTGCCGGGGCACGGGCGGCGGAGCCATCTGGGGTGGCGGCGGCTCGGCCGCCGGCGCGGGCGGCCGGTGCTGCGCCGGCGGTGGCGCTGCGGCGGCGGGCGCGGCGACCGAAGCGGGTGGCTCGGGCTCTGGTTCGGGGGCGGACTCGGGGGCTGTGAAGTTGCGCACGCCGTAGTCGCGGTACTCCGCCGAATGGCGGGAACGGGACCGGCGGCCGGAATCGCCGTACTGCGGGGGTGGCGGCGCCGGCTCGGCGGGCGGGCTGTCGGCGGCCTGGGCGGCTTCGGAATGCCGCGCGCGACGCCCGCCGGGCGACTCGGCGGGCGCATTCACCGGACCGCCGCCGGCCCAGTTGCTGCCGGGGGCTCCCGGCGGCAACCACAGTCCCGTCGCGGGCGCCGGCTGCCAACCCTGCATCTGGGGCTGGGGCTGGGGCGCGGGCTGCGGCGGGGGTCCGGCCGGTGCCGCCGGCGGCGGCCGGTGGCGCGGTTCGAACCGCTGCTCCGGCGCCGGGACGTACCCCGGCGGTTCTTGCGTTGCTTCGGGCGCGAACCGGACGCGCTCGCGCGGCGGCTGCTGCCGCGGCGTGGCCAGCGGTGCGCCGTCCGCCGGCGGCACGCCGACCTCCGGGACGTCGATGATCGCGGTCTCGTCGATACGCGGCGGCGGACGGTCGGCAGCCACGGACGTGACGCGGTCGCTGGTCACCCAGTCGACGGGGGCGCCGCGCGGATTCTCGCCGTTGCGGTCCCATTCGCTGTACGCGCGCTCGGGGGGCGCCTCCGCGTTCGGGGCCTCGACCGTCTCCAGCGCCGGGCGGTGCTGCAGGTCCGTGTCGAACAATATCTCCAGGCTGGTGCGCAGGGAGTTCAATTCGGCGCGCAGGGCGGCCAGGTCGTCGGCGGCCTGCGCGCGCAGCTCGGAGGCCAGCTCGCGGCGCAACTGCGACTCGACGGTGAGCTCGTATTCCCGGCGGGCCGATATCTCGCGGTCCAACTGCAGGTCGTAGACCAGCTTGAGGTCACGCACGCGGGCCTGGTCGGCGTCGCTTTGCCGACGGTAGAGCACCGAGACGAAGGCACCGGCGACCGCGGCCCACAGCGCCAGGATTACAGCGAGCTTGAGGAGTTCCACGCGATTGGTGAAAACCAGTGCGGAACTGGCCCCGATCGCGAGGACCAGCAACGCCGTCAAGAGCACCCACCCCGGCCTGCGGCCGCCGCGCCGAACTCTGGCGCCGCGGGACAGAACGGACATGGCCTGACTGTACCTGTGCGACGTCAATCCGCGTGTCGGGCGAGTCCGGCGATTCTCACCCGGGTTATCCGGGGGCTCGGCTAACTCTCCGCGCCCTCGCCGTGCTCGGTGGGGTCGGGCGGGGATTTGCAGCATTGCTCCAGCCACAGTGCGGCGGCGACCAACGCCAGCGCGCTCACGGCCGCCACCGTCGTTCCGCCCGCGTCCTCGGCGGCGACTCGCAACCACGACCGCCGCGGCAGAAAGTACGCGAGGACCCCCGCCCACCACCCGAGCATCAACGCGCCCACCCAGGCCGACGCCTTGGCGATCGTCAGGCTGCGCGCCACGGCGAGCGGGTGCAGCCGTCCGGGTCCGTCGCCGATCTCCCCGTCGTTGATCTTGGCCCGCACGTGCCGCGCCCACAGCGCCTCGCCGGCCGCGGCCGCTAGCAGCGACAGGCCCGTCCACACCGTGATCGGAGGGAAGAACCGGAACAGCGCGGTCACCAGCAGGTAGCCCACCACCGCGGCGCACACCACCGCGGCCGTCAGGTCGCGCTTCCTCGTCGGCCCCATCAGCCCACCGACCCGGGCAGCGTGAGCGCCAGGTTGGACAGCCGAACACCCTCCCGGTCGGCGGGGTCCAGTTCGGCGAGTAGCCGGACGACCGGTTGCTCGCCCTCGGCGACCGTCAGGCGGGCGTCCGGGTCGATGGCCAGCCACGGCACCATCACAAATGCCCGCAGGTGGGCGAGCGGGTGCGGCAACGTCAGGTTGTTCTCGAACGAGGTGACCTCCCGCAGGGGCTCGCCGGCGGGGTCCGTCTCGTAGCAGGCGATCAGGTCGACGTCGAGGCTGCGCGGTCCCCAGCGCTCGCCGCGGACCCGGCCCGCCGCCCGCTCGAACTCCTGCGCCCGGCGCAGCCAGGCCTGCCCGTCGAGCGCGGGGTCGTCGGCGATCAGAACCGCATTGAGAAACGGCGCCTGATCCAGCCGGCCCCACGGATCCGTCTCGTACACGGGTGAGACCGCGACGACGGCGTCGCCCAGCCCGTCGACGACGGACTGCAGCCGCGCTAGCCGGTCGCCCAGGTTCGACCCGATCGACAGCACCACCCGGGTCATAGCGGCCTGCCGGCGGGGACGACGGAGCCGCGACCGCCGCGCCGAGACCGGCGCACCACGACGGCGACGTCCGCGAACTGGTGCGGAATCGGAGCCTGCGGCTTGTGCACCGCCACCTCGGCGGCGTGCACCCGCTCGTCGTCCATGATCCGGTCGGCGATCTCGCTCCCGACCCCCTCGATCAGGTTGCGCGGAGGCCCGGTCACGACGTCGGCCGCCAGCTGAGCCAGCGCGCCGTAGTCATAGGTGTCGGCCAGGTCGTCGCTGGCCGCGGCCCCGGCGAGGTCGATCCAGACGGTGATGTCGACCACGAAGTCCTGCCCGTCGGCCCGTTCGTGGTCGAATACCCCGTGCCGCCCCCGAACGGTCAAGCCCCGCAACTCGATTCGATCAGCCATCGTCTCCACCCCCAGTCCAGGCCCCCACCACGCTGAGGGCGTCGACCGTGGCGCGCACGTCGTGCACCCGCACGCCCCAGGCCCCGTTCAAAGCGGCCAGAGCGGAGATCACCGCGGTCGCCGTCTCGCGCCCGTCGGGCGGCCGGGGCGTTCCGTCCGCTCCGGCCAACAACGTACCGAGGAACCGCTTGCGTGAGGCGCCCAAGAGCACCGGCAGTCCGGTGCCGACCAGTTGCGGCAGGGCGTGCAGCAGCGCCCAATTGTGTTGACCCGTCTTGGCGAACCCGAGTCCGGGGTCAATCACCAGCTTGGCGGGGTCGACGCCGGCGGCCACCGCGTCGTCGACACCGGCCAGCAACTCGGCGCGTACCTCGGCCACCACGTCGCGGTAGTGCGGCACCCGGTGCGGCCGGTCCGCCGACACCGGTCGCCAGTGCATGAGCACCCACGAGACCCCGGCCTCGGCCACCAGCGGCGCCATCGCGGGATCGGCCCGGCCGCCGGACACGTCGTTGACGATCCGCGCGCCACCGTCCAGCGCCGCGCGCGCCACATCCGCGTGCATCGTGTCGACGCTCACGGTAATGCCTTGCGCCGCAAGCTCTTTGATGACCGGGACGACACGGGACGCCTCGACCCGGGAGTCGATCCGCGTGGCGCCGGGCCGGGTCGACTCACCGCCGACGTCAACGATGTCCGCGCCCTCGGCGGACATGACCAGGCCCCGCGCCACGGCGTCGTCGGCATTGAGATAACGCCCGCCATCGGAGAACGAGTCATCGGTGACGTTGAGAACACCCATCACTCGCACAGGCGCCGGGCTCACTTACGCAGGATGAGATCGAGCGCTTCGGCCCGGGAGGCGGCACTGCTCTTGAACTGGCCGCGCACCGCCGACGTCGTGGTGGTCGCGCCCGGTTTGCGGACGCCGCGCATGGCCATGCACAGGTGCTCGGCCTCGATGACGACGATGACGCCGCGCGGGTCGAGCTTGTTCATCAGGGCGTCGGCGATCTGGCTGGTGAGCCGCTCCTGCACCTGCGGCCGCTTGGCGTACAGGTCGACCAACCGGGCGATCTTCGACAGGCCGGTCACCCGGCCGTCGTTGCCCGGGATGTAGCCCACGTGGGCCACCCCGTGGAACGCCACCAGGTGATGCTCGCAGGTGGAGTACAGCGGTATCTCCTTGACCAGCACCAACTCGTCGTGCTGCTCGTCGAACATGGTGTTGAGCACGGTGTCGGGGTCGGTGTAGAGGCCGGCGAACATCTCGCGATAGGCGCGGGCGACGCGGGCCGGGGTCTCTTGCAGGCCGTGCCGGTCCGGGTCTTCGCCGACCGCGTACAGCAGTTCGCGCACCGCGGCCTCGGCGCGCGCCTGATCGAAGACCCGTACCGGCGGAGTGACAGTGTCCGGCGACAAGGCCATCGAAATCCTCCGTTCGTCAGCCGTGGGCCGGCGGGTTGGACCGGCTCACGTCGTCGTCCTGATGCTCGGGCGACTTTCCGGCATCCGGGGTGGATTGGCCGGGCGGCGGATACGGCGGATAGGGCGGGTACGCGGGTTGAGCATTGCCTGGGTGGCTCGGGTGGCCCGGGTAGCTTGGTGCTGGCTGCGGCCAGTACGGCTGCTGCGGGTGCTGCGGCTGCGGGGCCTGCGGCGGCGGATACCAGTACCCGGGCGGCTGGTACCCGGCCTGCTGGTTCTGCGGCGGCCATCCCGGTGCCCGCCAGCCCGCCGGCGCACCGTAATCGGGCTGGGCGGCGCCCCGAGAACCATGAGAACCATGGGAGCCATGAGAACCGTTGCCGCCATTGGAGTTACCCTCGGCCTCGGCGCGCGCGGCCTCGGCCGCCTTGCTCGCCCGTGCGATCGCCGCCTTGAAGGCCGGCTCCGGCACGGGCGGCGGCCAGGGCTCGCCACGTTCCATGGCCAGCTCTCCGGGTGTCTTGATCGGCGGCTTGTCCGACGGGATGCGGCCCCCGAAGTCGTCGAACATGGTGAGCCGTGGCCGCTTTTCGACGCCGGCGAAGATGCCCTCCAGCTCGGGCCGGTGCAGGGTCTCCTTTTCCAGGAGCTCGCCGGCCAGCGAGTCGAGGATGTCGCGGTATTCGGTGAGGATCTCCCAGGCCTCGGTGTGCGCGGCCTCGATCAGCTTGCGCACCTCGTCATCGATGTCGCGCGCGACCTCGTGCGAATAATCCGCCTGCGTGCCCATGGTGCGGCCGAGGAACGGGTCGCCGTGCTCGGAACCGTATTTGACGGCACCCAGCTTGGAGCTCATGCCGAATTCGGTCACCATCGCGCGCGCGATCTTGGTGGCCTGCTCGATGTCGGACACCGCGCCGGTCGTCGGCTCGCGGAACACCAGTTCCTCGGCGGCGCGCCCGCCCATGGCGAACACCAGCTGCGCGATCATCTCGGAGCGGGTGCGCAGGCCCTTGTCCTCCTCCGGAACCGCCACCGCATGCCCGCCGGTGCGCCCGCGCGCCAGGATCGTCACCTTGTAGATCGGCTCGATGTCGGGCATCGCCCAGGCCGCCAGGGTGTGGCCGCCCTCGTGGTAGGCGGTGATCTTCTTTTCCTGCTCGCTGATGATCCGGCCCTTGCGGCGCGGCCCGCCGATGACCCGGTCGACCGCCTCCTCCAGGGCGGCGCTGGTGATGACGGTGCCGTTTTCCCGGGCGGTCAGCAGGGCCGCCTCGTTGATGACGTTGGCCAGGTCGGCACCCGTCATGCCGACGGTGCGCTTGGCCAGCCCGTCCAGGTCGGCGTCGGGGGCGATCGGCTTGCCCTTCGAGTGCACTTCGAGTACCGCGCGGCGGCCGGCCAGGTCGGGGTTGGAGACCGGGATCTGCCGGTCGAAGCGGCCGGGCCGCAACAGCGCCGGGTCGAGGATGTCAGGCCGGTTGGTGGCCGCGATCAGGATGACGCCGGCACGCGGGTCGAAACCGTCCATCTCGACCAGCAGCTGGTTCAGCGTCTGCTCGCGCTCGTCGTGACCGCCGCCGAGGCCCGCGCCGCGCTGGCGGCCCACCGCATCGATCTCGTCGACGAAGATGATGCACGGGTTGTTCTGCTTGGCCTGGTCGAACAGGTCGCGGACCCGCGACGCGCCCACCCCGACGAACATCTCGACGAAGTCCGAGCCGGAGATGGTGAAAAACGGAACCCCGGCCTCGCCGGCGACCGCGCGCGCCAGCAGTGTCTTGCCGGTCCCGGGCGGGCCGTAGAGCAGCACGCCCTTGGGGATCTTGGCGCCCAGCGCCTGATACCGGCCCGGGTTCTGCAGGAAATCCTTGATCTCGTAGAGCTCCTCGACGGCCTCGTCGACGCCCGCCACGTCGGCGAAAGTCGTCTTGGGCATGTCTTTGGAGAGCTGTTTCGCGCGCGACTTGCCGAAGCCGAACCCCATCCGGGCGCCGCCCTGCATGCGGGAGAACATCACGAACAGGCCCACCAGCAACAGCAGCGGTAGCACGTAGACGAGCAGCTCACCCAGGATGCTGCCCTGGTTGACGACGGTGCTCACCTTGGCGTTTTTCGCGCTCAAGGCGTTGAAAAGGTCGACGGCGTACCCGCTCGGGTACTTGGTGATGACCTTGTCGGAGTTGTCGGTGTCCCCGTTGCCCTTCTTCAGGGTCAGCCGCAGCTGCTGCTCGCGGTCGTCGATCTGCGCGCTCTTGACGTTGTCGCCGCTGATCTGAGCCATCGCCACGGACGTGTCGACGGGCTTGTAGCCGCGGGTGTCGTCACTGAAGTAGAAGAACGACCAGCCGAGCAGCACCACGACAGCGACAGCCGTGAGCGTGCGGATCAAGTTTTTTCGGTTCATCGATCATCGGCCGTGCAGGCCAGGTTCCTTCCCGATACACACAGCTGGAAAAGTCCAGGCTACCGCTACCCGCCAGCGCCAGCCCGGTCGAGCTGAGTTCGCCACCGTTTGATTGGTCAACGTCCGGCGGTTCCCGAGCGGGGTCGCGCCTACTCGTAGTAGCGGGCTTCCACCACATTGCCGTCGGGATCGGTGAAGTAATACGTGTGCGGCGCCCAACCCTGGGCCCCGTAGCTGTGCTCGAGCCGCACGCTGATGTCCACCCCCTCGGCCCGCAGGCGGCTTTCCAGGGCGGCATACTCGGACTTTCCGAGCGCCAGGCACACGTGGTTGACCGGGTGGCCGGCACAGTCGTCCGCCACGGCCGCCGACGACGCGCCACCGGCCGCCAGTTGCACCGGCATCAGGTCGAGGATCGAGTCCTCGCAGACGCGAACGCTGGGGAAGGGCGCCTCCCCGCGCTCGAATTCCTCCCACCGCAGCGGCGCGAGGCCCACGACCCTGGTGTAGAAGTCCATCGCCGCGCCCGGGTCCTTTGTCCACAACACCACGTGGTCCAACCGCATCAGCCGAACCCCCGCCTTCGCCGATTGCTTTTTGCCCGCACCGGGATGTTTACCGGGAAATCCCGAACGGGTCGAGCCCTTCTCAGCCCCGAATCATTGTGATTTGGTGTGACGGTGCCCTCCCCCACCGAGCGTCTTGTCGAGACCAACGGCGTGCGCCTGCGGGTCGTCGAAGCCGGGGACCGCACCGCGCCCGCGGTGGTCCTGGCGCACGGCTTTCCCGAGTTGGCCTACTCGTGGCGACACCAGATACCCGTCCTGGCCGAGGCCGGCTACCACGTGCTCGCCCCCGACCAGCGGGGGTACGGCGGGTCGTCGCGGCCGGAGGCGATCGACGCTTACGACATCCACGCGTTGACCGGCGACCTGGTCGGGCTGCTCGACGACATCGGCGCCGAGCGCGCCGTCTGGATCGGCCACGACTGGGGCGCTGCCGTGGTGTGGAATGCGCCGCTGCTGCACCCGGACCGGGTCGCGGCCGTCGCCGCGCTGAGCGTCCCGGCCTTGCCCCGACCGCGCGTGGCGCCGACGAGGGCCTGGCGCAAGGCCTTCGGTAAGAACTTCTTCTACATCCTCTACTTCCAGGAACCGGGGGTTGCCGACGCGGAACTCGACGCCGACCCCGCCCGCACCATGCGTCGAATGCTTGGCGGCCTGCGGGCCTCGGGCGATCACGCCGCAGCGCTGCGGATGGTGGCGCCGGGCCCCGACGGGTTCATCGATCGACTGCCCGAGCCGGAACGGTTGCCCGACTGGCTCAGCCAGGAGGAACTGGATCACTACATCGCCGAGTTCTCCCGCACCGGGTTCACCGGCGGCCTGAACTGGTATCGCAATTTCGATCGCAACTGGGAGACCACCGCTGAGCTGGACGGGGTAAAAATCGCTGTGCCGTCACTGTTTGTCGCGGGCACGGCCGATCCGGTGCTGGGTTTCACGCGTGCCGACCGGGCCGCGGAGGTGATCTCGGGCGCGTACCGCCAGGCGATGATCGACGGTGCGGGGCACTGGCTTCAGCAGGAGCGTCCCAACGAGGTGAACGCGATTTTGTTGGAGTTCCTCAACGGATTGGAGCTGCGATGACCGCGCCGCTGCGGTTCGGCGTTTTCATCACGCCGTTTCACCCCACTGGCCAGTCGCCCACCGTGGCACTGGAATACGACATGGAACGTGTCGTCGCGCTGGATCGGCTGGGGTTCGACGAGGCGTGGTTCGGCGAGCACCATTCCGGTGGCTACGAGCTGATCGCCTGCCCGGAGGTGTTCATCGCCGCCGCGGCGGAGCGCACGAAACACATCCGGCTGGGCACCGGAGTGGTCTCACTCCCGTACCACCATCCGCTCATGGTGGCCGACCGCTGGGTTCTGCTGGACCACCTGACGCGCGGACGCGTCATGTTCGGCACCGGCCCCGGAGCGCTGCCGTCGGACGCGTACATGATGGGCATCGACCCGGTCGAGCAGCGGCGGATGATGCAGGAGTCACTCGAGGCGATCCTTGCGCTCTTCCGCGCGGAACCCACCGAGCGGATCGACCGGCACTCCGACTGGTTCACGCTGCGCGACGCGCAGTTGCACGTCCGCCCGTACACCTGGCCTTACCCCGAAATAGCCACGGCCGCAATGATTTCACCGTCCGGCCCCCGCCTGGCCGGCGCGCTCGGCACGTCACTGTTGTCGCTGTCGATGTCGGTGCCGGGCGGCTACGCCGCGCTCGAGACGACGTGGGACGTGGTTCGCGAGCAGGCCGCCAAAGTCGGGCGGCCCGAGCCGGACCGCGCCGACTGGCGCGTGCTGAGCATCATGCACATCGCCGACAGCCGCGAGCAGGCGATCGACGATTGCACCTATGGGCTACAGGATTTCGCCAATTACTTCGGTGCCGCCGGTTTCGTGCCGCTGTCCAATTCCATGGACGGCGCCACCCAGTCGCCGCACGAGTTCGTCGAAGACTATGCTGCCAAAGGCAATTGCTGCATCGGCACACCCGACGACGCCATTGCACACATCGAGGACCTGCTCGAACGCTCCGGCGGGTTCGGGGCGCTGCTGATGCTCGGCCACGACTGGGCCCCGCCGGAGGCGACCTACCACTGCTATGACCTGATGGCCCGCAAGGTGATCCCGCATTTCAAGGGCCAGCTGGAAGCCTCGAGGTCGTCGCACGAATGGGCCAGGGGCAGGCGCGACGAGCTGATCGGTCGCGCGGGTCAGGCCGTGGTGAAGGCCATCACCGAGCACGTCGCCGAGCAGGGAGGTAACTGATGCGCGCAGCGGTGCTGCGAGACGGCCACATGGTCTACCGGGACGATGTGCCCGAGCCGGTGCCAAAAGCCGGCCAGGTGTTGGTCGCCATTCGGGCCTGCGGAATCTGCGGCTCCGACTTGCATTTCGCCGACCACGGAGCCGACGTGCTCTCCCTGACCGATCGACTGGGTGCCGGCGCCTTCACGGGAATGGACGTCGATCTGAGTCGCGACGTCTTCATGGGTCACGAGTTCAGTGCCGAGGTGTTGGAGGCAGGGCCAGACACCGAGTGCGCCGCACCCGGAACCCCGGTCACCTCGCTCCCCGTGTTGTTGTCCCGAACTGGTGTCGAACCGATTGTCTACAGCAACAGCACGATGGGCGGCTATGCCGAACGGATGCTGCTCTCGGCGCCGCTGCTGCTGCCCATCCCCAATGGCCTCGACCTCAAACACGCCGCATTGACCGAACCCATGGCGGTGGGCTTGCATGCCGTCAACAAATCGAACATCGCACCCCGTGAGACCGCCCTGGTGCTCGGTTGCGGCCCGATCGGAATCGCGATCATCGCATTCCTTCGGGCCCGAGGCGTGGAACGCATTGTGGCCTCGGATTTTTCACCGAAGCGCCGCGAGCTGGCCACCATGATGGGCGCTCACGAGACGCTGGACGCCGCACAAGGTTCGCCGTTCGACACGGTCAAACCTACGGTGGTGTTCGAGGCGATCGGGGTGCCCGGCATCATCGACGACGTACTGCTGCGGGCGCGACCAGGCAGCCGCCTGGTCGTTGCCGGGGTGTGCATGGAGCCCGACACCTTCCATCCGTTCTTCGCGATTGCCAAAGAGATCAGCCTGCAGTTCTGCGTGGCCTACAGCCCCGAGGAATTCGCCGAGTCGCTGCGCGCACTCGCCGAGGGCGAGATCGACGTCAGCCCGCTGATCACCGCCGAGGTCAGCCTGGACGGGGTCGGTGCGGCGTTCGACGACCTCGCCGACCCCGAACGGCACTGCAAGATTCTCGTTACGCCATAGTTCGCGATCCGCCTATCTCGGACGGCGGGCGGGGCTCGGGTGGCTGCGGTAGAAGTCGAGATGCGCCCGTGCCGCCGCGTCCCAGGTCTTCGTTTGGGCCAGACGCCGCCCGGGTTCCGGATCATATGGACCCTCGATCGCCGCCGTCATGGCGGCCGCCAGGCCGGACACGTCGGGCGCGTAGCGGATCGTCGGCCCGAAAACCTCGCGCAAGACCGGCAGGTCGCGGGCGACCACGGGGCGACCCGCTGCCAGCGCCTCGAGCGCAGCCAGGCCGAACCCTTCCTTGGTGGAGGGGAACGCGAACACCTCGCAGCCGGCGACGAGACCGGGTAGCGCTGCATCGTCGATTGCGCCAAGGATGACCGGCGCGACGGCGAGTTCGCGGCAGCGCGCATCGAACGCGGCACGATACTCGCGGTAGTCGAAGAGGGTTTCCCCGCCGGCTATCACCAGGGCGAGACCGGGAAAGCGTCGGCGCGCCAAGTGATACGCGCCGGCGAGGTCGAGAGAGCCCTTCCGCGGCTCGATACCACCCACCGCGAGGACGTACCGGCCCAGCTCGCCGCGCCAGCGGGTACGCGCAGCGGTCGCCGCCGCATCGCCGGACGCCGCGGCGATGAACCGCTGCGCCTGAACGCCGTTGGGGATGACGGTGGGGCGGTAGCCCCACTTCGCGGTGACTTCTTCGGCGACGGCGCTGGAAACACAGATCCGCGCGTACGGGTCGGTGATCGCCTTCTCGTGGCACGCGACGAGGACGGGGGTGGTGAACTCGTCGAGGTGATGGATAGTGCGGATGCAGCTATCCACGGCGTTGGCGCTGACGCAGTCCTGCGCATGCACGATGTCGTAGTCGTCGGGGTCGAAAGCCGCGCGCAAGAGATCGATCGAACGCACGATACGGTCGGTGACCGTGTCGCCCGGATAGTCGACGAACTCGACCAACCGTACGGCCACGGCCGGATCGACGGCCCGGAAGAAACCGCGATCGCCCGCGCGGGCCAGCGACCACACGGTGACCTCGACACCGAGGCGGGCCAGGGCCTCGGCGAGGTTGAGCGTGTGAACCACGCCCCCGCGCGGCTTGGTGGAGTAGGTCAGCAGTGCGACGCGCACCGTCATAGCGGAGCCGGCTTCGTCTGGTAGGCGTCGGGCCGCAGCTCCGCCAGATGGTTCAAAACCCTGCGCGCACGCGCAATTTCGGCGGCAACATCGATGCTCACCTCGGCCAGTCCCCCCTTGGTGCGTGTGGTCGCCAGGATGTCACCACCGGGTCCCACCACTTTTGCCTGGCCGAGGAAACGGAGGTTTCCCATGATGCCGGTCTGGTTGGACGACACGAGCACCACCTGGTTTTCGGCGGCGCGCGCGCAGTCGTAAAGATCGAAGAGCCGCGATTGCCGGTCGGCCGGTAGCCGGGAGGCTCGGTCGGTGATGCTCGCCGGCCAGGCGGACAGGGCCGCGATGACGTCGGCGCCGTCGGTCGCCAACGTGCGGGCTGCCTCCGGGAACGTCTTGTCGTAGTCGATGAGCATTCCCAGCCGCCCGACCGGGGTATCGAAGGTGGAGAACGAGTCACCGGCCAGGTAGGTCAACGATTCGCCGACCGGCTGGTGCACCTTCCGGTAGCTGCCCAGCGTGCCGTCGCCGGATACGCACACCGCGGTGTTGTACCTGCCCCCCTGCGGCGCCGCTTCGGCGTAGCCCACACACACAGTCATGGCGCCGGCCGCGGCGCTCACTCGCGCGATCTCGGGTCCGTCGGGCTGCAGCGTGGGCGGGGGGTCGTCCGGGTCGGGCACCTGGAAGTCCCCGATGTAGCCGCCCAGGCAGGCATCAGGGAACACCAGCAGGTCCACCCCGCCCTGCGCCGCGGCGTCGATGATCCCGACGACCTTGTTCAGGCAACGCTCCAGATCGCGGCCGAAATGCGCGGCGACCGCGGCGATGGTGATGGGTGCCAAACGATCTCCCTCAGGCTGGGCCAAGTCCGGTCACCGCCGAGCCGAGCGCCGCCGTCACAACGCCGTCCGGCCAGCGCAATCTGACACCCGGCTCGGTGGTCAGCGATCCGCATTCGGTGCTGACCACCCCCGCAGGCAGCGGGGGCGTCGGTTGCCGCGAGTCCGCGGTGAGCATCGCGTAGCCGGGAAAACAGGTCAGCCAATCGCGCATCTCCGCGTCCGCCGGACGGGGTACCGCTGCCATGTCGAGTTCGGCGCCGGTACCGCACGCCTCGGCCATCATCCCCAGCGTTCCCACCGCGCCGGCCATACTGACGTCCTTGGCGGCCCGGGGTTGCATCGACTGGACTATCCGGGTCATGGCCACCAGGTCGTCGGTACTGCGCGTACTGGTCGAATCCCATTGACGCCCAGCGTATCCCGGCCGCCATCGGCCGTATGTGTCCGCTGTCAGGCGTACCCGCGCGCCCGCCCTCGCCGCCCCGGCCGCAACTGGTGTGCGGGTCCTGCCCAGCGCCGTGACAGCCAGCGCCGCCGGCACGCCGAGCTGGGTGTGTCCGCCTAACACCGGCACCCGCCACGCTTCCGAAGCTGCCGACAATCCAGCGATCACGCGGTCGAGTATGCCGCGATTGGGAGCGCCGACGGCGTCCAACAGGCCGATCGGGTCAGCGCCCATGGCGGAGAGGTCGTTGACGTTGACCAGAACCGAACACCACCCGGCCCAGTGCGGGTCGCGCTCGACCATCGACGGGACGATGGCATCGCATGCGGCGATGACGTCGCTGCCGGGAACCGGTGCGCCGTCGTCACCGACGAAACCCGCCGGTCCCAGCGCACCCGGCAAGGTCCGTAGTGGCCGAAGCGCCTCCCCGAGAAACGATTTCGCCGCCGCGGTGACCTGATGTATCGGGTGCAAGGGCCAGCGCATCCACGTGTGCTGACGCCCCGCGACGACGCACTCTCCCAGGGTTTGCCAGCCCAGTCGGGCGAACAGGGGCGCGTAGCGCCGCTGCACCGTGGCCTCGAAGCGCAACACGCCCGCCGATTCGGCGTACGCGCACGCCGCACGTACCAGCGCGGGTCCCACGCCGGCGGCCCGCGCCGAGGGGTCGCTGACCAGCCGGCTACCGGTCCACCAGCCGAGGTCGACGTTGGTGGCCGGGCCCAGGCGCACGCCGCCGAGCACCCGCTCATCCGGCGTGGTCGCGACCAATACGACGGTGCGGGGATCGTCGTCGGCATCGTCGCGGTCGCTTCCGGGGAAAAGGCCCTGGTCGGTAACGAACGCGTCGCGGCGCAGCCGCCGGTAGCCCTCGAGTTCGCCTGGGGACTCGACGGGCCGGATGAGGAACCGCGCGGGAGCCGGCGGGGTGCCCGCCAGGATCGACGAGCCGACCGGCGTTGCCTGGGCGACGGTGGTGAAGGGAATCATCACGCCCCCAGGTTCTGCAGGACGCTGCAAGCCCCACAGGCCGCGCACCCGGCCCGCTGGTCGGCACCAGACATCCCGGCCGCCCGCAGCAGAGCGGCGACCTCACGGCTGACTTTTTCGACGACCGCCGCCTCGGGGGCACCGATGCCGTCGGCGTCGACGGCGAGGGACCCGGGTTGCGGCCGGAACGGCACGACGAAGGGGTACACGCCCATCGCGATCAACTCCGATACCCCGGCGATCAGCGCATCGGGATCTTCGCCGAGGCCGACCAGCAGGTAGGTGGAGACCTGGTTGGGGCCGAAGAGCCGGACCGCTTCCCGCCACGTGGCGCGGTAGATGTCCAGCGGGACAACGGACTTGCCTGGCATCCAGCGCCGCCGAACGTCTTCGTCGAGGGACTCGGCGTGGATGCCGATCGCGTCGGCGCCCGCCTCGCGCAACTCGCCGAGCGCCGCCAGGTCGGCCGGGGGCTCGCACTGGACCTGGACGGGCAGGTCCGGGACGGCCGCCTTCACCGCGCGCACGCAGCGGGCCAGGTGGCGGGCGCCGCGGTCGGCGCCGGCAGAGGTTCCGGTGGTCATGACCATCTGGGTGACGCCGTCGAGGCGGACCGCCGCCTCCGCGACTTCGGCGAGTTCGGCGGGGCGCTTGACGGCCGTGGTGGCGCCCGACCGCAGCGATTCCTCGATGGTGCAGAAGCGGCACCGCTTCTCGGGCGCGTACCGGACGCAGGTCTGCACGACGGTGGTCGCCAGCACGTTGCGCCCGTGCAGCCGAGCGAGTTTCTCGTAGGGTACGCCGTCGGCGGTGGTCAGGTCGTAGAAGCGCGGCCGGTCGACGACCTCGACGTCCAGCCCGGTGTCTTGATCGCCGAAAAGTATGCGGGCGCCCTCGAACACGAAGGGACTCTTCGGGTTGCGGGGAACCGCCGCGTTGAGCCCGTCGATGACGAGATGGCCGTCGGCGCTCGGGCCGGCGCCCGCGGTTCGGCTGACCGGAGGCCGTCCGCGGATACCCAGCAACGCCAGATCCACCCGGGTGGACACAGACATGGTGTGACTCCTTCAGTGCCCGACCGCGAGTCGTAGCGACTCGTAGCCGTCGATGATGGTGGCGGCGACGTGTCGAGCGTCGCAGTCGATGCCGAGGAAGCGGCCCGAGCCCCAGGTGTGCATCCACGGCAGGCCGATGAAACTCAGCCCCGGCACCATCGTGACGCCGCGGGTCTGCATCGGGCGACCGGCACCGTCGAAGGCGCTGGCCTCGATCCACCGGTAGTCGGGCCGGTAGCCGATGGCCCACACGATGCCGGTCACCCCCTCGGCCGCCATGTCGAGCGCCGTCGGCTCGACGTCGGGTCGCCAAACCGGTTCGTACCGCGACGCCGGCGGCGCATCGAGGTTCTCCCGCTGGATGTAGCCGTCGATGTCCGAGCAGATCGAGTTGTACACCGAGTCGGCATGATCGAGCGCCTGGGTCAACGTGGGTTCGAAGCGCAGTGTCGCGTCTTTGCCGTCGGCGAGCACCCCGTACAGCCTCATCCCTTGCTGGGCGAAGCGGCGCAGGTCCACGTCACGGCCGCCATCGCGTCCCGTGACGTAATGGTTGGTCTTCTCGGTGGCGGCTTTGCCGCCCGGATACTGTTGTGCGGGTTTGTCATACAGGCCCATGTCCGCCAGCCAGGTCATGCAGTCGCGTCCCCGGTAGAAGCGGGCCACCCGGGGAGCGTTGCCCACCGCGAGGTGGACCTGGCGGCCCGCCAGATGCAGGTCCTCGGCGATCTGAACACCGGACTGCCCGCTACCGACGACCAGGACCGCACCGGGCGGAAGCTGGTCGGGGTTGCGGTACTGCTCGGAGTGGATCTGGGTGATCGCCGGATCCAGCGAGCCGGCGAACGGCGGAACCACCGGCACCGGGTATCCGCCGGTGGCGACCACCGCGTGTTCGCACGTCAATGTCTCGGTTCCCCGCGCGGTCTGCAAGGTCAATTCGAAGCCACCCTCGGACCGATTCACCAGACGCGTCACCCGGACCCGGGTGCGCAGTGGGGGAGCAAACGTCTTCAGCCACCCCGCCAGCCACTCGACCAACTCGTCACGTGTCATGAATCCGTCCGGGTCCGGCCCGTCGTAGGCGTACCCGGGTAGCCGGCAGTGCCAGTTCGGAGTGACCAGAGTGAAGTTGTCCCAACGAGTGTCGGCCCAGGCGTGCATCGGTGTCGCCGCTTCCAGGACGACGTGGTCGATGCCGGCGCGGCCCAGGTACCAGCTGACCGAGAGGCCCGCCTGACCGCCGCCGATGACCGCGACGGTCGCATGGCCCGAGGTTGTCATGATCGCTCCAATTCGGGTTGCATCGCGGTTATCTCGACCAGGGCATGGGAGGGGAACTGTTCGGCGGCACCGGCGATCAACGCAGTCGTCTCGGCCGCGGAAGTGCACGCGAAGCCGTACTTGGCCCGCACCCGTTCGCTCGCCTCGGCGAGCGCACGACCCGAGCGGTCGAGGAAGTCCGCGACCGTGTATTCAGAGCCGGTGCGCAGGTAGTCATGCATGACCAGGCTGGGCGAGTAACAGCGCAGGGTGCTGCCGTCGGGCCAGCGCACCTCAAAAGTCATCTCAGGCATGGGCCAGCTCCCGCCATTTGGCCGCCTGCGAGGCGTCGATGTCCGTCAGCGGCCCATAGACGTCAGGCCGCCGGTCACGCAGGTGGAACATTCCCGCCCGCATCGTGCGGAATGTCGCGTCGACGTCCACCTCGGCTACCGCCATCCCGCTGTCCAGAAGCGTTGTGGCCAGAACGTTTCCGCCCGGGTCGACGATCTTCGCATTTCCGACGTAGCGCAGGGAACCGAAGGTGCCGCTCTGGTTGGAGGCCATCCAGAACACCTGGTTGTCCAGGGCGCGGGCCGTGTCGAACAGGTTGAACCGGTACGTCCACCGATCGTCCTGCAGGTTCTCGGCCGTAGCCGTGCGCGCCGCCGGCCAGGCCGACAGGCTGGCGATGATCTGCGCCCCGTTGAGTGCCATGACCCTGGCGGCCTCGGGAAAGGCTTTGTCATAACAGATCTGCAGACCGACTCGGCCCAACGGCGTGTCGAAGACGTCGTAGCGTGAGCCCGCCGAATACGACATGCCTTCGCCCAGCGGCTGATGCACCTTGCGATAGACGCCGTAGACGTTCTCACCGTCGAGCAAAGCAGCGGAGTTGTAACGAGTCTCGCCATCGTCGTCCAGCTCGCAGAAGCCGATCGCGACGATGAGCCGACCGACGATGGTCTGGACGCGGGCGATTTCGGGCCCGTCGATCCGAATCGCCGGCGGCAAAGAGCGTGGTGTCGTTCGAATAGTGTCGCCGTGGTTGCCCAGCGACGACAGATACCCGCCGACGGCGGCCTCGGGCAACGCCATGAAATCGACGCCCCTTGCCCGGGCCTCCTGGGCGAGGGAGGCGATCTGCGCGAAGTTCTGTTCGAGGTCGCGGGTAAAGTTCGCCGATACGGCCGCAAGAGTTGTCATCACTGAATCCCCGTTCTGCGCAACGATTCTGGCGTCGCCGTCAGACCATGTAGGTGGAATTGATGACGGCTCCCTTGCGGGTGTAGTAGATGAGAGCGTCCTGCACATCGAGCGGGTGTGCAGGGATGACACCCTCGATGAGGTCCTCTTCGCGGCCGCCGTGCAGACCCAGCCCCCAGCGGCAGCAGAAGACGGTGCCCCCCTCGGCGATGAACGTCGTCAATGCCTCGTTGACGTTCTGCTGGCCGGGGAAGCCGGAGTCCCCGATCTTCGGAAACCCCCGGGTGGCAAGACAATTGATTGCGCCCGGGCCGTAGAAGTATACTGCGGACTCAAAGCCCTTACGCAGGGCGCGGGTGGCCTGCAACACCGCGGTGAACGTCACGGACGACTCGTGGGCAACGCCGTGGATCAGCGTGAAGTAGCACTCCCCGTCTCCGGCCTGGTAGTCCGGAAAGATCTTCGTACTGCCGTAGATATTTGCGCCCTTCGGTTGCGACGGATGCGGGATCTCGGCCAGAGATGTCGCGATCTTCTCGGCGATGGACTCGTCAAAAGGCATGGAATGCTCCATATTTCGGTGGGTGAGTGGCGACTTTGCCTGGTTGTCGGGAACTCCGACTGTGTCCATTACAGGCCTCTCGAATTATGCAATGGTTATCTGTGGAATACAGACACGTTTACTCGTGCTCACACGCGTAATATTTCCGTAATGTCCCTGACGTCACGTTGCTTCCCAGCCGCGTCGCCGAAAACGACGGCCGGCAACCACGGGACTAAGCTCCTCGAAGCGGTATCCGCAGTTCGCGGCGGACCGAGGTCCATGCGCACGCGCGAAACTGTCTGTCAGCCGACCGGTGACATGCCGCACCCGCCGACAGAACCTCAATTACCGACAACTGATGCTTCGGGCGACCGGCACTGGCTCATCGCCTGTTGCGGTCCGAAAGGTCTCCTACCCCGATGGCCCGGGCGCGTCCGCCCCGAGATCATCCGCCGGCGGGCGGCTGCGCCACCACGGTCGGCTTGAATCCGTATCGAGGGGCGACGAAGTGGGCAAGTCCGCGCCCACCTCCTCCGGCCATGACCGGCAAGCCGCCCAGGGTGTTGGCCACCGGCTCGGCGGCGGTGCCGGCCGCCAAGCCGTTGAGTGCCGACAGGGTGGAGGTCGCCGCCGGGGCCGCCCCGGCCCAGGCCGACGGCACCGACATTCCCCCCACCGGCATCGCCCTGCCCAGCGAGGCCGCCGCACCGCCCAGCGCGGATGGAATGGCTTGCGGCACGGCCTCGACGGCTTTGGCGGCACCCTCGGCGGCCTTCGCGGCCGACGGCGTAATCGCCTGGGTCAGGCCCTGGATGTCTTTGAACGCCGTGGTGAACAGTCGGGTTGGCGAAATCAGCCTGATGAAGGCGTCGAAACCCGTGCTGGCATCGACGGTCGCCGAACCGGTCAGGCCCTCTACCAAGTCGCCGAGGACCCCCGCAGCGATGATCCCGTCCCCGTTGCCATTCCAGGCGTGACCGGTGAGTCCGAGTGCCGCCGCCGGGTTGGCCAGCCAGGGCGGGGAATTGGTCAACCCGGCCAGCGCCGACAGCGCGTCGGGCACCGCGTAGAGGTTCTGCGCCTGGGCCACCGCCGCGGTCTGCGCGGCGACTCCGGCCGGATTCGTTGCCGGCGCCGCGGGACGAAACGGCGACAACGTCGCCGCCGCGGCGGACGACCCGGCGTAGCCGTACATCGCCGCCGCGTCCTGCGCCCACATCTCGGCGTACTGGGCCTCCGTCGCCGCGATCGCCGCCGTGTTCTGCCCGAGGACGTTCGTCGCCAGCAGGGCCGCCAGCAGCGCTCGGTTGGCGGCGACCTCCGCGGGCGGGACCGTCGCGCCAAACGCCGCCTCGTAGGCGCCCACCGCCGCCACGGCCTGGGCGGCGGCCTGCTCCGCCTGTCCGGCGGTGATGTCGAGCCACGCCAGCTGCGGTGCGGCCGCCGCCCCCATAGCCGCTGCGGCCGGTCCGTTCCAGGCCCTGTCTGTCAGCCCGGCGATCAACGACGCGTACGCGGACGCGGTGTCGTGCAGCTCGGCGGCCAGGCCATCCCATGCGGCCGCGACCGACAGCATCGGCCCGGAGCCGGGGCCCGAATACATCAGCGCCGAATTGACCTCCGGGGGCAATTGCGCAAAATCCAGCATGACCGCCCCTAACCGACCGCGGCGGTGTTGGCCGCCTCGGTGGCGGCATAGGAACCCGCGCTGATGCCCAGCACGGTCGCCAGCAGTTCCTGGAAGGTCGCCGCCTCCGCGCTGATCGCTTGGTAAAGCCCTGCGTGCGCGGCGAATTGCGCGGCGGTGAGCGCCGACACCACGTCGGCGGCCGCCGGAACCACCCCGGTCGTCGGTGCGGCGGCCGCCGCGCTTCCCGCGCGCATCGCCGCGTTGATGGCCTGCAGCTCGTCGGCGGCCGCGGCCAGCTGTTCCGGCTGCGCTTTCATCATGGACATGCGTCCTCCTCAAAGGGTGTTCTGGCTCAACGGGTTTCGTGACCCGCACTCGTCAGCCCGACACGTTAGGCACCCAGGGCCGCGCATTACAGCCCGTGCGTCGTCTTTTCATGGGCTGTTCACTTAGCTGGCCGACTGTGCTGCAGATTTTGAAGAGTCAATCAAAATTGTTGGAAACCAATATGTTTTGAGTTCAGCATGAACTTTGCTCCGGTTGCTAGAGCAGGCATTATCCTTTGCCGCCGACGCGAGGGCTCAACGCCGCCGGGGCCGGCGCGCTAGTGTCCACCCATGCCAACCGCACGACGCGCCCCGAGTTTCGTCCGCAGGGCGCCGGTCCTCGCCGCCGCCGGCCTGGCCATCGCCCTGGTGCCGGCGTGCGACTCCCACACCCCAGCCACCCCGCCCGGCGCCAACCCACGTCAGGTGACCGTGGTGGGAGCGGGCCAGGTGCAGGGCGTCCCGGACACCCTGACCACCAACGCGAGCATCGAATTCACCAGCCCGGACGTCACGACCGCGATGAACCAGACCAATGACCGCCAGCAAGCGGTCATCAACGCGCTGCTGGGCGCCGGCATCGACCGCAAGGACATCAAGACCACCGACGTCACGCTCCAACCCCAATACAGCAACCCCGAGCCAAACGGCGCCCCCACCATCACCGGCTACCGCGCCACCAATTCCATCGTGGTCAAGATCCACCCCCCGGACGCCGCGTCGCAGACGCTGGCGCTCATCGTGAACACCGGCGGCGCCGCCACCCGGATCGGCTCGGTCAGCTATTCCATCGCCGATGACTCGCAGCTGGTCAAAGACGCGCGGGCGCGGGCCTTCAACGACGCCAAAAACCGCGCCGACCAATACGCGCAACTGTCCGGCCTGCACCTGGGCAGAGTGCTGTCCATCTCCGAGGCGGCCGGCGGCACGCCCGCACCGGGCCCGCCGGCGCCACCGAGGGCCAGCGCGCTCGGCCTGGAACCCGGCCAGCAGACGGTGAGCTTCTCGGTGACGGCGGTGTGGGAGCTGAACTGAAGCCCTACTGCTGATACACCCGCGGGTCCAGGGTGCCGATGTAGGACAGGTCGCGGTAGCGCTCGTCGTAGTCGAGACCGTAGCCCACGACGAAGTCGTTGGGGATGTCGAAGCCGACGTAGGCGATGTCGACGTTGGCGCCCCGCGCGTCGGGCTTGCGCAGCAGCGTGCACACCTGCAGCGACCGTGGATGCCGGCTGGTCAGGTTCCGCAGCAGCCAGGACAGCGTCAGGCCGGAGTCGACGACGTCCTCGACGATCAGCACGTCGCGGCCCTCGATGTCGCGGTCCAGGTCCTTGAGGATGCGCACCACACCGGACGACGACGTGGAGGTCCCGTAGGAGCTGACGGCCATGAACTCGAACTGGGTCGGTACCGGGATCGCGCGGGCCAGGTCGGTGACGAAGATCACAGCGCCCTTGAGCACGGTGATCAGCAGCAGGTCCTGGCCGGTCTCGGCGGTGGCGGCCCGGTAGTGGTTGCCGATCTCCTCGCCGAGCTCGGCGATACGGGCCTGAATGCGCTCCTCAGTCAAGAGCACCGACTTGATGTCCCCGGGGTACAGCTCCACGGGTTGGGCGGAACTGGTCGCCGACGGGATCTGGGCCACGCCCACAGCGTGCCACGCCACCGGCCGACAAACCAACGGCAGCCCCAAAATTGGGTCAGCGGACCGGCTCGCGCCACAACGCGAGCACGCCGTCGCGCCGCCCCGCGACCAACCGCTCGCCGCGCAAGGCGGACCCCACCGCCACGCCGCCCTGCCCGCGCCAGGCGGTCACGAGCGCGTCGACGCCGCGAATCTGCTTGTCGGTCAGGCCGGTCGCACCCCCCGCCAGCAGCCAGCCGCGGATCACCCGCCGGCGCACCGGGGCGGGCAGCGCGGACAGCGCCGCGGCCCGCAGGCCCGCGTCTGCCTTACATTCCGGCAGCGCCTGCGCGGCCAGCGTGTCGATGAGCTCGTTGTCTTCCCGCAACGCCGTCGCGGTGCGGGCCAGCGCCTCGGCCACTCCGCCGCCCAGCACGTCCTCCAAAAGCGGCAGTACCTCGAGGCGCAGCCGGGCCCGTGTGAACCGGCGGTCGGAGTTGTGCGGGTCCTGCCAGGCGGTCAGGCCCAGCTCCTCGCAGGCGGCGAGCGTGACGACGCGCCGGACGCCCAACAGCGGCCGGCACCACGGCGGGTCATGCGGGCGCATGCCGGCGATCGAGCGCACCCCCGAGCCGCGACCCAGACCCAGCAGCACCGTCTCGGCCTGGTCGTCCAAGGTGTGGCCCAGCAACACCGGGCCGTCGCGGTACGCACCCAGGGCGGCGTAGCGGGCGGCACGGGCGGCCGCCTCGGGACCGCCCTCGTTGCCTACGCGCACCCGAACCACTTGCGCGTCAACGCATCCCAGGGAAACAGCCTGGGCCCGGGCGGCTTCGGCAACGGTCGCCGAGTCATATTGCAGCCCGTGATCCACGATCAGCGCGGTGGTGGGCGCCAGCCCGGCCGCCACGGCGGTCAGCGCCAGCGAGTCCGGTCCGCCCGAGAGGGCCACGCACCACCGGTCGACGGTGCCGAGATAGTTCTTGCCGAATGCCTCGACGGCCTGGCGCAACTGGCCTACAGAACCCTGTCGATCCATCGCTGCGGCTCTTCGATCTCGGATGGCAGAGGCAGCGTGTCGGGACCGGACCAGACGGTGTTGAACCGCTCCATGCCGACCCGGCCGACCACGTGGTCGACGAACGCCTTGCCGCGGGTGTACTGGCTGAGCTTGGCGTCGAGGCCGAGCAGGGCGCGCAGCAGGCGCTGCAGGGGCGGCTGCTTGCGGTTCCGGCGCTCGTCGAACCGGCGGCGGATCGTGGCCACCGACGGCACCACCATCGGGCCGACGGCGTCCATCACGTGGTCGGCGTGCCCCTCCAGCAGCGTGCCCAGCACCAGCAACTGGTCGAGCGCGTTGCGCTGCGGCTCCGATTGCACGGCGCGCACCAGGCCGAGAATTCCCGACGAGTTCGCATCAGGCGCGGCGGCCCCCACGCCGCGGGTGCGCGCGTAGTCGGCGAGTCGGGCCGCCACCTTGCCGATGTCCTCGCCGGTGTCGCGGGTCAGCATCTCCAGCGCCTGGGACATGTAGCCGGACAACCACCGGTTGGCGCTGAACTGGACGCGATGCGTCACCTCGTGCAGGCACACCCATAGCCGGAAATCGGACGGTTGCACCCGCAGTTGACGCTCGACGGCGATCACGTTGGGATACACGAGCAGCAGGCGGCCCTGTTTCGCCTCGGCGAACGGGTCGTACTGGCCGAGGATGCCGGACGATACGAACGCCAGCACGGCTCCGGTCTGCGCGCCGGTGACGCGGCCGGTGAGGAACCCCCGGGGCTTCTCGCTGCCGTTCATCATCACACGCATCGACTCGGCGGCCGCGCCGATCCACTGCGGCCGGTCCACGACGCGGGCCGGGGGGATGGGGCCGTCGGTAACCAGGCCGGTGACGTCACGCACCGGCGGTTCGGCCTTGGCCGCCGCGCCCGCGAGCTCGTCGACCGCCTGGCGGCGGGTGTACTCGCTGGACGCCGGGCCGGGGCGGGCCAACCGCTGGCCGACGGTGGCGGCGAAGCGCCAGTCGACGGCGGTGCCGAGGGTCAGGTCCGACGGGGTCATGCGCACCCACAGGACCAGAGCCGGGCGGCCAGCGCGTCCATCGCGTTGCGGCCGTTCGGTCCCGCGGCGTTGGAGAGGAAGGCGAACGTGAGCACCCGGCCGCTGCGGTCGGTCAGCACGCCCGCCAACGCGTTGATCGCGGTCAACGAGCCGGTCTTGGCACGCAACCAGCCCGCCGGGCCCTGGTTGGTGGACGCGTCGAGGAAACGGTCGGCCAGCGTGCCACTGCCGCCCGCGATCGGGAGCAGGTCCAGCAGCGCCCGCAGCGCGGGCTGGTCCGGCCCCGCCGCCGCCTGCACCACGCCGTCGAGCGTCTTGGCCGTCAGCCGGTCGTCGACCGAGAGCCCACTGGAATCCAGCAGCGCGGCGCCGGCGGTCTCGACGTGCGCGGTGCTCAACCGGTTGGTGACCGCGTCCGCCGCGCCGGCGAAGCTCTGCGGGCGGTTGATGGCCGCGGCCACCTCCCGGGCTATGCACTCGGCCATGACGTTGTCGGAGTGGTCCATCATCTGCCCCAGCCGCTGAACCAGCGGCGCGGACTGCACCACGGCCAGCTGCCGCGCGCCGGACGGCGCCTTGGCGATGGTCACCGCGCCAGGATCCAGCCCGAGGGCCTTGGCCAGCTCCCGGCCGGCGTCGAGCGCCGGAGTCCTGGACCGCCGCGAGTTGACCGTGGTCGGCTGGATGCGCCCGGCGTCGACCATCACCGATTCGATCGGCGCGATGTCGCCGTTGTCGACGTCTGCGGGGTCCCAGCCCTGCGCCATCATGGGACCGCTGAACGCCGAGGTGTCGACCTGCACCGAGGTGGGCGTCACGCCGCTGCGGCGCACCTGCTCGACGAGGTCGCTGATCCGCGCCGAACCCTTGTACCAGGTGTCGACGCCGGGCGGCACCGCCGACAGCAGCGGGTCCCCGGAGCCCACCAACACGACGGGGCCCTGCGCGTTCTGGCTGCCGGCCACCACGCGCGTGCTGATGCGCGCCTGGTGGTCGAGGGTCAGCAGGGCCGCGGCGGCGGTCAGCACCTTGTTGGTCGACGCCGGGACCAGGGGGAGGTCGCTCGCCACCTGCCAGAGCTCCTTGCCGGTCAGGGCGTCGGTGACCCGGGCACCGAGCCGGCCCAGGTTCGGGTCGGCCGCCAGGGCCGCGAGAGTGGCCGCCACCCCCGCGGGGCTGGGCACCTCCGCGGTGTCGCTGACCGGGGTCACGCCGGGCTTGACGGTGGGCGCGTGCGGCGGCGGAATCGGGGCCCGCGCGCCGCCAGACCCGTGGCCACCGGTCGTGAAGAACGTCGCCGCCGCAACCACCGCGGCGACGAACACCAGCACGGCCAATCCGATGAACACCTGGGTGGATTTCCGCCAGCGAGTAGGACCCATCACTCTCCTGACTGTTTCGACCCATTCTGCCGAAAGAGCCGCAGCGCGCTCGACTAGGGTGGACCCCCGACGCCAGCTTGACCCGGGCCCACCGCAGATGAAGGAGCCGAGACGGTGCAGTTCGACGTGACCATCGAAATTCCGAAAGGCCAGCGCAACAAGTACGAGGTCGATCACGAGACCGGGCGGGTGCGGCTGGACCGCTACCTCTACACCTCGATGGCCTACCCGACCGACTACGGCTTCATTGACGACACCCTCGGCGAGGACGGCGACCCGCTCGACGCGCTGGTGCTGCTCCCGCAGTCGGTGTTCCCCGGGGTGATCGTCGAGGCACGGCCGGTGGGGATGTTCCGGATGACCGACGAGGCCGGCGGCGACGACAAGGTGCTCTGCGTCCCGGCCGGGGACCACCGGTGGGAGCACATTCAGGACATCGGCGACGTCCCGGCGTTCGAGCTCGACACGATCAAGCACTTCTTCATGCACTACAAAGATTTGGAGCCGGGCAAGTTCGTCAAGGCCGCGGACTGGGTCGGCCGGGCGGACGCCGAGGCGGAGGTACAGCGCTCGGTGGAGCGGTTCAAGACCTCAGGGCATTAGCCGGCCTTGAGCGCCGCGGCGCGCCGATTGCGCAACACGCTCCAGCCCAGCGCCGCGCCGATGAACACCACTCCCACGGAAGCCGTCAGCACCTCGGGGATCTCGAACCGCGGCTCGATCGAGAGCAGCATGATCACCGACAGCACGCCGATCGCCCAGTGCGCGCCGTGCTCCAAGTACACGTAGCGGTCCAGCGCGTCCTGGTTCACCAGGAAGATGGTGATCGACCGGACGAACATCGACCCGATCAGCCCCAGACCGAGCGCGATGACGATCGGGTCCGAGGTGATCGCGAAGGCGCCGGTGACGCCGTCGAACGAGAAGGCGGCGTCGAGCACCTCGAGGTAGAGGAACAGCGTCAGCCCGGCCTTGCCCACCGCCTTACCGGCCGCCTTTCCCGCCGACTGGACGTCCGGCGGCCGGAACGCCCGGCTCATCCCGTTGACGACCAGGTACGTGACCAGGCCGAGCAGCCCGGCGGTCAGCACCGTCGCGCGCTCGTCGTCGGAACGCGTCAGCTGCGTGCCCACGACGATCAGCACGACCGCGGCCACCATCACCGACGCCTGACCGACGCGGCCGATCCGCGCGAACGGGACCTCGATCCACTTGAGCCACTTGATGTCCCGGTCGTGAAAGACGAAGTCCAGGAACAACATCAGCAGGAATATCCCGCCGAACGCCGCGATCTGCGGGTGCGCGGCGACGACGAGCTTTTCGTAGCTGGGCGAGCCGTCCGGGTATTCCAGCGCCCCGTGCGGCGGCGGGTGCAGCGCCATGTCCATCGCGCGAACGGGCGGGATGCCGGCGGTCGCCCAGACGATCACCAACGGGAACAGCAGCCGCATGCCGAAGACCGCGACCAGCACCCCGACCGTAAG
Organism: Mycobacterium saskatchewanense; assembly: GCF_010729105.1. NCBI lineage: Bacteria > Bacillati > Actinomycetota > Actinomycetes > Mycobacteriales > Mycobacteriaceae > Mycobacterium > Mycobacterium saskatchewanense. The sequence continues at coordinate 3,165,105 of NZ_AP022573.1, forward strand.
GAACATCTGCCGCCAGAAGGGGCTCATCCGCTGCAGGATCGCCGCATTGATGATGGCGTTGTCGAACGACAGCGACACCTCGAGGACGGCGAGCACCAGGAGGAGGAAGAGATCCTTGGCGCCGCCATGCGCGTATCCGGCGGCGAGGGCCGCGGCGGTGACAACGAGCGAAATTCCGAAGGTGCGAAGCGCGGCCATGGATCCTTCCCGACAGGCGCCCACGATAGCGAACGGCGTCATCGGCGCGGGACATCAGTGCGCCGCCCCTAATATTTTCAAATGTGAGCAAAGTGCGGGCCGGGTGACCGAGGTCGGCGCCTCGCGGGGACCGGTCGCCCGCGGCAGCGTGGCCCGGGTCGGCACCGCCACCGCGGTGACCGCCTGCTGCGGCTACGCCGTCATTTACCTCGCCGCCCGCGACCTCGCCCCCGGCGGCTTCTCGATCTTCGGGGTGTTCTGGGGCGCTTTCGGCTTGGTCACCGGCGCGGCGTTCGGGTTGCTGCAGGAAACCACCCGGGAGGTCCGCTCGACGCGCTACGTCAGCGAGATCCCCCCGGGCGGCCGCACCCATCCCCTGCGCGTCGCCGCGCTGGTCGGCGTGGCCGCCGCCGTCCTGATCGCCGGCAGCTCGCCGCTGTGGGGCGGGCGGGTCTTCGTCGAGGCGCGCTGGCTGTCGGTGGGCCTGCTGAGCGTCGGCCTGGCCGGTTTCTGCCTGCACGCGACCCTGCTCGGCATGCTGGCCGGCACCGACCAGTGGACCCGGTACGGCGCGCTGATGGTGACCGACGCCGTCCTGCGCGTCGCGGTCGCGGCAGCCACGGTCGTCCTCGGCTGGGGGCTGATCGGCTTCCTGTGGGCGACCGTGGCGGGCGCGGTGGCCTGGCTGATCGTGCTGCTGACCTCGCCCGCGGCGCGCACCGCGGCCCGCTTGCTGACCGCGGGCGGCACCGCAACGTTCCTGCGCGGCGCCGCGCATTCGATCACCGCCGCGGGCGCCAGCGCGATCCTGGTGATGGGATTCCCGGTGCTGCTGAAGCTGACCAGCAACCAGCTGGGCGCGCAGGGCGGGGTGATCATCCTGGCCGTCACGTTGACTCGCGCGCCGCTGCTGGTACCGCTGACCGCCATGCAGGGCAATCTCATCGCCCACTTCGTCGACGAGCGCAGCGACCGGGTCCGCGCGCTGGCCGCGCCGGCGGCCGTCATCGGCGGCATCGGCGCGATCGGCGTGCTCGCCGCTGGGGTGGTGGGCCCGTGGTTGCTGCGCGTGGCGTTCGGCCCCGAGTACCTGGCCAGCGGCGCCCTGCTGGCGTGGCTGACGGGCGCGGCGGTGGCGATCGCCGTGCTGACGCTCACCGGTGCCGCCGCCGTCGCGGCCGCGCTGCACCGCGCGTACTCGCTGGGCTGGGTCGTCGCGACGGTGGCCGCCGGGCTGCTCCTGCTGTTGCCGCTGCCGCTGCAGACCCGCACGGTAGTCGCCCTGTTGTGCGGGCCGCTGGTGGGAATCGGAGTCCATCTGTGGGCGCTGGCGCGCGCCGGACGTCCAACCGGCTGATCCTGGCTAACCTTGTGTACATCGAAAGCCACTACCCGGGCGTCTGGATCGTCATTCCCGCCTTCAACGAAGCCGCCGTCATCGGTGAGGTGATCGCCGATGTCCGCTCCGTCTTCGACCATGTCGTGTGCGTCGACGACGGCAGCACCGACGGCACCGGCGAGATCGCCCGGCGCGCCGGCGCCCACCTGGTGCGCCACCCGATCAACCTGGGCCAGGGGGCGGCCATCCAGACCGGGGTCGAGTACGCCCGCGGTCAGCCCGGCGCCCAGGTGTTCGCCACGTTCGACGCCGACGGCCAGCACCGGGTCAAGGATGTGGCCGCGATGATCGACCGGCTCGGCGCCGGCGACGTCGACGTCGTCATCGGGACCCGGTTCGCGGGCCAGGAGGGCAGCCGCCCGCCGTTCGTGAAACGGCTCGTGCTGCAAACGGCGGCGCGGCTCAGCCGCCGCGGCCGCCGACTCGGGTTGACGGACACCAACAATGGGCTGCGGGTGTTCAACAAGAAGGTGGCCGACGGGTTGAACATCACCATGAGCGGCATGAGCCACGCCAACGAGTTCATCATGCTGGTCGACGAAAACCATTGGCGCGTCACCGAGTTCCCGGTCGAGGTGCTCTACACCGAGTACTCGAAGTCGAAGGGGCAGCCGCTCCTCAACGGCGTCAACATCATCTTCGACGGGTTCCTGCGAGGAAGGACTTCACGATGAACTGGATCCAGGTGCTGCTGATCGGATCGATCGTGGCCCTGCTCGTCTACCTGTTGCGCTCGCGCCGCAATGCCCGGTCGCGCGCGTGGGTCAAGGTCGGCTACGTCCTGTTCGTCCTGGCCGGCATCTACGCCGTGCTGCGGCCCGACGACACCACCGTGGTCGCGCACTGGTTCGGCGTGCGCCGCGGCACCGATCTGATGCTCTACGCGCTGATCATGGCCTTCAGCTTCACCACGCTGAGCACGTACATGCGGTTCAAGGACCTGGAGTTGCGCTACGCGCGGCTGGCCCGGGCCGTAGCGCTCGAGGGCGCGCAGCCGCCGGAGCCGCGCTAGTCCGTCCGCAGGTGGCGGAAGTACTCCACCGTGCGGCGCACCCCGTCGTCGAGCCGAACCTGCGGGCGCCAGCCCAAAACCCGTTCGGCCAACCGGATGTCGAGGCATGACCGCTTGAGGTCGCCCAAGCGCGGCGGGTAGAACTCCGGGTCGTCGGGGCCGCCGACGGCCGCCGCCACCGCCGAATGCAGCTGCCGGTCCGACGTTTCGATGCCGGTGCCGATGTTGAACCGCTGCCCGCCGCCCGCGTCGCCGGAGGCCTTCACGAAGGCGTCCACCACGTCGTCGACGAACACGTAGTCGCGGGTGTTGGTGCCGTCACCGAACACCTTGGTCGGCTTACCCGACAGCAGGGCCTGCGCGAAAATGGCCACCACGCCGGCCTCGCCGTGCGGGTCCTGGCGGGGGCCGTAGACGTTGGCCGGGGCGATGTGCGAGCAATCCAGCCCGTACAGGTGGCGGAAGGTGTTGAGGTAGATCTCGCCGGCCACCTTGCCCGCGGCGTACGGCGAAGCGGGGTCGGTGGGCACGGTCTCGGGGGTCGGGTATTGCGGCGGGGTGCCGTAGATGGAGCCGCCCGACGACGTGTGCACGACCTTGCGCACCCCGGTCAGCCGGGCCGCCTCGGCCAGGCGCACCGTGCCGATGACGTTGACCGACGCGTCGAACTGCGGGTCGGCAACCGAGTGCCGCACGTCGATCTGCGCCGCGAGGTGAAACACCACCTCCGGCCGGTGCTCGCCGAGGATGGCGTCGAGGTCGGCGGTGACGATGTCGGCCTCGACGAAGGCGCACGACGCGTTCCCCGCCAGGTGTTCGAGGTTGGTCGCGCGACCGCTGGCGAAGTTGTCCAGCCCCACCACCGTGTGACCGTCGGCCAGCAGACGGTCGACTAGCGTCGACCCGATGAATCCGGCTGCCCCGGTGACCAGTGCGCGCACCGGCCCACCATACATACCGCTGGCGGCCGCCGTGCTCATCGCCGTTCAGCTCGGCGTGCGCGCGGCAGTGGCGTTCGGGGGCTATTTCTACTGGGACGACCTGATCCTCATCGGCAAGGCCGGCACGCACAACCTGTTGTCGCCGTCGTACCTGTTCGACGACCACGACGGGCATGTGATGCCGGGCGCTTTCCTGCTCGCCGGCCTGATCATCCGGCTGGCACCGCTGGACTGGACGTGGCCGGCGATCAGCCTGCTGGCGCTCCAGCTGCTCGCCTCGCTCGCCCTGCTGCGCGCCCTGTACGTCGTCCTCGGCTGGCGGCCGGCGCTGCTGGCGCCGCTGACGTTCGCACTGTTCACCCCGCTGACCGTGCCCGCGTTCGCGTGGTGGGCGGCGGCGCTCAACTCGCTGCCGATGCTGGCCGCGCTGGCGTGGGTGTGCGGCGACGCGATCCTGTTGGTGCGCACGGGCGACCGCCGGTACGCGGCGACCGGCGTGCTGGCCTACCTCGGCGGCCTGCTGTTCTTCGAGAAGGCCGCGGTGATCCCGTTCGTCGCCTTCGCCGTCACCGCCCTGCTGCACCACGTGCGGGGCGACACCTCGGCCCTGCGGGCGGTGTGGCGGGCCGGGATTCGGCTGTGGGCCCCGGCGCTGGCGTTGACCGTGGCCTGGATCGCGCTGTATCTGGCCGTGGTCAACCAGCGGCGGTGGAGCTTCGACCTGTCGATGACGGGAGACCTGCTGTGGCGGTCGATCACGCACGGCATCGTGCCGGGGCTCGCCGGCGGCCCGTGGCACTGGGACAGGTGGGCGCCCGCCTCGCCGTGGGCGACGCCCCCGCCGGCGGTGATGGCGCTCGGCTGGCTGGTGCTGGCCGCGGCGCTGGCGGTGTCGCTGGCCCGCAAGCGGGTGGGGGCGCTGTGGCTGACCGCGGCGGGCTACGCCGTCGCGTGCCAGGTGCCGATCTACCTGATGCGCTCATCGAAGCAGACCGCCCTGGAGCTCGCCCAGACGCTACGGTATTTGCCGGACCTCGCGGTGGTGCTGGCCCTGCTGGCCGCCGTCGCGGTGGCCGCCCCGAACCGTCCGTCCGCGCCGCGTTGGCTGGACCCCTCGCCGAGGCGCACCGCGGTGGCGGCGGTGGGCGCGGCGGCGCTGTTCGCCGCCAGCAGCCTCTACTCGACGGCCACGTTCCTGACCAGCTGGCGGGACAACCCCGCCGAGCCCTACCTGCGCAACGCGCGGGCGGGGCTGGCCGCCGCGCACGCGGCCTCGAACGTGCCCCTGCTCGACCAGGAAGTCGACCCGCTGGTGCTGCAGCGGGTGGCCGCACCGGAGAACCTGGCCAGCCACCTATTCGGCCTGCTGCGGGATCGACCCGAATTTGCCACGGCCACAACGCAATTGCGCATGATCGACAGCTCCGGCCGGCTGATCCCCGCCCGCGTGACCTGGATCCGCACGATCGTGCCCGGTCCCATGCCGCGGTGCGGCTACTTCGCGCAACCCGATCGGCCGGCGCGGCTGCTCCTGGACGGCCCGCTGCTGCCCGCCGACTGGACCGTCGAACTCAACTACCTGGCCAACAGTGACGGGTCGATGACCCTGTCGCTGACGCAGGGTCCCGACGTCAAGGTTCCGGTGCACCCGGGCCTCAACCGGGTCTTCGCGAGGTTGCCCGGCGCCGGCGACGCGGTCACCGTCCGGGCCAACACCACCGCGTTGTCGCTGTGCCTCGCATCCGGCCCGGTGGGTTTCGTGGCACCGGCCTGAGCCCGCTATTCGGCGGCGTCGTCCCCGTTCCGGGGAGGTTGTTCGCCGTCCTCCTCGCTCGCTTGCGGGGGCTGTTCGTCGCCTTCCGGCGGCGGCTGTTCGGCGGTGGTCATGCGGTCCTCCGTCCGGGCGGGGTATTTGAGTGGTGGCACTGCCCGCGTTGGCACTACCCGGGTTGGCGGCGCGGGAAACCGGACCGCCGACCGTTGTGATCATCGACCGTTGTGATCAAGAGACGTCATCAGGAGATGTCACCAGGAGAAACTTGGAGCCGCCTGGGGGAATCGAACCCCCGACCTATTCATTACGAGTGAATCGCTCTACCGACTGAGCTAAGGCGGCACGGCGGCACGAGTCTACGGCAGCCCGGCTCGCTCACCCAAGTTGCTGCCCGATCGTCGCGACCATGGCGTCGACGGCGAACTTGGGTTTGACGTTGATCGCCAGCGCGTCGCGGCACTCGAGCACCGCCTCCATGCAGCGCAACAGCCGCTCGGGCGCGGCGTGGGCGGCCAGGGCGGCGATCCGGTCGGCCATGTCCGGATGGTTCGCGCGCACCCGGGCGCCCGACGACACCACGAGCGCGTCGCGGAAGTACGTCGCCAGGTCGATCAGCGCCCGGTCCAGGGCGTCGCGGGAGGCCCGCGTCTGGCGTGACTTCTGCCGGCGCTCGAGGTCCTTGATCGCCCCCGCGGCGCCCCGCATCACGCCCGCCGTGCCCTTGCCGGTGCCACCGGCGCCGAGAGCGGTTCGCAGCTCCTCGGTTTCGGCCTCGGCGCGGTCGGCGGTCAACACCACTGCCTCGGCCTCGGCGGCGATCACCAGCTCCTCGGCGGCGGCGTAGGCGCGCGAGGGGGTCGCCGCGTCGCGGACCAGTCCCAGCGCGCGCTCACGGCGCTCGCGGGCCTCCGGGTCGGTGGCGAGCCGGCGCGCCCGACCGACGTGCCCGCCGCTGACCGACGCCGCCCAGTCCGCCACGTCGGGTGCGAGGCCGTCGCGATCGACCAATACCCGCGCGATGGCCTCCGTCGGCGGCGTCACGAGGGCGATGTGCCGGCACCGGGAGCGCAGGGTGACCGCGATGTCCTCGGGATCCACCGACGGCGCGCACAGCAGGAACACCGTCGACGGCGGCGGCTCCTCGACGACCTTCAGCAAGGCGTTCGCGGCGCCTTCCGTCAGCCGGTCGGCGTCCTCGATCACCACGATTTGCCAGTGCCCGGTGGTCGGGCGACGCGACGCGGTCTGCACGATCGCGCGCATCTCGTCGACCCCGATGGACAGGCCCTCGGGGATCACCCGCCGCACGTCGGCGTGGGTGCCGGCCATCGTCGTCGCGCAGGCCCGGCAGCGACCACACCCCGGCTCGCCGTCCTCGGCGGCCGCGGTGCACTGCAACGCGGCCGCGAAGCACAACGCCGCCACCGAACGCCCCGATCCGGGCGGGCCGGTGATGAGCCACGCGTGTGTCATAGACCCGTCACCGGGCCCGGTGTGAACCGAATCACGGGCGGGCGCACGGGCCGCTCTCGCGGCGGCGAGCAGCTCGGCCTCGACCGCGGACTGCCCTACCAGCCGCGTAAATACCCCGGACATCACCGGCAACAGTAGCCACCGGCGGCGACAGATACCGATCGGCCACCGTATCGCGACAATCCCGTTACATTTGCCGAGGTGATGGCGGCATTCGGCGACCTGCCGATGCAGTTGTAAGTTTCCGACAAGTCCCCGCCGACCGATACGGTGGATTCATGGCAACAGCGGCCGCACTGCCCGGGCGAATCACCGCATTCGTCCGCTGGGTGGTACGCACGCCCTGGCCGCTGTTTTCGCTGAGCATGCTGCAGGCCGACATCATCGGCGCCCTCTTCGTGCTGGGCTTCCTCCGCTATGCCTTGCCGCCGCAGGATCGCGTCCAGCTACAGGACCTGCCCGCGCTCAACCTGATGATCTTCGCCGGCTCCCTGATCGTCTTGTTCATCGCCGGTTGGCTGGTCAACCTCAAACTGCTGATGCCGGTGTTTCGCTGGCAGCGCCGCGACAATCTGCTCGCGGAGGCCGACCCGACCGATACCGAGCTCGCCCGCAGCCGCGCGTTGCGGATGCCGTTCTACCGCACGCTGACCAGCATGGTGGCCTGGTGCATCGGGGGGTCGGTCTTCATCATCGCGAGCTGGTCGGTGGCCCGGTACGCCGCGCCGGTCGTGGCGGTCGCCACCGGGCTGGGCGCGGCCGCGACCGCGATCATCGGCTACCTGCAGTCCGAACGGGTGCTGCGGCCCGTCGCCGTCGCCGCCCTGCGCAGCGGCGTACCGGAGAACGTGCAGGCGCCCGGCGTCATCCTGCGGCAGATGCTGACGTGGATGCTGTCCACCGCCGTGCCGGTGCTGGCGATCGTGCTGGCGGTGGTCGCCGACAAAGCCTCACTGTTGCACGCCACGCCCGAGAAGCTGTTCACCCCGATCCTGCTGCTGGCGATGGCGGCGTTGGGTATCGGTGGGGTCAGCACCCTGCTGGTCGCCATGTCGATCGCCGACCCCCTGCGTCAGCTCCGCTGGGCCCTGAGCGAGGTGCAGCGCGGCAACTACAACGCGCACATGCAGATCTACGACGCCAGCGAGCTGGGCCTGCTGCAGGCGGGGTTCAACGACATGGTGCGCGACCTGTCGGAGCGGCAGCGGCTGCGCGACCTGTTCGGCCGCTACGTCGGTGAGGACGTCGCCCGCCGGGCCCTGGAGCGGGGCACCGAGCTGGGCGGCCAGGAACGTGACGTCGCGGTGCTGTTCGTCGACCTGGTCGGCTCCACCAAGCTGGCCTCGACACGACCCCCCGCCGAGGTGGTCCACCTGTTGAACGAGTTCTTCCGGGTGGTGGTCGACACCGTGGGCAAGCACGGCGGGTTCGTCAACAAGTTCCAGGGCGACGCGGCGCTGGCGATCTTCGGGGCGCCGATCGAGCACCCCGACGCCTCCGGCGGGGCGCTCGCCGCCGCGCGCGAGCTGCACGACGAAATCCTGCCCGTGATCGGATCGGCTGAGTTCGGCATCGGGGTGTCGGCCGGCCGAGCCATCGCCGGCCACATCGGCGCGCAGGCCCGTTTCGAGTACACCGTGATCGGCGACCCGGTCAACGAGGCCGCGCGGCTGACCGAGCTGGCCAAACTCGAGCCCGGCCACGTGCTCGCGTCGGCGATCGCGGTCAGCGGCGCGCTGGACGCCGAGGCCCTGTGCTGGGACGTCGGTGAGGTCGTCGAATTGCGCGGCCGCACGGCGCCCACCCAGTTGGCCCGACCGGTGCATCTGGCCGGTGTCACGGATTCCCATCCGGTGCGAGCCCACCACGCCGATGTGGCCAGCGAGTCGATCGGCCCGGGTTTCTAGCGGCTAGCCCTTCTTGGCGGCCCGCTTGGCCGCCGATTTGGCCGGGGCCTTACGGACGGCCTTCTTGGCGGGCCGCTTCGCCGGGCCGCGGGCGCGCCGGTCGGCCAGCAGCTCGGCGGCGCGCTCGTCGGTGATCGACATGACGTCGTCGCCCTTGCGCAGGCTCGCGTTGGTCTCGCCGTCGGTGACGTACGGCCCGAATCGGCCGTCCTTGATCACCATCGGCTTGCCCGACGCCGGGTCGTTCCCGAGCTCGCGCAGCGGCGGCGCGGCGGCGCTCTGCCGACCACGCCGCTTGGGCTCGGCGTAGATCTTGAGCGCTTCCTCGAGCGTGATCTCGAAGATTTGGTCCTCGGTCGCCAGTGAACGAGAATCGTTGCCACGCTTCAGGTATGGCCCGTAGCGGCCGTTCTGTGCGGTGATCTCCTCGCCCGTCGCGGGGTCGACGCCCACCACGCGCGGCAGCGACAGCAGCTTGAGCGCGTCCTCGAGGGTGACGGTCTGCAGGTCCATGCTGCGCAGGAGCGAGCCGGTGCGAGGCTTCGGGCCGGTCGGCTTCTTGCCCTTCTTCGCCGGGGCACCGGAGCTGCCGTCGTCGTCATCGTCGGTCTTGGGCAGCACCTCGGTGACGTACGGCCCGTACCGCCCGTCCTTGGCGACGATTTCGTGCCCGGTCTCGGGATCCACGCCCAGGACGCGGCCCTCCTGCGGGGTGGCGAACAGCTCCTCGGCCACCTCGAGAGTCAACTCGTCGGGCGTCAGGGAGTCATTGAGGTTGGCTCGCTGCGGCGTGCGTTCGCCGTCGTCGCCGGTCACCATGCGTTCCAGGTATGGGCCGTTCTTGCCCACCCGCACATAGACGGGGCGGCCCTGCGCGTCGTCAAACAGCTTGATGGAGTTGACTTCCCGCGCGTCGATGCCCTCCAGGTTGACGCCCACCAGCTTCTTCAGCCCGCCGGAGCGGGCCACCGAGTCGGCCACGCCGTGGTCTCCGCCGAAGTAGAAGTTGTTGAGCCAGTTGGTCCGTTGCTCGTTGCCGGACGCGATGGCGTCGAGCTCGTCCTCCATGGCCGCGGTGAAGTCGTAGTCCACGAGGCGGCCGAAATGCTGTTCCAGCAGCCCGGTGACGGCGAACGCGACCCATGAGGGCACCAGGGCGCTGCCCTTCTTGTGGACGTAGCCGCGATCCTGGATGGTCTTGATGATCGACGAGTACGTCGACGGACGGCCGATGCCCAACTCCTCGAGCGCCTTGACCAACGACGCCTCGGTGTAGCGCGCCGGCGGGTTGGTGGCGTGCCCGTCCGGGGTGAGCTCGAGGGCCGCCAGCCGCTGCCCCTCCGTCAGCTGGGGCAGCCTGCTCTCGGCGTCGTCGGCCTCGCCGCCGGCCAGCTCGTCCACCGTCTCGACGTAGGCCTTCAAGAATCCGGCGAACGTGATGGTGCGCCCGCTCGCGGAGAATACGACATCTTGGTCCCCAGCCCGGCCCCCGATTCGCAGGCTGAGCGTGGTGCCCCGGGCGTCGGCCATCTGCGAGGCCACCGTGCGCTGCCAGATGAGCTCGTAGAGGCGGAACTCGTCGCCGTCCAGCTCGCGGCGCACCGCGTCCGGCGTGGCGAAGGCGTCACCGGCGGGCCGGATCGCCTCGTGGGCCTCCTGGGCATTTTTCACCTTGCGGGTGTACTGCCGCGGCGACGGGGACACGTACTCCGCGCCGTACAGCTGGCGCGCCTGGGTGCGCGCGGCGTTGATCGCCGACTCCGACAGCGTGGTCGAGTCGGTACGCATATAGGTGATGTAACCGTTCTCGTAGAGCCGCTGGGCGATGCTCATCGTCCGCTCGGAGGAGAAGCGCAGCTTGCGGCCCGCCTCCTGCTGCAGCGTCGACGTCATAAACGGCGCGTAGGGACGCCGGGTGTAGGGCTTCTCCTCCACCGACGCCACAGTCAGCTGTGCGCCCCGCAGGGCCGTGGCCAGCGCGGTCGCGCTCGCCTCGTCCAACACGGTCACCTCGTCGGCCTTGCGCAACTGCCCCAGGGAGTCGAAATCTCGTCCGGTGGCGACCCGGCGGCCGCCGACGCTGCTCAGCCGCGCGGCGAAGGTGGGCGGCGTGGCCTGCGGGTCGGACACGCTGGCGTCCAGCTGCGCGACGATGTCCCAATAGGACGCGCTGCGGAACGCCATGCGGTCGCGCTCGCGCTGAACGATGATCCGGGTGGCCACCGACTGCACGCGGCCCGCCGACAGCCGGGGCGCCACCTTCTTCCACAGGACCGGGCTGACCTCGTAGCCGTACAGCCGGTCCAGGATGCGGCGGGTCTCCTGCGCGTCGACCAGGTCGATGTCGAGGTCGCGGGGGTTTTCCGCGGCCTCCAGGATCGCGGGCTCGGTGATCTCGTGGAAAACCATCCGCTTGACCGGGATGTTCGGCTTGAGGGTCTGCAGCAGGTGCCACGCGATGGCCTCGCCCTCGCGGTCACCATCCGTCGCCAGGTAGAGCTCGTCGACGTCCTTGAGCAATCCCTTGAGCTCGGTGACGGTGCTCTTCTTCTCCGGGCTGATGATGTAGAGCGGCTCGAAATCGTGGTCGACGTCGACGCCCAGCCTGGCCCACGGCTCGGACTTGTACTTCGCGGGCACGTCGGCCGCGGCGCGGGGGAGGTCGCGGATGTGACCGCGCGAGGATTCCACGATGTAGCTGGAGCCGAGGTAACCCGCCAGTTTGCGCGCCTTGGTCGGCGACTCGACGATGACGAGTCTCCGACGGCTCCCATTTGGGCCGCTCGTGCGGTCCTTTACCTTCGGGTCAGCCAACTACGCTTACGCTCCATCTCTTGTCCGGCCCCCCTGTGAGACCGCCCTGCAGGAAGAATGACAGGCCGCCGTCGAAAATTCCGCGGAAATCTCAGGTACGACGGCGTTCCCTCGCCCTCGGGCACCTGACAATTTCGCACCCCTGGGCGGGCCGACGCAAACCGGATGCCGGAAACGCAGATCCTATCCGGCCGTCATACCCGGGGCCACATGGGCGCTGCGTCGGCGCCCGCCGGGGCGTCGCCCACGTTCTCTACCAGGCGCGACAGCCGGCGGCGGCCACTGATGCGAAGCGCCGGACGACCGCCGCGGGTGCCGATCAGCGTGGGCGCGATACCCACCCGCATCAAGGCGGACGCCAGCGGGGAATGGGTGTCGGGCGCGTGCGGGTCCAGTCCTAATAGATAGTGGTCGCCTTCGGGGGCGCCGGCCGCCAGCGTCCACGCCCGCAGCTCGCGCGGCCCGGGCAGCCAGCGCGTCGGCACCGTCTTGACCGCGCCGCGCGTCCATTCGGCGGCGATGTCGACCAACGAGGATTCCACCGCCGTCCGCACCAGTGGGGTGTCCTCGTCGGTGCGGCCGACCTCCGGGACCAGGCCCGCCTCGCGGATCATCTCGGCCAGCGCCGTGGCGCGCCACAGCTGGTCCACGACCACCGAGAGCCGCGCCCCCTGCCCGCCCCGGGCGCCGACCAGAACGATCTGGCCCGTGGCCGCCAGCACCCCGGAGAGATCGGCGACCGCGGGGGGCACCGACTCCGCCGTGAAGAAGGACAGCTGGCTCACGTCACCGACAGTAGGCCAGGTCGCGCGTCCGTGCCTTCAGGTAACCGGCGCGGCTTCGGCGCGAAACGAAAACCCCCCGGCGGGCCCGCTGGGCGGGCCGCACGGGGGGCGTCCGTGGAGTTCTTGCTCGTCTCAGACGGAGCGGACTCCGGTGGCCTGGGGCCCCTTAGGGCTGTGGCCGATCTCGAACTCGACCTTCTGGTTTTCTTCGAGGGTGCGGAAGCCCGAACCCTGGATCTCCGTGTAGTGGACAAAAACATCTGCGGAACCGTCTTCGGGGGCAATGAACCCGAAACCCTTCTCCGCGTTGAACCACTTCACAGTTCCCTGTGGCATCTCTCGATCTTTCCTTTTCTTCTGGGTGCGGGGCATCGCCTTTCGATGCCCCGGGCCTTTACGACCGCCATACCTCGCTCAGTCGCCGGAACTTCACCCGACCGATTAACCTCGCAGGAACCGCGGCCGCAACGTCGATCCTGCGAAAGTTTGACACGAACACAGAAGCTGCGACCGCAACCATCCAACCATGTTCGCCGCGTCGGCGACAGACTTGTGTGATGCGCTGATGTTAGGAGGATGTGAAGTTGGCGAGTTTCGGCAGCGACCTGCTCGCCGTCGCGCTCGCCGGTACCGCGACCGGTGAGCACCCGCTGCGCCACGTCGCCGAACTTCCCGCGCGCGGCGGCCGCCCGCACGGGTGGCCGGAATGGGCGGAGCCGGACGTGATTCGGGCCTTCGCCGACCGCGGCATCGGCTGCCCGTGGTCGCACCAGTCCGCGGCCGCGCAGCTGGCCCACGCCGGCCGCCATGTGGTGATCAGCACCGGCACCGCGTCGGGCAAGTCGCTCGCATATCAGCTCCCGGTTCTCAACGCCCTTGCCACGGATCCGCGGGCGCGGGTGCTTTACCTGTCGCCCACGAAAGCGCTCGGTCACGACCAGTTGCGCGCCGCGCACGCGCTCACCACCGCGATCCCACGGCTAAACGATCCTCGTTTTGCGGTCGCCCCCACCGCCTACGACGGTGACAGTCCCAGCGAGGTGCGCCGCTTCGCCCGTGAACGGTCCCGCTGGTTGTTCTCCAACCCCGACATGATCCACCTGTCGATGCTGCGCAACCACGCCCGCTGGGCGGTGTTCCTGCGCGGGCTGCGGTTCGTGGTGGTCGACGAATGCCATTACTACCGGGGCGTTTTCGGTTCCAACGTAGCGATGGTGTTGCGGCGCCTGTTGCGGTTGTGCGCGCGATATTCCGCCGCCCCGACCGTGGTCTTCGCCAGCGCCACAACGGATTCGCCGGGCGCGACGGCCGCCGAGCTGATCGGGTTCCCGGTCGAGGAGGTCGTCGAGGACGGCTCCCCGCAGGGCGCGCGGACGGTCGCGTTGTGGGAGCCCGCGCTGCGCGCCGACCTCACCGGGGAGAACGGCGCACCGGTGCGTCGCTCCGCCGGCGCGGAGGCGGCCCGCGTGATGGCCGACCTGATCGCCGAAGGAGCGCAGACGCTGACGTTCGTCCGGTCGCGCCGGGCCGCCGAACTCACCGCACTGGGCGCACAGGGACGGCTTGCCGACATCGCGCCGGACCTGTCGGACAAGGTGGCGTCGTACCGGGCCGGCTACCTCGCCGAGGACCGCACCGCGCTGGAGCGCGCGCTGGCCGAGGGCCGGTTGCGCGGCCTGGCCACCACGAACGCGCTGGAGCTCGGGGTCGACATCGCCGGCCTGGATGCCGTCGTGCTTGCCGGTTTCCCCGGAACGGTCGCCTCGTTCTGGCAGCAGGCCGGCCGGTCGGGCCGCCGCGGCCAGGGTGCGCTTGTCGTGCTGATCGCCCGCGACGACCCGCTGGACACCTATCTGGTGCACAACCCCGCCGCATTGCTGGGCAAGCCGGTCGAACGAGTGGTGATCGATCCCGCCAACCCCTACCTCCTCGGCCCCCAATTGCTATGCGCCGCAACAGAACTTCCCTTAGACGACGCCGAGGTACGCGATTTCGGCGCCACCGACGTGGCCGCGAGGCTGGTCGACGAGGGCCTGCTGCGGCGACGCAACGGCAAGTACTTCCCCGCGCCCGGGCTGCAACCGCATGCGGGTGTGGACATCCGGGGCTCGACGGGCGGGCAGGTCGTCATCGTCGAGGCCGACACCGGCCGGTTGCTGGGCAGCGCCGGCGTCGGCCAGGCGCCGGCCTGCATCCACCCGGGAGCCGTTTACCTGCACCAGGGCGACAGCTACGTCGTCGACTCGCTGGACCTGCAGGACCAGATCGCGTTCGTCCACGCCGAGGATCCCGGCTATGCGACGTTTGCGCGCGAGGTCACCGACGTCACCGTCACCGGCCCCGGCGAACGTGTGGCCTACGGACCGGTCACCCTCGGCCTGGTGCCGGTGACGGTCACCAACCAGGTGATCGGTTACCTCCGCCGCCGCCTCGACGGAGAGGTGATCGACTTCATCGAACTCGACATGCCGGCCAATACGCTGCCGACCACCGCCGTGATGTACACGATCACGCCGGAGGCTTTGTTGGACAACGGGATTGACATGCCACACATCCCGGGCTCGCTGCACGCCGCCGAGCACGCGGCGATCGGCCTGCTGCCGCTGGTGGCCAGCTGCGACCGGGGCGACATCGGCGGCCTGTCCACCGCCGTCGGGCCCGACGGGCTGCCCAGCGTCTTCGTCTACGACGGCCACCCGGGCGGCGCGGGGTTCGCGGAACGCGGCTTTCACCAGGCCCGCACCTGGTTGGGCGCAACAGCCGCGGCCATCGAGGCGTGCGAATGTCCGCGGGGCTGCCCGTCGTGCGTGCAGTCACCCAAATGCGGCAACGGCAACGACCCGCTGGACAAGGCCGGGGCGATCCGGGTGCTGCGCCTCGTGCTCGGGCAGCTGGGGCGCTGCGCGGGCTGACCGGCGCATACGCGCCCCGGTCAGTTGCAGGGCCCCGGATCGCGAGTCACGCCGACCGACCCCTCGACGGTCGACATCCACCGATCGCGGCCACGACAACTGCCCGGACCCACGCTCCCCCGCCGCCGAAGGAGCGCTCGCGTTTCGCTGCAGCGGGCGAACGGCCGGATCACGCGAGCCGTTCCCAGGCCCGTCCAATCCGGGCGTACGATCCAACTACTCAAAACGCATTGTTGATGATCGCGCTTGTCATCATCGCGCATTCGTGCGGTGTCTACGTGGATTTTGCTTCAGTCCGCCCGACTGAAAATTCCGAAATTCGGTTCCGCGCGAGCATGATTGGGCGTTTATATACTTGAGGGCACCAAATCCACACAAGATCCTTCTTAAGGCATGATCCCGTCATGCTGAGGCTTGGTTCGGTTTCGTGCGCGGGGCCGGACGTCGATCAGGTTGCCCTTGCTTATTCGGCACACGCCTATCGCCGTAAACTCGACGCCATGGCCCACGACTGGTTGCTCGTGGAGACGCTCGGGGGTGACCCCGCCGTAGTGGCGCAGGGGCGGCAACTGAAGAACCTCGTCCCGATCACCACGTTCATGCGCCGCAGCCCGCACCTCTCCGCGGTTCGCACGGCGATCGCGGAGACGGCGCAGACGAGCCAGAGCATGACCAGCATTACCCCGAAGCGCGATCGGGTCATCCGGACCGAACCGGTGGTGATGTCCGACGGTTACCTGCATGGGGTGCATGTGTGGACCGGCCCGGCCGACGACGAACCACCCGAGCGGCCCCTGCCCGGGCCGTTGAAGTGGGACCTGACCCTCGGGGTGGCCACGGACACCCGGGAATCGCTGGTCAACAGCGGCAAGAACCCCGAGGTCGAGGTGACCTTCGGCCGGGCTTTCGCGGAGGACCTCCCGTCGCGGGAGCTCAACCCGAACGAAACCAAGGTGCTGGCCATGGCGGTCAAGGCCAAGCCCGACCAGACGATCTGCAGCACATGGGATCTCACGGACTGGCGAGGAAATCCCATTCGCATCGGCTTCGTCGCGCGCACGGGCCTGGAACCGGGTCCGGACGGCAACGAACACTTGATCGCCCGGGCGATCAACTGGCGCGCCGAACTCAAGGGCCCGGCGGTGTCCACCGACGACCTGGCCCAGCGGATCCTCAGCGGACTCGCGCAGGCGGGGGTGCACCGCGCACTCGTCGACCTGAAGAACTGGAACCTCCTGAAGTGGCTCGACGAGCCGTGCCCCTTCTACGACTGGCGCGGCAGCAACGCCGAGCGGCCGTGGGTACATCCCTACGACGAGCACTTGATGTTCGCGATGGCAACGGAATTCGCCAACGGCGCCACCAGTCAGGTCCTGCGGATGCGCGGCCACGAGGTCGATTGGGTGCCGGTGCATGTCACGGTCAACAGGGTGGAGCTCGAACCCGACGTCTATGCGGGGCTGATCTCCCTGCGATTGCCCAGCGATGAGGAACTCGCCGCCGCCGGGCTGCCCAAGCCCCCGCGGGACGAGGCCTAACCCACCACCGGCAGCAGTCGCCGCGCGGCCACGGACAGCCGCTGCCCGCTCAGCTGCGGCCAGGCCTGCACCGCGCAGAACGGCGCGCACTGGTCCTGCGTTGAGCGGGTTCCGACGTGCACGCAACACTGCAGCAGCCGTTCCTCGATCATCGTCGACATGTCCATGAACGGCTTGACCGTGAGGCGGACCACCCGCTCGCCGAGCAGGCGCCTCAACCGGCTCCGCCGCCCGGGCAGCGCGCCGGAAGCCACCGTCAGCAACGTGCCGATGCCCAGGTCGCAGCTCTCGCAGATCATTTGCCACACCTCGGACATCTGCGGGTGCGACAGCGACGACTGCTCGGAGAGCAACCCCAGCAGCGATTCGCGGACGGCCAGCCGCAACTCGCGGGGAATGTCGCTGTCGGCGATCCGGTTGGCTACCAGGCCGAGCCGGTCCTTGAGGTTGTCGTGGCCGATCAGGCCGACCAGTGAGCGCCATTGCCCGCCGTCGTCGCGGAGTAGGTAACCGACCGAGCAGCAATGCGGGTGTGAACACGGCAGGGCGGTCAGATCCCGCCAGGTCACGAGTCCTCCGGTTTGCGGCCCCAGTCGCTTCAGCACACCTGTATGGGTGAGCCTGCGGGCGGCGTCGATGGATCCCGAACGGCCCGAACCGAATTGCGGCTGAATGCACACCCCGCCGACGTAGGGGGTGTCCAGGGCGAGCCTTACGATGTCCCCGAGCTCGCCGTCGTTGACGTCCAGCGCAGCCGTCATCACGAGGGTCGTGAAGACTTCCCGCTCGGACAGCCGCCGCAGCGCATCGCGCTTCGCGCGGCGCAGGTCGCCGCCGCGGTGATATCGGTGCGCGGCCTCCGACAACCCGTCGTACTGCAGGTAGACCTCGGCGCGTTCCCGATGTTCGGTGAGCAAGTCCAGCAGCCGGTCGTCCTGACCGATTCGTAACCCGTTGGTATTGAGCAGGATTCGTGTGATGGGCCGCGCGCTGAGCTCGACAAGCAGTTCGGCGAGCTGTGGGTGCAGGGTTGGTTCGCCGCCGCTGAGCATCAGCACGTCAAGGCGGCCGTTCTCGCGCGCGAGGCGCTGATCGACATTGGCCAGCACGTCGCGGACCGCGACGACGTTGCGCAACTCGGGCGAGGAGTCGGCGAAGCAGGTCGGACAGCGCAGGTTGCACGTCTCGGCGATGTCTTCCAACAGGATGCAGGTGTGTTGGGTCTGCATCTGCGGTAGGCCGCGCAGATACGCCGACGGAATGGGGTCGAAATTTCCGGCCACGTCCGGCGTGTGTGACTTGGTGGGTGCCGTCCACTCTTCAAGGTAGGCAAGGATTTCGGGATCTTCGTCATAGAGGGTTGCCACGCGCCCGTGCGTCCGGCAGCCGCGTTCCAGCCACACCTGCCCGTCGTCGCGCACCGCCAGCCAGCCGCTGAGCCGCTCGACGTCACGCAGCGGACGGTCGGGGTGCTGAGCGTGGCAGTGCGGGCAGAACGCGTTGACGTACCGGTGTATCCGGTCGCCGCGCAGGCCCATGCCGGTCATCGGTCGATGTGGTACAGCACGGGGTTGAGACCGGTGCAGATGCCGACGGTGAAGATCGACATCAGTGCCCAGCCGATCATCAGCCCCATCCCGATGCCCCTGCCCCACGCACCTTTCTTCGCGAACAGCAGTGCGCCGCCACCGGCAAACGCGATCAACGCCAGCGTGGCCGCACCGATCGCGAAGGCTGCCTTCGGTGCGATGACATTGGCGAGGCCGAACAACGTCATCGGGCCGACGATCGCATTGATTCCCAGGTAGAGGGCGACGCCGGCGACGGCCGCGCCGACGACCTCGCCGCCACTTGGCTTTTCGGGCGGGGGCCGCCAGTCGGGATATGGCTGGTTCATCCCGTAGGGATAGCCGGGCGGGGGCCAGTCCTCTGGCCGCCAGCCCGGCGGAGGCGGGGGCTCGGTCACGTCGCAACCTCGCGGCGGCGCACCATCGGGTCCAGCACCGGGTCGTAATATCCGAGTCGGTAGCCGCGGCGCAGCCGCCAGGCGATCAGGGCCAGCGACGGCAGTAGAAACCATTGCGGTCGCGTCAGGCCCAGCCAGACGGTCTCGTTGGCCCGCGCGAACTCGACGGCGAACCGGAACGCCGCGTAGGCCGCGACGTAAAGCACGAATAGCTCCCCCGGCTGCCGGATGCGATCGCGCAGCCACAGCAGCATGACGAAAGCGGCCAGCTGGAAGGCGATTTCGTAGAGGAACGACGGGTGCATGGCCGCGCCCGTGAGACATCCCGGACACTTCGGCGTCGTCGCCGGGGCGTGAACGCCCCAGGGGAGCCCGGTCGGGCGCCCGGGCGCCTCGGTGAGGTGACAGCCGATGCGGCCGATCGCCATCCCGAGGGCGACCGCGGGCGCGAACAGGTCGCCCGTCTTGCCGGTGTAGCCACCGACCCGCTTGGCGATCAGCACACCGGCATAGGCGCCGAGCAAGCCACCGAGGATGCTGCGCGAGCCGTATTCCCACGCCTGCAGCAGCGACGGGTTGAGCCGGACGTCGAGGTGTTGCGCCCACCCGGACAACCGCATGCCGATCGCGCCGCCGACGAGGGCGCCGGTGACGGCCACCAATGACTGGTCGTTGACGGCGCCGCGCCGACGTGCCTCGGCGATGAAAACGACCGCCGCGGCCAGCACCCCCAGGCCCACGAAGACCCCGTGCACCGGCAACACCAGCGGACCGATCCGCCACTGCGGAATCACGCCGCCAGACTATACGTCCGGGCCCGCCCGCGCGGCGGCGCGCGCCGCGCCGGCAAGTGGCACCCCCATCCGCACCGTGACGACGACGTCCAGCTCGTCCACCTCACACAGGGCGACGTCAGCCCGCATCGCGTGGGCCACCGCCGCGGCGCGGGCGCAGGCAGCCGCCGCTCCGGAAGGCAACCGGGCGGCGGCCGCCAACGCGGCCAGATCCGCGGCCGCCTGTGCGCGGTGCCGCGCAACCACGACACTCCCGAGGTACGCACCTGCACCGGTGACCAAGAGCAGGACGACCACCATCGCCGCCGCGACGATCGTGGCCGCTCCCCGATCATCGCCGCGGCTCCACCGCGGCCACCGCCTTCGCCGCGATGTCCAGCCGGGGTAACAACTTCGAGCGGGCGACCACCGTGGCGACAAGGAAGTCACCGTCGTGGTCCACGCGGATCCGGGCGCCGGCCGGCGCAGTGCCGCGGGCGGCTTCGAGCGCCGAGCGTTCGTCACCCCGCGCGGCCAGTCGGGCGGCCTCGCGCGCGGCGTCGACACACCGGACCTGCATCGACACGGCCGTGACGCCGGCCAGGCACAGCGCCAGGACCACAACCAGCGCGGCGATGGCCAACGCCGCCTCGACCGTGCCGGCTCCCGCACAGCCGGCTAGACCTTGGTGTTGAGCGCGCGGCCGATGATGTTGGTCAGCGCAGACACGATGGAATCGCCGGTGACCACCGTATAGAGGACCGCTCCGAAGGCGGCGGCCGCAATCGTGCCGATCGCGTACTCGACGGTGGACATGCCCGACTCGTCGGCGGCCAGGACCGCCACGCGGGCCAGCAGAGTCCGAAACCCGTTGATCATGAATGCCTTCCTTTCGATTCACAGCAACCCCGACTGCAGGACTTCGCCGGCCAGCCCGGCCACCACCGGCACGATGCCCAGGCACAGGAACGCCGGCAGAAAGCACAGTCCCAGCGGTCCGGCGATCAGCACGCCAGCCCGCTCGGCGGCCGCGGCCGCGGCGTGCGCGGCGTCGTGACGGGCCTGGTCGGCCAGCTCGGCGACCGCGCGCGCCAGCGCCGCCCCCGACGACGCGGACCGCCGCGCCAGTCGCAGCAGGGCATCGCTCTGGCCGTCAATCGCATCGGCCGGCCAATCCCGCGGAAGCGACCACGCGACGGCGGGATCGGCGCCCAACGCCAACAGGTCGGCGGCGCGGCGCAGCACCGCGGCCAGCGCCGGCGGCGCGGAGGACGCGGTCGCGGCCGCCGCGGTCGAGACGGCCATGCCTGCCTCCAGACACACCGCGAGCACATCGAGGCTGGAGGCAAAGGCCAGCGGATCGGCGTCGCGCGCCAGCTCGTTTCGACGTTTCTGCCGTGCACGGCGCGACCGCGCCCCAGCGCGCGCCCGCACCACCGACGGGCCCGGCCCGACGCACAAAGCCGCGGCCAGCAGCACGACCGCCACGGTCACGACGCCGGCCGATCGGTGAGACGGTCACACCACAGCAGCCCGAGACACGTCAGCATCGACCCGACCAGCAGCAGCCAGCCACCCGCCTCCCCGCCCAACAAGAAGGCGAGCGGCCGGGCACCGATCAGCTGGCCCAGCAGGACGCCCAAGGCCGGCAGCGCCGCCAGGATCGCCGCGGTGGCCCGCGCCCCCGCCATCCCCGACGACACCCGCGCCGAAAAGCGTTGCCGCTCGGCGATGTCCCGCTGTGCGGCCCGCATCAGGGTGGCTATCGCAAGCCCATGCTCGGCGGCCAGGCCCCAGCACACAGCGAGTCGGGTCCAGTGCGCGGCCAGCGCGGACGCTCGGGCCGCATCCTGGAGGCCGGCGGTGACGTCGGCGCCGAGCCGGGCCCGCGCGGCCACCGTCCGCAACGACACGGCGACCGGGCCGTCGGTCTCATCGGCGGCGACCGAAAACGCCCGCACCGGGTGGGCCCCCACGCGCAGCTCACCCACCAGCACGTCCAGGGCTCCCTCCAGTGCCCGGCCCTCGTCCGCGGCGCGCCGGAGCCGGAGGCGGCGCCGATACCGCAGGGCCGCGGTGGCGACCGCGACCGCCAGCGCCAGCAGCGCCGTCAACGGGAGCAGGATGGCGGCCAGGACGCCGAGAAGGGCGGTCAGCAAACCGACTTCGCGTGGGCTGAGCGCCGCACGCCGCCGTGAACGAATCCCGGGCGGTGCGAGCCGGCGCCGCGGCGACGACGGGTAGGCCACGAGCGCGAGCGCCAGCGGCAGGGCTGTCGCCCCGACGCCGTTCACGCCCGCATCCTGCTCTGCAGCACGCGATGCAGATCGGCGGCATCGTCCGTCATCCCACGGTCCGCGTGCCAGACCGTGACGGCACGCACTTGGCCCCGCTCCGGCCGCAGCACGGCGATCTCAGCGAGCCGGCGCCGGCCGGTCCGGTCCCGCGCGACGTGCAATACGGCCTGAACCGCGGCCGCGAGCTGACTGTGCAGCGACCCGCGATCGAGGCCGCCGAGCGCGCCCAGCGCCTCCAATCGGGTCGGGACCTCACCGGGGCTGTTGGCGTGCACGGTGCCCGCGCCGCCCTCGTGGCCGGTGTTCAGCGCGGCCAGCAGGTCGACCACCTCGGCGCCCCTCACCTCGCCGACGACGATGCGGTCGGGCCGCATTCGTAGCGCCTGCCGGACCAGCTGGCGCAGCGGCACTTCACCCACGCCTTCGACATTGGCGCACCGCGCGACCAGCTTGACCAGGTGCGGGTGCCGCGGCGCCAATTCGGCGGCGTCCTCGACGCACACGATGCGTTCGGTGGGTGGTACGGCGCCCAACATGGCGGCCAGCAGGGTCGTTTTTCCGGCCCCCGTCCCGCCGCACACCAGGAAGGCCAGCCGGGCGGTGATGATGCCGGCGATCAGGCCGGCCGCCTCGGGTGCGATCGCACCGGCCGCCGTCAGCGACGACAGGTCCTGGGTGGCGGGCCGCAGGATCCGCAGCGACAGGCAGGTACCCGCAACGGCCACCGGCGGCAACACCGCGTGCAGCCGCACCGCGAAGCCCGCGGCGCCTATCCCGCTCAGGTGGCCGTCCACCCACGGTTGGGCGTCGTCGAGGCGCCGGCCGGCCGCAACGGCCAGACGCTGCGCCAGGCGCCGCACCGCCGCCTCGTCGGCGAAACGAACATCGGTGCGGCGCAGGCCGTTTCCGTCATCCACCCAGACCGCGTCCGGCGCCGTGACCAACACGTCGGTGGTGCCGTCCGCGCAGAGCAGCGGCTCCAGGATGCCCGCCCCGGTCAGTTCCGTCTCGAGCACCCGAAGATTGGCGAGGATCTCGGTGTCGCCCAGCATGCCGCCGGACTCGGCGCGGATCGCCGCGGCCACGACGCCGGGGCGTGGCGGGGCACCCAGTAAGCCCGGTTCAGCCGCCAGCCGCTCGCGCACCCGCTCGATCAGTGATCCGCTCACGCCGCCCTGCCGTTTCGGCCCGCGCCGTTGGCCCGCGGCAGGACCGCTAGCACCCGTCGCGCCGCCGCGGCGGCCGGGGACCGCCGCCCCAACCGCAGGCCCCGACGTTCCAACTGGCCGGCCAGCTGCGGTTCGGCCCTCATCGAGGCAAGCAACGGAAGGCCGGTGATGTCGGCGACCTCCGTCGCCCGCAGCCCTCCCGGCGCCGGTCCCCGAATCACCAAGCCCAGGTTCGGATTAAGCGCGGCCAGCACCGGGGCCATCGCCCCGGTGGCCGCGCAGGCCCGCACGTCGCAGCGGCTGACCACCACGACAAGGTCGGCGGCGTCCAGCACGGCGTGCGTGGCGTCGCTGAGCCGACGGGCCAGGTCGCACACGACGGTGACTCCTCCGCGCCTGCCCGCATCCACTACGGCGTCCACGGGCGCTGGCTCGATGTCGTGCCCGCGCCGCGTGCCGGAGAGGACGCTGACTCCCCGATGCCGGGGCAGCGCGTCGCGCACGGCCGACCACGTGAGCCGGCCGCCCCGCAGCGCCAAGTCGGGCCACCGCAGACCCGGAGTGTTTTCGCCGCCCAACAACAGGTCGATGCCGCCGCCCCACGGGTCCAGGTCGACCAACAACGCGTCGGCGGCAGTCTGCGCCAGGGTGACCGCGAAAAGCGACGCGCCGGCCCCGCCGCATCCGCCCATCACCGCGATGACCTGCCCGCGCCGCGCGTCGCCGCGCGCCGATTCGGCGGCTTCGGCGAGCTCACGGATCAAGTCCCGTTCTTGGTGGGGAAGCCACAGCACGTGGTCCGCGCCAGCGGCAACGGCCGCTGCCCACGTCGACCCGGCTGGTTCAGCGGTGGTCAACACGCTGACGTGGGTGCGTCGCGGCAGGGCCGCCTCGCCACAGCGGCGCGCCGCCGACGCGTCGAGCACTACGGCCGAGGCGGCCGACCACGACTTCCGACTGAGCGCCGATGCACCGCCCGCGTGCACCACCCGGATGCCGACGGCGGCGGCGACGCGGTCCAGATCGTCGCGCAGTTCCGGATCCGCCAGCGCGGCCAGCACGCCCGCGGAATTCGCGGGTCCGGGGTCGCTGGCGCTGGTCACGCACTCACCCTGCGGGACCGACGGTTGGCACACCAGTCCCAAAGCTGCGTTTTGTGGATAGAGACGCGACTGTGCACAACGGTTCCGCGGGCCACCCGCCCGCCGCACGGTCGGCGTGGTCCCCGCAACCGGCGGAGTGAAGGGGCAGACGCCGTATGCCGGCAGATTACTTACCCAAGAAAAGGGACGACCCCCGCCAGGGGGGGAGGAGGCGAGGGTCGTCGTGTATCAGCCCCGGGGGGTCGGGCTGATGCACCCTCGGCTCAGGCCGAGTAATGCTTACTATACACATGACAGTCCGCACTAACGCAAGTAGCTTTCGACTGAAAAAAGTCGTTGAGCCGCGAAAACAGTGCCCATTGCAACGATTGCACTCGTTTCGACCCTCCTTTTCGGGTGTAAGCCCGCGGCCCCGCAGCACCGTCGCCCTATGCTGGGTCGGTGACCGTCTCCGACCCGGCCGCGCCGCAGCAACTCTCGGCCGAAGCAGCCTCGGCCGGCGCCCCCGGTGCCCGCACCGCCGCCTTTTTCGACCTGGACAAAACCATCATCGCCAAGTCGAGCACGCTGGCATTCAGCAAACCGTTCTTCGATCAGGGACTGCTCAACCGCCGCGCCGTGCTCAAGTCGAGCTACGCCCAGTTCATCTATCTGCTCTCGGGTGCCGATCATGACCAGATGGACCGGATGCGGATCCACATGACCAACATGGTCACCGGATGGGACGTGGATCAGGTCAAGTCGATCGTCGGCGAGACACTGCACGACATCGTGACGCCGCTGGTGTTCGCCGAGGCGGCGGACCTCATCGCGGCCCACAAACTGTGCGGCCGTGACGTCGTGGTCGTGTCGGCGTCGGGGGAAGAAATCGTGGCACCGATCGCCCGCGCGCTCGGCGCGACCCACGCGATGGCGACCCGCATGGTCGTCGAGGACGGCAGGTACACCGGCGAGATCGCGTTCTACTGCTACGGCGAGGGCAAGGTGCAGGCGATCCGCGAGCTGGCCGCCCGCGAGGGCTACCCGCTGGAGCACTGCTACGCCTACTCCGATTCGATCACCGACCTGCCGATGCTCGAGGCCGTCGGCCATCCCAGCGTGGTCAACCCCGATCGGGGATTGCGCAAGGAGGCCACCGAGCGGGGATGGCCCGTGCTGACGTTCTCGCGCCCGGTGTCCCTGCGCGACCGGATCCCGGCGCCGTCGGGCGCCGCGATCGCGACTACCGCCGCCGTGGGCGTCAGCGCGCTGGCCGCCGGCGCGATCACCTACTCGCTGCTGCGACGCTTCGCCTTCTAGCCGCCTTCCGGCCCCTGCCAGCAAATCCACACCCCCCGCGACGAAATTGCTTCGCAATTGGGCCTTGCTGGGCTGAGGGGTGCAGGAGTACAAAGGAAACCACGGAAGCCCGGTGAGGCCTAGGCCGATCCGGAAGAGAAGGGTCAGTCTCCCGATCCGGGCGCCTAGCACGGTTCCCGGCACCCACGCGGAGTCATAGCCGCGATAATGGCAGAAGTGTTGCGGGCCTGCGTAATTGCGGGAAGCGGACGGTATCGACGGCCCTTTGGGTGGGGTTGCAGCCGGAGGCGCCGCAAGATCGCCGAGGCCACCCACGCAGCCCAGAAATGGACGCATGGTAACCGGGTTCCGTGTTAGCGGGCGGCGCACCGACCAGTTTCGGTACGCCGCCCGCATTGCATTTGGCGCAGACGCGTTACTAATGGTGCCTGGCTAACGATTTGCCAGCGAGTCGGCGATCGCCAGGGCCTCCTGGGCGCCGGCCCGCAGCGCGCGGCAGCACATGACCAGCCAGGCGGCCACGCCCTCCGGTGTCCCCTCCGCAAAGCCGCGGGCGGCGTCGCGATACGCCGCGGGTTGCCGCATCCAGCTCACCTCGGGCACCCCCAGGCCGTGCGGGTCGAGCCCGGTGGCAATCGTCACCAGCCGCGACACGGCGCGGGCGACGACGCCGTCGGCGCTGCCGAACGGCTGCAGGGTCAACAGTTCCCCGTGTGCGACGGCTGCGACGACGGGCGCCGCCGCCCGCGTGCCGCCCGTCACCAGACCCGCCAGCAACTCGAGGCGCGGCCCCACCTCGGGGTCGGTCCGAGGTCGCCCCAGCCGGTCGGCGTCCACCTGGTCGGCGGCCGCCAGCATGTGCAGCCGGGCCAACGCTTGCAGCGGCGCCCGCTGCCACACACCGACCAGGGGGCCACCGCCACCTTCCAGGGCCTGGGCCACCCGCAGCGCCCCGGCGAACACCGGCTCGCTGACCTGTCCCGCATCCGCCACGTCGTCCAATCGCACCGGACCCCCGTCGAGCACCGAAGACGCGCGCGCCGCCCGCAGCGCCGCTTCGGCGGCGCTCACCGGCCACCCCCGCAGGTTGGCCCGGTGCCGGTGAGCGCGGCCGAGGGCGTCGCGGGCCCGGTCGCTGGCCTCGGCGACGCCGGGGAGGTCCATCAACGGGGCCAGCGGATCGCCTGTCACAGCTTGCCAACCTATCGGGGCGCTGCCGGGGCGCGCGGAATGGCCTCCAGCAATCGACGCGTGTAGGGATGCGCGGGCCGGGTGAACAATTCCTCGGTGGGCGCCCGCTCCACCACTTGCCCGGCCTGCATCACCAGCACCTCGTCGGCGATCTGACGGATCACGGCCAGGTCGTGGCTGATGAACAGGTAGGTCAATCCCAGCCCCGCCTGCAGCTCGCCGAGCAGGTCGAGGATCTGCGCCTGCACCAGGACGTCGAGCGCCGAGACCGCCTCGTCGAAGACCAGCACCTCGGGCCGCAGCGCCAGCGCCCGGGCGATCGCGACCCGCTGCCGCTGCCCGCCGGACAGCTCACGGGGCAGGCGCCGCAGCACGGACGCCGGCAGCGCCACCTGGTCGACGAGGTTGCGCACCGCCTCCTCACGCTGCGCGCGATCACCGATCCGGTGAATTCGCAACGGCTCTTCGATGGCCCGGAACACCGAGTACATGGGATCCAGGCTGCTGTAAGGGTTTTGAAATACCGGCTGGACCCGCCGGCGGAAGGCCAGCGCTTGCTCCCGCCGCATCGTGCCGTCGACCCGGGTGCCGTCGAAAACCACTGTGCCCGAGGTCGGTTCCAACAGGCCGAGCACCATGCGCGCCAGGGTCGACTTGCCTGAGCCCGAGCCGCCGGCGATCGCCAGGGTGCCCGCCCGGCGAAGCCGGAACGACACGGCGTCGACGGCGCGGAACTCTGCCCGCCGCTTCCCCGGCCACCCGGGCGTGGCGCGGGGCTCGCGGTAGACCTTGGTCAGCTCGGAGGCGACGAGGATGTCGTCGGCCGGTGCTGCCGCCGACCGAGCCCGGGCCGCGCTCCTGACCGCCAGCGACGGCGCCGCGGCGACCAACCTGCGGGTGTACTCGTGGCCCGGGGCGTGCAGGATCGTCTCGGCCGCACCGGATTCCACAACCATGCCGCGATGCATCACGACCACCGACTCGGCCCGTTCGGCGGCCAGGGCCAGGTCGTGCGTGATGAGCAGCAGCGCGGTGCCCAGTTCGCCGGTGAGCTGCTGCAGGTGGTCGAGCACCTGGCGCTGAACGGTGACGTCGAGCGCGGAGGTCGGCTCGTCGGCGATGAGCAGCTTCGGCCGGCCCGCCATACCGATGGCGATCAGCGCCCGCTGGCACATGCCGCCGGACAGTTGATGGGGGTAGCGGGCGGCCTGCTTCGCCGGATCCGGCATGCCCGCCTCCGCCAGCAACTCGACGGCGCGGTCGCGCACCCCGCCGCCGAATGCGTTTGCCCGCAGAGCTTCCCGGATTTGGAACCCTATTTTCCAAACCGGGTTGAGGTTGGTCATCGGATCCTGCGGGACGTAGCCGATGGAGCGGCCGCGGATGGATCGCAGCAGGCGGCGGTCGGCCCCGGCAATGTCGCGCCCGTCGAAAACGATGCGTCCGGCGGTTATTCGCCCCCCGGGTGGTAGCAGCCCAAGGATCGCGGCGGCCGTGGTGGACTTGCCGGACCCCGATTCCCCCACCACCGCGACAGTCTGGCCCGGCAGCACCGTCAGGTCCACGCCCCGAACCGCCGGGGCGCCCGCACCGAAGGTCACCCGTAGCCCCTCGACCGACAGGAGCGGCGCCGCCGGGCCGGTCATGCGCGCCACGCCCGCGACGCCGGGTCCAGCGCGTCGCGCAAGGCGTCACCCAGCATCATGAACGACAGCACCGTGATGGCCAGCGCGCCGGCCGGATAGAACAGTATGGGCGAGCCGGACCGCAGCCGGCTCTGCGCCAGGTTGATGTCGCCGCCCCACGACACCACCGTCGGCGGCAGGCCGACACCGAGGTAGGACAGGGAGGCTTCGGTCACGATGAAGATACCCAGGGCGAGAGTGACCACCGCGAGGACCGGACCCAGCGCGTTGGGCAACGCATGCCGCAGCAAGATCTGGAAATCGCTGAGCCCCAACGCCTTCGCTGCCAGCACATAGTCACTGGCCCGCACCTCGAGCACGGCCCCGCGGGCGATCCTGGCCACCTGCGGCCAGCCGAACAGGGCGAGGATGGCGATCACCGTCCACACCGTGCGGTGGCGCATCGCCCCCATGATGACGATCGCGGCCAGCAGGAGCGGCAGCCCGAAGAACACGTCGGCCACGCGCGAAACCACCGCGTCGATCCAGCCCCCGTAGAAGCCGGCGAGCGCGCCCAGCGTCCCGCCGACGACGAACACGAGCAGGGTGGCCCCGAGCCCGACGGTGACCGAGGCGCGCGCCCCATACACGGTGCGGGCGTAGATGTCATGGCCTTGCAGGTCGGTGCCGAACCAGTGCGCCGCGGAGGGCGGAAGCAGGCTTTGGCTGGGACTGGCATAGGCGGGGTCGATCCCGGTGAACCAGGCCGGAAAGACCGCGACCACCACGATGAGGACGATCAGCGCCGCGGCAACGAGAAACTTGGGGCGCCGACGCAATTCGCGCCACGTGTCGCGCCAGAAGCCGTGGCGTTCGATGGGCGGCTCAGGCATATCGGATCCGGGGATCGAGGGCGGCGTAGAGCAGGTCCACCGCCAAATTGGTCACCAGGTAGATCAGCACCAGCACCGTCACGATGGACACCACGGTCGGCGCTTCCTGCCGCGTCACGGCCTGGTAGAGCACGCCGCCGACGCCGTGGATGTTGAAGATTCCCTCGGTCACGATCGCGCCACCCATCAGCGCCCCCAGGTCGGCGCCGAGGAAGGTCACCACCGGGATCAGCGAGTTGCGCAGGATGTGCACCGTCACCACCCGCGGGCGCGAGAGTCCCTTGGCGGTGGCGGTCCGCACGTAGTCGGCGTGCGCGTTGGCGGCCACCGCCGACCGGGTCAGCCGCACCACGTAGGCGAACGACACAGAGCCCAGCACGATCCCCGGCAGCAGTAGCCGCCCGAGGGTCGCCCGGTCGCCCACCGTGACCGGCGCGATCCCCAGCCGGACGCCGAACACGAACTGCGCCAGGAATCCCAGGACGAAAATCGGGATGGCGATGATGACCAGGCCCGCGATCAGCACGGTGGAATCGAAGATCCCGCCCTGACGCAGCCCGGCGACCACCCCGAAGCCGACGCCGAGCACGGCCTCGACGACAACGGCGATCAACGCCAGCCGCAGCGTGACCGGAAAGGCGTGCGCCAGAACCAGACTCACGGGCAGGCCGGAATAGGAACGGCCCAGATCGCCGTGCACGACGCCGCCGAGGTAGCGCAGGTACTGCACCAGGAACGGCTCGTCGAGGTGGTAGCGGGCGCGCAACGCCGCGGCAACCGCGGGCGTCAGCGGCCGGTCCCCCGCCATCGCGGCGACCGGATCGCCGGGCAGCAGGAAGACCATGCCGTAGATCAGCAGCGTGGCGCCGAGAAAGACCGGAACCATGATGGCGACTCGGCGCGCGATGTAGACGACCATCTCAGCCCTTCACGATCTCCTCGTAGTCCGGCAGGCCGTTCCAGGTGACGGTGACGCCATGGACCTCCGAAGACCACCCCACCACACCGATGTTGTCCCACAGCGGGACGACGGGCATGTCGTGCAGCAGGATCCGCTGTGCGGCGTTGGCCAGGGCCTCCGCGTCCCGCATGGTGGGCGCGGCCTCGGCGGCCGCCAGTGCCGCGTCGAATTCGGCGCTCGAGTAGCCGACGTCGTTCGACCCCGCGCCCGTGGCGAAGATCGGTGCCAGGAACTCCAGCAGCGAGGGATAGTCCCCCTGCCAGGCCGCGCGAAAGGCCGTCGAGATGGTGCGGTTGGTGATCTGCGTGCGGAACCCGGCGAAAGTGGGTTGCGGCGCGCCGATCGCATCGATGCCGAGCACGTTCTTGACGCTGTTGGCGACCGCGTCGACCCACTCCTGGTTCCCGGCGTCGGCGTTGTAAGCGATCGCGTACTGGCCGCTCCACGGTGAGATCGCATTGGCCTGTTCCCAGAGTTGTTTGGCGCGTGCGGGATCGAAGTCGAGCACGTCTCTGCCCGGCAGGTTCGGGTCGAAGCCGGGCAGCGACTGGGCGGTGAAATCGCGCGACGGGCTGCGGGTGCCCAGGAAGATCTGCTTGCAGATCTGCGCGCGGTCCACGGCGGCCGACAGCGCGAGCCGGCGCAGGCGGCCCTCCTCGCCGCCGAAATGCGCCAGCCGCAAGGGGGTGTCGAGGCTGTGTTTGACCGCGACCGGGCCGCTGGCGACGTGCTCGCCGAGATCGCGCCGATACACGGGCAGCGCGCTCGGCGGGATCGTGTCGAGCACATCGAGATTCCCCGACAGCAGGTCCGCGTAGGCCGTATCGAGGTTGGCGTAGAACTCGAACCTCAGGCCTTTGTTGCGCGGCTTCCGGTTTCCCCGGTAATCGGGGTTTACCCTCAGGTCGATCCTGACGTTGTGTTCCCAGGCCGGGCCGTCCGGACCGTCGGCAAGCTGGTAGGGGCCGTTGCCGATCGGGTTTCGGCCAAAGGCCGCCATGTCGCGAAAAGCGCTCTCGGGCAGCGGATAAAACGCGCTGTGGCCCAGCCGCATCACGAAGTCGATCGTCGGCGCCTTGAGCCGAACGGTGAATTCGAGGTCGTTGACCACCTGCAGCCCGGACATTCTGGTCTGCTTCGCATCCGCGCCCGCGACGTCGTCGAATCCGTCGATCGGGCTGAAGAAGCTCTGCTGAAGTTGGGCGTTGCGGCTCAACGCGCCGTAGTTCCACGCGTCGACGAACGAGTGCGCCGTCACCGGTGAGCCGTCGGTGAATTTCCATCCGGGCTCCAGGACGATGCGGTAGTTGACGTTGTCGGCGGTCTCGATGGTCTGGGCGACCTCGTCCGAGGGCCTCCCGCCGGCGTCGTAGGAGATCAGGCCGGCGAAGAGCCGATCGAGGATTCGCCCCCCGTTGCTGTCGTTGGTGCTGGTCGGGACGAGGGGGTAGGGCGGCTCGCCGCCGTTGACCAGAACCAGGTCCGGGGTGAGCACTCCGCCGCCGCAACCGGCCGGGAACAGAATGGCGGCGGCCGAGGCCAGTAGGGCGAGGGCCCCGCGCATCCGACGCATGCCTGCGACCCTAGGGCCTGGGCCGTCGGGCTGGTGCGGCGTGGGCGCGGCGGTCCACGTCCCGCGCCATATCCCGGCTATCCATGGCCGCTGCCGCCACGCCGGACGGGACAGTCGGCCACTGCGTTCATCGTCCGTCGGTGCCGTCCTGCCGGCGTTGGGCGGACTCGGGATTCTCGCGAACACCGCCCGTGTCGTGTCGGAGCACGCCGCGCGGGAATCGCGTACCACCGGCCCGGCTCCCTCTAGGGGCGTTTCACCGACGACTCGCTCACGCTGTGTTTCATCGCCAACCTCATCCACGGCCACTGCTACCTGAGGACCGACATCACCAACACGACGACGTGGACCCCGGCCAATTGTGATACCGCGCGGTTCGCAACGCTCACGGTCGAGCAGCGGATCGACGGCAGCACGGACGAAACTCAATGTCCCGACGGGACGAAGGCCAACGCCTACCCCACTTCCCCCCGCGTCTACTGGCTGGCGTGAGGGGCTCGCACCTCGTGATCCACCGCCATCAGCCGGCGGTCACCGGATGCACCTGCAGCGAGCAGGCGTCGATGGGGGCCGCGACGGAAAAGACCTGACCGGCGTCCGGCGGCGTGACCAAAAGGCCGGTGTACGTGGGACACAGGTTGCCGTCGCGGTCGATCGCCACGCCCTCGACGACGGCTTGCGCCTGGGTCGAGAGCGACAGCGTGACCGTGGGCGGCACCTCCACGCCGACCGGTAGGCCGCCCATGTACCCGCGCGGCGTGGGCTCGCCGTGCAGGAGCGGACCGCCGTCGCCCGTGTCGACCCCGGGATAGCCGGTCAGCGTGCACGGCTCGACGCCGCTCGCGAGGCTGAAATACAGCGTCACCGCGCGGTGACCGACCGCAGCCTGGATAGGGGAAGCGTTCACCGCGATGCGATCCGACCAACACGGCGTCGGCTGGTCGCCGGTGTCGAAGGGCACGGCCCGGGCCGGTGGTCCGGACACGACGGCGCCCACCCAGCCCACCGCCACCGCGGCGAGACCGGGGACCAGCCGGCAACACCACCGCCCTCGAGATCCTGGCACCCCGTGATTATCGAATACAAGAGCAATTTTCACCCCGGTTTGACGAACCGCTTTTCGCCTCGCGGCGTTAGGCTCACAGACGATTTACGCGCCACGACATAGGAGAACCAGTGACCGCCACGAATACCGCGGGCCCATCGTCTTATCCGCCCCCGGCCGAATTCGTCCAGCAGGCCAACGCCGGTGAGGAGTTGTACCGCGAGGCCGAGGAGGACCGGCTGGCGTTCTGGGCCAAGCAGGCCAATCGGTTGTCCTGGTCGACCCCCTTCACCGAGGTGCTGGACTGGTCCAACGCACCGTTCGCCAAGTGGTTCGCCGACGGGAAGCTGAACGTCGCCTACAACTGCGTGGACCGCCACGTCGAGGCGGGGCTCGGCGACCGGGTCGCCATCCACTGGGAGGGCGAGCCGGGCGACAGCCGCAGCTTTACGTATGCGGACCTGCAGGCCGAGGTGTGCAAGGCGGCCAACGCGCTGACCGACATCGGCCTGGTCGCCGGGGACCGCGTGGCCATCTACATGCCGCTCATCCCCGAGGCGGTGATCGCGATGCTGGCCTGCGCCCGGCTGGGCCTCATGCACAGCGTCGTGTTCGCGGGCTTCACCGCCAAGGCGCTGCGGGCCCGGATCGCCGACGCCCAGGCCAAGTTGCTGATCACCAGCGACGGGCAGTTCCGCCGCGGCAAGCCGGCTCCGCTGAAGAACGCGGCCGACGAGGCCATCTCGTCCGGTGAAGACGGCGACAGTCCCGTCGAGCACGTTCTGGTGGTGCGCCGCACCGGAATCGACGTGTCGTGGACCGACGGTCGCGACCTGTGGTGGCACGACGTCGTCGACTCCGCGTCCCCCGAACACACCCCGCAGGCCTTCGACGCCGAGCACCCGCTGTTCCTGCTGTACACCTCCGGCACCACCGGCAAGCCCAAGGGCATCGTGCACACCAGCGGGGGCTACCTGACCCAGGTTTCCTATACGCACTACTACGTCTTCGACATCAAGCCCGAGACCGACGTGTTCTGGTGCACGGCGGACATCGGCTGGGTCACCGGACACACCTACGGCGTCTACGGGCCGCTGTCCAACGGCGTCACCGAGGTGCTGTACGAGGGGACACCGGACACCCCCACCCAGCACCGCCACTTCGAGATCATCGAAAAGTACGGTGTGACAATCTATTACACCGCCCCGACGCTCGTCCGCACGTTCATGAAGTGGGGCCGGGAGATTCCCGACGCGCACGACCTGACCAGCCTGCGACTGCTGGGATCGGTCGGCGAACCGATCAACCCGGAGGCGTGGCGCTGGTACCACAAGGTGATCGGCGCGGACAGCCTGCCGATCGTCGACACCTGGTGGCAGACCGAGACGGGCTGCGCGATGATCACCCCGCTGCCGGGAGTCGCCGCGGCGAAGCCGGGTTCGGCGATGCGGCCGTTGCCGGGCATCTCGGCCAAGATCGTCGACGACCACGGTGACCGGCTGCCGGCGGGCAGCAAGGAGGGCGAGCACATCACCGGCTACCTGGTGCTGGACGAGCCGTGGCCGTCCATGCTGCGTGGCATCTGGGGCGATCCGGAGCGGTATGTCGAGACGTACTGGTCCCGGTTCGCCGAGCAGGGTTGGTATTTCGCCGGTGACAGCGCCTGGTACGACCCCGACGGCGACATCTGGGTGGTGGGTCGCATCGACGACGTGATGAACGTGTCGGGCCATCGTCTCTCGACGGCCGAGGTGGAGTCGGCACTGGTCGGCCACGTCGCGGTGGCCGAGGCGGCCGTCGTGGGAGCGACCGACGAAACCACCGGCCAGGCCATCTGCGCGTTCGTCGTGCTGCGCGCCGACTACCAGGTGCACGACGGGATCGTCGACGAGCTGCGCGTCGAGGTGGCCCGGGAGATCTCGCCCATCGCCAAGCCGCGCGAGGTCCACGTGGTGCCGGAATTGCCCAAGACCCGCAGCGGCAAGATCATGCGCCGGCTGCTGCGCGACGTCGCCGAGAACCGCGAGTTGGGGGACACCTCCACGCTGCTCGACCCCGGCGTGTTCGACGCCATCCAGCCGTCGAAGTAGCTCAGGCGGGCAGCGGCGCAAACCCCGCGCCGGGCCGGTGCTTGGCGTTGATGTCGGCCAGGATCGCGTTGAACGACTGGACCACCGCCGGGGTGTGCAGCGGGATGTACTTGATGACGCAGGTCGGCAGGTTGTCGCTGAACGCACCGTGGATCATGCCCACCAGCAGGCCGTTGACGGTCACCGGCGCCCCGGAGTCCCCGGGCTGGCCGCAGACCTGCATGACGATGGTGCCCGGATCCTGACCCGGCCCCCAGGTGACCCCGCAGGAGTTACCCGTGGTGCGGCCCTGCTTGCAGGCAATCTCGCCGAAGGCCGGATCGGGTCCGATGCCGTTGATCGGGAACCCGTTGTAATTGGCCGTGGGTGTCACCTTGGCCGGGTCGAACTTGATGACCGCGTAGTCGAGGGTGTCGTTGCCGGCGACCATGGTGCCCAGGATGCCCGCGTTCTCGGCGCCCTCGCCGGCGACCTTGGCGCCGGGGCCGCCGCAGTGCGCGGAGGTGAAGCCGATCAGCTCGCCGGCGGCGTCGTTGCCGATGGTGGTGAGGGTGCACATGGTGTCCCCGTTGATCACGATGCCCGCACCGCCCCCCATCGGAACCCGGACATCGGCCGCGGCGGCACGGGAGGGCAGGCCCACGAGCGCCAACAGCATGGTCATCGTCGCGGCAACGAAGTACCGGTGCGCCGTCCGCAAAGCACCACTCCCATCGATCGACCGGCGTCAGACCGGCTTGGTAAGTCTATGGGCTCCGCGCCTCGCGCCGCCCGAATCGGCGCCGGGCACGGGTGGTCCTCGGCTGGCCTCGTTCGGCGCCGCGTCCGCATGGCAACATAAACCGCGACGAGAACGCGCCCGGGGCGAGAAACGAGAGAGGTCCGTCTGTGAGCAAGACCGATGGCAAGAACGGTGTGCCCAGCACCCTGACCACTATTCCGTTGACCGACCCGCACGCCAAGCCCGTCGAGCCGTCGATCGGCGACCTGATCAAAGACGCAACCGCCCAGGTCTCCACGCTGGTGCGCGCCGAGGTGGAACTGGCCCGCTCCGAGATCACCCGCGACGTGAAGAAGGGCCTGACCGGCAGCGTCTTCTTCGTCGCCGCCCTCGTGGTGCTGTTCTACTCCACCTTCTTTTTCTTCTTCTTCCTCGCCGAGCTGCTCGACACCTGGCTTTGGCGCTGGGTGTCGTTCCTGATCGTGTTCGGGATCATGGTCGTGGTGGGTGCCCTGCTAGGACTGCTGGGTTTCCTGAAGGTGCGGCGCATCCGAGGGCCGCGGCAGACGATCGAATCGGTCAAGGAGACGCGCACCGCCCTGACCCCGGGCCACGACAAGCCCGCCGCCGGCGCGAGGAAGCTCACCGAAGCCCACGGCCGGCACGAAAAGCCCGAGAACGGGGCCCCGTCCGATCCCTCGGGTTGGTAGATGGCGGCACCGGACCCGTCGGTCACGCGCATCGACGGGCCATGGCGTCATCTGGATGTGCACGCCAACGGCATTCGGTTCCATGTCGTCGAGGCCCTGCCGTCCGGCGCCGACGCGGCCGCGCCGGTCACGGCACGGCCGCTGGTGATGATGCTGCACGGCTTCGGATCGTTCTGGTGGTCGTGGCGCCATCAACTGCGCGGCCTGAGCGGCGCGCGGGTGGTCGCGGTGGACCTGCGCGGTTACGGCGGCAGCGACAAGCCGCCGCGCGGCTACGACGGCTGGACACTCGCCGGCGATACGGCGGGACTGATCCGAGCGCTCGGGCACTCGTCGGCGACGCTGGTCGGCCACGCCGACGGCGGGCTGGCCTGCTGGGCCACGGCGCTGCTGCATTCGCGGCTGGTGCGCGCCATCGCGCTGATCAGCTCGCCGCACCCGGCCGCGCTGCGACGGTCCACGCTGACCCGCCGTGACCAAAGTCGCGCCCTGCTGCCGACGCTGCTGCGCTACCAGGTGCCCGTCTGGCCGGAGCGCCTGCTGACCCGGGACAACGCCGCCGAGATGGAACGCCTCGTCCGCCGCCGGGGTGGGGCCAAGTGGATTGCCTCCGAGGACTATTCGGAGACCGTCGGGCATCTCAGGGTGGCGATCCGGATTCCGGCGGCCGCGCACTGCGCGCTGGAATACCAGCGTTGGGCGGTGCGCAGCCAGCTGCGCGACGAGGGCCGGCGCTTCATGAAGTCGATATCCCAACAGCTCGGCCTGCCGCTGCTGCACCTACGCGGCGAGGACGATCCCTACGTGCTTGCCGACCCGGTGGACCGCACCCAGCGCTACGCACCGCACGGACGGTACGTATCCATCGCCGGCGCTGGGCATTTCAGTCACGAAGAGGTGCCCGAGGAGACCAACCGGCACCTGATGAGGTTCTTCGAGAACGTGCACGGCTCACCGGTGCGCTGAACCGGTCAGCTGACGCAGGTCCCGGTGGCCACCTGTGCGGTTTCGCCGATCTTGGCAAGCTGGCCCGCCACCTCGTCGGCCGTCAACACGAAGCCGGTGTCGGGATCATCGACAGCCGCGCCGAACACCACGCCGAGCACGTGGCCCTCGAGGTCGATCAGCGGTCCCCCCGAATTGCCTTGCTCCACAGAGGCTCTGATGGTGTACACGTCGCGGGTGACCGGCGTCGGGTCCCGATAGATGTCCGGGCCGCTGAGTTTGATGGCCTCGCGGATCCGCGCCGGCGTCGCCGTGAAGTTGCCTCCGCCGGGATAGCCCAGCACCACGACGCTGGCGCCGGATTTCGCCTCGTTCTGCGCGAAGGCCAGCGGCGGCGGGGGCAGGTTCGGGACGGCGAGGATCGCGATGTCGACCGACGGGTCGTAGGACACCACGGTCGCGTCCAGCGGGTTCCCGCTGGCGTAGATCTGGACGCTGTTGGAGCCGGCGACCACGTGCGCGTTGGTCATCACCCGGTCGGGCGCGATCACAAAGCCACTGCCCTCCAACACCTTCTGGCAGCTCGGTGCCAGGCTGCGCACCTTGACAACGCTCGGCGCGGTTGCCAGCACCACCGGATTGCTGGCCAGCGCCGGGTCGGGCGAGGCGACCGGGATCACCGGGGTGCGGCTGAACGGCTCCAGCACCGCGGGCAGCCCGGACGTGTTCAGCAGGGCCGAGAGCCGCTTGGGCACTGTCTTGAGCCAGGCCGGCGCAATCTCGTTGACCTGGGCCAGCACCCGCGATCCCTTGACCGCGGAGGCGAGCTCGGGCTGGTCCTTGGACTGCGTGAGCGGCGTCGCCAGCAACCACGCCGCCGTCAACACCACCAGGAGCTGGACCCCGACCCCGATGATCGAGTCGACCGTCCGCACGGTGCGGCTGTGGATCGCGCCGCGAACCGCGCGGCCGAGCACCACACCGGCGACCTCCCCGACCACCACCAGCGCGAGGATGAGGAACAGCGCGGTGAACAGCTTTGCGCGCGGCGCGGCGATGTGGCTGACGATGTGCGGGGCGAGCAGGACCCCCGCGATGGCGCCGAGCAGGACACCCGCGAACGACAGCACCGACCCCAGCGCGCCGGACCGCCAGCCCGAGATGGCCGCGATGAACGCGACGGCCAGGACGGCGACGTCGAGCCACTGCGACGGGGTCATCGCGTTCATGTTCATCGGCGGGTCCCACCCTGCTCGCCGACCAGCGCCATCGCCGCGTCCAGCTCGCGCATGTCCGTGGTGTCCCACGGCTGCGCCCAGCCGGCGACGTCGAGGAGCGCTGAGATCACCTGGCCGGTGAATCCCCACACCAGCATCTCGTTCAGCAGGAACGCCGGACCGGCCCATCGGCGACCCAGGTCGCCGCGGTACACCATCAGCCGGTTGGCCGGATTGACGAAGGCGCGCACCGGAACCCGCGCGACGATCGCCGTTTCGGCCGCGTTGACGACGGACACCGGCCCGGGATCGGGTGAGTACGCCAACACAGGAACCACGTGGAACCGCGACGGTGCGATGAACAGGCGGTCCATGGTGGCCAGCGGGTGCAGCCTGGACGGGTCGATTCCCGTCTCCTCGCGGGCCTCCCGCAATGCGGTGTCCACCGGGCCGCGGTCGGTCGGGTCGGACGCGCCGCCGGGGAAGGCCGCCTGGCCGGCGTGGTGGCGCAACGTCGACGCGCGCACCGTCACCAGCAGGTCGGCATCGTCGGGCAGTCCGGCGTCGGACGATCCGCTGACGGGGCCGGAGAACAGCACCAGGACGGCGGCTTCCCGACCACCGTCGCGCGACGACGCGGCCTTACTCACCATCTCCAGCACGTCGGCGGGCAGCCGGTGGCGGTACGCGTCGGGGATTGCGGCGAGGTTGTCAACCAGTGGGCGCAGCCAGGACGGGCAGACTTCAGGCCTGAGCGCAAGCATCCCCGAGGCCCCCGGCGGGCGGGCAGGACCCCCAGCACTCACCGGCGCCTCCCCTTGTACGTGCTCATCCCGCGTCGTTTCCGACCGCGGCCGCGATGTCGTCGGCACTGGCGAAGGCTCGCGGCAGCGTCTGCGCAACGCTACCGTCTGGCCGCAGGACCACGGTCGCGGGCATGACATTCACGACCCGCAGCGCGGCGGCGATTCGGCGGCGGCCATCCTGCAAGGTCGGTAGCCGAACACCCAGGTCAGCCAGCCGCAGCAACGCGGCCGTCTCGTTCTCATCCTGGTGCACCGTCAAAACCGTCACGCCCGGCCCCGCCCGGCGTTGGTATTCGGCCATCGCGGGCAATTCGGCGGCGCACGGCGCGCACCAGTACGCCCATAAGTTGAGGACGACCCGGCGCCCGGCCAGCGCCCGCGGGACGTCGACTACCGAGCCGTCGGCTGCGCATTCCGCCGTCACGCCGCGCAAGGCCGCGGGACCGCTGGCGCCTGCGGCCGGGGCGGGGCAGGGCGGCAGGTCCGCGCGCGCGCGAGGACCGGCGAGCGCGGCCGGGGTGTCGGCATCCCGGTGTGCACGGTCGGCGGGGACGGGGGCCGTCGCGGTCGGCGCCGAGCGGTCCCGCAGCTCGGCGACCAGCGCCGCCACCAGCGCCGCCACCACCACGAGGATCGCGATCGTCCAGCGCGTCGTGCGCGTCAACGTCGTGCTTTACAGCCCGGCGAGGGCCAGCAGGTGCGCGGTTTCCGGGCCCCGCACCAAGGGCGCAGCGAGCAGGGGATCGGTGGGGCCCAGGCCGAAGGAGGGGCAGTCCTTGGCGACGACGCACACACCACACGCCGGTTTGCGGGAGTGGCACACGCGGCGGCCATGAAAGATCACCCGGTGGCTCAACATCGTCCACTCTTTGCGTTCGATCAGCTCGCCGACGGCGTGCTCGACCTTGACCGGGTCCTCCTCCATGGTCCACCGCCACCGGCGCACCAGCCGCCCGAAGTGAGTGTCGACCGTGATGCCGGGGATGCCGAAGGCGTTGCCCAGGATGACGTTGGCCGTCTTGCGCCCCACGCCGGGAAGCGTCACCAGCTCGGCCATGGTCGACGGCACCTCACCGTCGAACCGTTCGACGAGCGCCTGCCCAAGGTTGATCAGCGAGGTGGCCTTGTTGCGGAAGAAACCGGTGGGACGGATGAGGTTTTCCAGTTCGGCGCGATCGGCCTGCGCATAATCCAGTGCCGTCCGGTAGCGGGCGAAGAGCGCCGGCGTCGTCAGGTTGATCCGTTTATCGGTGCTCTGCGCGGACAGGATGGTGGCCACGGTGAGCTCCAGCGGCGTCGTGAAGTCCAGCTCGCAGTGGGCCTGCGGAAACGCTTGCGCCAGCGCACGATTCATCCGCCGCGCCCGACGAACCAGACCGACCCGAGTTTCGTCGGCCCAGCGGCGGGCCAGGTCGGCTCCGGGGGTGGCCGAGGTGGACTTCGCGCGCCCGGATGCCTTCGCCGCTGTCACCTACGACAGAGTACTGATTTCGTGATCTCGCTGAGACCTTGGGCATGTTTACTTCCCTTGTGTCATGGTTGCTGGTGGCGTGCGTTCCGGGCCTGCTGATGCTCGCGGCGCTCGGTCTGGGGCGACTGGAACGCGACCTTTCGCCGGCGCCCGTCACGACCACCGACGTCGACGAATTCCTCGACCAGGCCGAGGCCGTCGACGTACACACGCTGGCCCGAGAGGGCATGCCGGAGGCGCTGGAATTCCTCCATCTACGCCAGGCGCGGGAGCTGTCCCGTCCCCAGCCGACGGGCCGGCACGCCTTGCCGAACCACGCCGCGCCGCACTTTGCCCTGGATTCCAGGGAGCGCGTTCAGGCCCTCGTAGCTGTGCGAATGCGCGCCCATTCGGGCGTTAATCCGGAATTTACGCTAACCCGATACGTCAATCGTGTGTAGCGTTGGCACGTTGGACACATTGGCTACCTCTAGAATCATCACGCGGGTCAGGGGTTAGCCTGCCCATATCACTTAATTGGAAAGCTGAAGAGGCAACGTGGACGAGATCCTGGCAAGGGCCGGAATCTTCCAAGGGGTTGAGCCTGGCGCAGTCGCCGCACTGACCAAGCAACTGCAGCCAGTCGACTTCCCCCGGGGGCACACGGTTTTCGCCGAGGGCGAGCCCGGCGACCGGCTATACATCATCGTCTCGGGCAAGGTGAAGATCGGTCGCCGCTCTCCGGATGGCAGGGAGAATCTGCTGACGATCATGGGTCCGTCGGATATGTTCGGCGAATTGTCGATATTCGACCCGGGGCCCCGGACATCCAGCGCGACGACCATTACCGAGGTCCGGGCCGTGTCGATGGACCGCGACGCCCTGCGGGCGTGGATCGCCGATCGGCCCGAGATCGCCGAGCAGCTCTTGCGTGTGCTGGCCCGCCGGCTGCGCCGCACCAACAACAACCTGGCCGACCTCATCTTCACCGACGTGCCGGGCCGCGTGGCCAAGCAGCTGCTGCAACTCGCCCAACGTTTTGGCACCCAGGAAGGTGGCGCCATGCGCGTCACCCACGACCTGACCCAGGAAGAGATCGCGCAGCTGGTGGGCGCCTCGCGTGAGACCGTGAACAAAGCGCTCGCCGACTTCGCGCACCGCGGCTGGATCCGCCTGGAGGGCAAGAGTGTGCTGATCTCGGACTCCGAGAGGCTGGCCCGCCGAGCGAGGTAAGCGCGGGCGAAGCTTGGGCGCAACCCTGCTCCAAACTGCGCGCACTTTTTGAGGCCCCCGGCCTAACGGTGAGCGCAGGCTCGATCGCACCGGGGAACGGCAGGCGGCTAAGCGCGCAGATAATCCAGCTGCGCCTGGACGGACCATTCGGCGGCGTCCCAAAGCTTCTCGTCGACGTCGACGTAGACGTGTTCGACTACCTGGCGGGGCGTGGCGTCGTCCCCGATCTGGCGCAGGGCGGCGCGCACCTGGTCCAAACGTTCGTGCCGATGCCTCAGATAACCCGAGGCGACTTCCTCCAGGTCGGGCAGGTCGGGACCGTGCC
This sequence comes from Mycobacterium saskatchewanense, assembly GCF_010729105.1. Classification (NCBI taxonomy): domain Bacteria; kingdom Bacillati; phylum Actinomycetota; class Actinomycetes; order Mycobacteriales; family Mycobacteriaceae; genus Mycobacterium; species Mycobacterium saskatchewanense. Next base: position 3,207,250 of record NZ_AP022573.1, read on the forward strand.
CGGGTAGCACCGTACGGCGGCCCAGGCCGCGCAGCCGGCGCAGCGACTCCAGGTAGTCGGCAAGGCTGCCGTCTTCCTTGTCGATGACGGTGGTGCCGCGGCCCAGCACGCTGTCGGCCGTCAGCACGGCGTCGTCGAGGACGAAGGACAGCGAGTCGGCCGTGTGGCCCGGGGTGGACATCACCTTGATCGTCAGCCCCGCCGCGTCGATCACCTCGCCGTCGGTCAGCTCGCCGACCAGGCCGCGCAAGAATCCGCTGCCCGCCGACCGCACCGGCGCCCCGGTCAGCTCGACCAGCTTGTCGATGCCGTCGGTGTGGTCTCCGTGGCGGTGGCTGATCAGCACCAGCGCGATGGGGCCGAGCGCGGCGAGCCGCGCGATGTGCTCGTCGTCGTCCGGGCCGGGGTCCACGACGACCACCTCGTCGCTGCGCGGCCCGCGCAGCACCCAGGTGTTGGTGCCCTCGAGCGTCAGCAGCCCGGGGTTGTCCGCCAGCATGACCGAGGCCGTCTCGGTCACCGCCCGCAACCGGCCGTAGGCGGGATGGGTCGGCGACCCGGCGGACTCGGTCACGGCGGTCAGCCGACCTCGACGACCAGCTCGACCTCCACCGGCGCATCCAGCGGCAGCTCGGACACGCCGACCGCCGAACGCGCGTGCGCCCCGTGGTCGCCGAACACCTCACCCAGCAGGTCGGAGGCCCCGTTGACGACGCTCGGCTGACCGTTGAACCCGGGAGCCGAGGCGACGAACCCGACCACTTTCACCACCCGGGTGACCGCGTCGATCCCGACCAGCGAATGCACCGCCGCCAACGCGTTCAGCGCGCAGACGCGAGCCATGACCTTGGCCTGCTCGGGCGCGACGTCCGCGCCGACCTTGCCCGCCCCCATCAGGCTCCCCGCCTCCATCGGCAGCTGACCGGAGGTGTAGACGAGGTTTCCGGTCCGCACCGCGGGGACGTAAGAGGCCAGCGGCGCAACGACTTCCGGGAGGGTGACACCGAGCTCGGCAAGCCGGGTGGAAGCGCTCATCTATTTGGGACGCTTCAGGTACGCGACGTGATCCTGACCGGTGGGTCCGGGCAGGACGGCCACCAGTTCCCAGCCGTCGGCCCCCCACTGGTCGAGAATCTGCTTGGTGGCGTGGGTCAGCAGCGGAACCGTGACGTATTCCCACGCGATCGGTTGGGTCATGGGGGCAGCTTATCGGTCGGAAACGGAGGGCTCTGGCCAGGCCGGGGCGCCGCCCGACCGGCGGGCTAGCATGCGATGGTGGCAACCACATCTAGCGGCGCTGCTAGTTCCCTGGGCTGGCCGGCACGCCTGTCGAAGGCCCGCCTGCACTTCGTCACCGGCAAAGGCGGTACGGGCAAGTCGACGATCGCGGCCGCGCTGGCCCTGACCCTGGCTGCGGGGGGCCGCAAGGTCCTCCTCGTCGAAGTCGAGGGGCGCCAGGGGATTGCGCAACTCTTCGACGTCCCGCCGCTGCCATACCAGGAGGTCAAGATCGCGACCGCCGAGCGCGGCGGCCAGGTCAACGCCCTCGCCATCGACATCGAGGCCGCCTTCTTGGAATACCTCGACATGTTCTACAACCTCGGCATCGCGGGCCGGGCGATGCGGCGCGTCGGCGCGATCGAGTTCGCGACCACGATCGCGCCGGGCCTGCGTGACGTATTGCTCACCGGCAAGATCAAGGAGTCGGTCGTCCGCCTCAACAAAGGCTCGAAAGACCCCGTGTACGACGCGGTCGTCGTCGACGCACCCCCGACCGGCCGGATCGCGCGCTTCCTCGACGTGACCAAGGCGGTGTCTGACCTGGCCAAAGGCGGGCCGGTGCACTCGCAGGCCGAAGGTGTGGTGAAGCTGCTGCACTCCGAGCAGACCGCCATCCACCTGGTCACCCTGCTGGAAGCGTTGCCGGTCCAGGAGACGATGGAGGCCATCGAGGAGCTGGCGGAGATGCAGCTGCCGATCGGCAGCGTCATCGTCAACCGCAACATCCCGACGTACCTGGACCCGCGGGATCTGGCCAAGGCGGCCGAGGGGCACATCGATGCCGACTCGGTGCGGGCCGGGCTCGAGATGGCCGGAATCACGCTGGACGACAACGACTTCGCCGGTCTACTGACCGAAACCATCGAGCATGCAACCAGAATCACCGCGCGCGCCGAAATAGCCCAGCAACTCGATGCATTGAAGGTTCCGAGGCTGGAATTGCCCGCGATCTCCGACGGTATCGACCTCGGTAGCCTCTACGAGCTGTCCGAATCGCTTGCGCAGCAGGGGGTTAGATGAGTATCACGCCGACGACCCTCGACATGGCAGCGATCCTGGCCGACACCGGCAACCGGGTGGTGGTGTGCTGCGGCGCGGGCGGCGTGGGCAAGACCACCACCGCGGCGGCGATGGCGCTGCGGGCGGCCGAATACGGCCGCAATGTCTGCGTGTTGACGATCGACCCGGCGAAGCGGCTTGCGCAGGCGCTGGGCGTGAACGACCTCGGCAACACCCCGCAGCGTGTCCCGCTGGCCCCGGAGGTCTCCGGCGAGCTGTACGCGATGATGCTCGACATGCGCCGCACATTCGACGAAATGGTGATCCAGTACTCCGGAACCGGTCGGGCGCAAAGCATTCTGGACAATCAGTTCTATCAGACCGTCGCCAGCTCGCTGGCCGGCACGCAGGAATACATGGCGATGGAGAAGCTGGGCCAGCTGCTCGCCCAGGATCGGTGGGACCTGGTCGTGGTGGACACTCCCCCGTCCCGCAACGCCCTGGACTTCCTGGATGCCCCGAAGCGGCTGGGCAGCTTCATGGACAGCCGGTTGTGGCGCCTGCTGCTGGCCCCCGGGCGGGGCATCGGCCGACTGGTCACCGGCGCAATGGGTTTGGCCATGAAGGCGATGTCTACGGTGCTCGGCTCGCAGATGTTGAGCGACGCCGCGGCGTTCGTCCAGTCGCTGGATGCCACGTTCGGCGGGTTCCGCGAGAAGGCCGATCGCACGTACGCCCTGCTGAAGCAGCGCGGTACGCAGTTCGTCGTGGTATCGGCGGCCGAACCCGACGCGCTGCGTGAGGCGGCCTTCTTCGTCGACCGGCTCTCCCAGGAAGGGATGCCGCTCGCCGGGTTGATCCTCAACCGCACCCACCCGCCGCTGTGTTCCCTGCCCGTGGAGCGGGCCATCGACGGCAGCGAGACGCTGGAGGCCAAGTCGGACTCCGAGGTGGCGTCGCTGGCCGCCGGTGTCCTCCAAATCCACGCCGACCGGGCGCAAACCGCGAAGCGGGAGATCCGATTACTCTCCCGGTTCACCGGCGCCCATCCGCACGTTCCCGTGATCGGGGTCCCGTCACTGCCGTTTGATGTGTCGGACCTGGACGCCCTGCGGGCGCTGGCCGATCAGATCACGTCAACGGCCTGAGCGTCCCGCCGTTCGTTATTAGGCACACGCCAGTTATCGCTCGGGTTTGCCTCGCCATGGTTAGCGAAACGCTAACCGGCAGCGGCTACTTGGGCCGCGGGCGCAAAGCCGCCCGCTATTGAACAAAGTCAGTAACGCATCGCCCGAGAGCCGTAACAAAAAAGTAATCACGCAAACCGAAGTTTTCAGAACCGAGCGAAACGACCGACCCCGCCGGCGCGACCCTGCGCATGGCGGAGCCCAGTGACCTCAGCCGACGCTGCGAGGCCTCCGCTTGTCGAAGAAGTCGGCCCAAGACACCACGTCCGGGTGCTGCTTGAGGAGCGCCCTACGCTGCCGTTCGGTCATGCCACCCCACACACCGAACTCGACCTTGTTGTCCAACGCGTCCGCTCCACACTCCTGCATGACCGGGCAGTGCCGGCATATCACAGCAGCCTTGCGCTGAGCCGCCCCGCGGACAAACAGTTCATCGGGGTCAGTGGTCTTGCACAGCGCCTTCGAGACCCATGCAATCCGTTCCTCGGCGTCAACGCTTCGGAGCACCCCTTGTGCAGCCGCGATGTTGGTCCTCCGCGCGGCAGGCCGTGTTCCTGACACGAGCTGTTCCCTTCCTCCCGGCCGCGCCTCGCGACCGTCCCTCCTCGGGTGCATACCCCTTGCGATCTACGCCACACCATGCAGATCGGTGTTATCTGAATCTCACCGTGTGTCTAAGTTAGGTGGTCAGATGGCAATTGCGCAACAGTCTCATAACGCTTTTTTTGGGACGCCCGTCCAGTCTCGTCTCAAAACGATATGTCTTGGTTACCGGAATCGCGCTACATCTGGGCGACCGTCCAGTTACACCGGCGAAAATTTTGCCCCACACCGATCATAAGTTGGCTGGTCAGGCCCCGCGACGGGTTCCGGAGAAGTGATCGCCCGGCGGCGTGTCGCCGGGCCGCTACTCTAGTACCCATGTCAGACCGCCCCCCGGCAGCGCTCACGATCGTCAAGCTCGTGGGGTGCTGCCTGTTGGCGAGTGTGGTGGCCACGGCGTTGATGTTCCCGCTCGCGGGGGGGCTCGGGCTCATGTCGAACCGCGCCTCCGAGGTGGTGGCCAACGGCTCGGCCCAGCTCCTGCAGGGCGAGATTCCCGCCGTGTCCACCATGGTCGACGCGAAGGGCAACACCATCGCCTGGCTGTACTCGCAGCGCCGATTCGAGGTGCCCAGCGACAAGATCGCCAACACGATGAAGCTGGCGATCGTCTCCATCGAGGACAAGCGGTTCGCCGACCACAACGGGGTGGACTGGAAGGGCACGCTGACGGGGCTGGCGGGGTACGCGCGCGGCGACGTCGACACGCGCGGCGGTTCCACCATCGAGCAGCAGTACATCAAGAACTATCAGCTGCTGGTCACAGCGAAGACCGACGCCGAGAAGCGCGCCGCCGTGGAGACCACCCCGGCCCGCAAGCTGCGCGAGATCCGGATGGCGCTCACCCTCGACAAAACGTTCACCAAGCCCGAGATCCTGACCCGGTACCTCAATCTGGTCTCGTTCGGCAACGGCTCGTTCGGGGTTCAGGATGCCGCCCAGACGTACTTCGGCATCAACGCCTCCGACCTGAACTGGCAGCAGGCGGCGCTGCTGGCGGGCATGGTCCAGTCGACCAGCGCGCTCAACCCCTATACCAACCCCGACGGCGCCCTGGCCAGGCGGAACGTGGTGCTGGACACGATGATCGAAAACCTGCCCCAAGAGGCCGACGCCCTGCGCGCCGCCAAGGCCACGCCCCTCGGGGTTCTGCCGCAGCCCAACGAGCTCCCCCGCGGCTGCATCGCCGCGGGAGACCGCGCCTTCTTCTGTGATTACGTGCAGGAGTACCTGTCGCGCGCCGGGATCAGCAAGGAACAGGTGGCCCGCGGCGGCTACCTGATCCGCACCACGCTGGACCCCGACGTGCAGACCCCGGTCAAGGCGGCCATCGACAAGTTCGCCAGCCCGACGCTGCCCGGCATCTCCAGCGTGATGAGCGTGATCCGCCCGGGCAAGGACTCGCACAAGGTCATGGCGATGGCCAGCAACCGCAAGTACGGGCTGGACACCGACGCCGGCGAAACCATGCGCCCGCAGCCGTTCTCCCTGGTCGGCGATGGCGCCGGCTCGGTCTTCAAGATCTTCACTACGGCCGCCGCGCTGGACATGGGCATGGGCATCAACGCCACGCTCGAGGTGCCGGGCCGGTTCCAGGCCAAGGGCATGGGAAGTGGAGGGGCGAAGGGCTGCCCGAAGGACACCTGGTGCGTCGTCAACGCCGGCAACTACCGCGGCTCGATGAACGTGACGGACGCGCTGGCCACCTCGCCCAACACCGCGTTCGCCAAGCTGATCCAGCAGGTCGGCGTCCAGCGCACCGTCGACATGGCCATCAAGCTCGGCCTGCGGTCCTACGCCGACCCCGGCACCGCCCGGACGTACAACCCCGACAGCAACGAGAGCCTGGCCGACTTCGTCAAGCGGCAGAACATCGGGTCTTTCACGCTCGGTCCCATCGAGGTGAACGCGCTGGAGCTCTCGAACGTCGCGGCGACGCTGGCCTCGGGCGGCGTGTGGTGCCCGCCGAACCCGATCGACAAGCTCATCGACCGCAACGGCAACGAGGTCGCCGTCACCACCGAGACCTGCGACCAGGTGGTGCCTGAAGGCCTGGCCAACACGTTGGCGAACGCGATGAGCAAGGACGCGGTGGGCGGCGGCACGGCCGCGGGTTCGGCCGGCGCCGCGGGCTGGGACCTGCCGGTGTCCGGTAAGACGGGCACCACCGAGGCGCACCGCTCGTCGGGCTTCGTGGGCTTCACCAGCCATTACGCGGCGGCGAACTACATCTACGACGACTCGCCGAACCCGACGGACCTGTGCTCGGCCCCGCTGCGCCATTGCGGCGAGGGCGACCTCTACGGCGGTAACGAGCCGGCGCGCACGTGGTTCACCGCCATGAAACCGATCGCCCTCAACTTCGGCCCGGTGGCATTGCCGCCCACCGACCCGCGGTACGTCGACGGGTCACCCGGGTCGCGAGTCCCCAGCGTGGCGGGGTTGAAGGTGGACGCCGCCCGGCAGCGGCTCAAGGACGCGGGCTTCCAGGTTGCCGACCAGACCAACTCCGTCAACAGCAGCGCGGAGATGGGCGAGGTGGTCGGGACCACCCCCAGCGGCCAGACCATTCCGGGCTCGATCATCACGATTCAGGTCAGCAACGGCATCCCGCCGGCGCCGCCTCCGCCGCCGGACGGCGTGCCCCCGCCGATCGGATCGCAGGTGGTGGAGATTCCCGGCCTGCCGCCGATCACCATCCCGTTGCTGGCGCCTCCCCCGCCGCCCGGTCAGCCGCCCCCGTAGGCGTTGCGGCACCGTCGGCGCGCGGAATGCGCTGCCTGTCCCCGACCGGCAGTAGTCTTTCTGCATGGCTGAAGTTTTGCCCATTCTCATCCGCACCGGTGCCGCCGCGGTCGGCACGGCCGTCGCCGGGATCGGTTACGCCTCGCTCGTGGAGCGCAACGCCTTCGTGCTGCGCGAGATCACCATGCCCGTCCTGACGCCGGGCTCGACGCCGGTGCGCGTGCTGCACATCAGCGACCTCCACATGACGCCCAACCAGCGCCGCAAGCAGGCGTGGCTGCGTGAGCTGTCCGGCTGGGAGCCCGACCTGGTAGTCAACACCGGCGATAACCTGGCCCACCCCAAGGCGGTGCCCGCGGTCATCCAGGCCCTGGGCGACCTGCTGTCCCGGCCCGGCGTGTTCGTCTTCGGCAGCAACGACTACTTCGGGCCGCGCCTGAAGAACCCGTTGCACTACGTGACCAACCCGTCGCACCGCATCCGCGGGGAGGCGCTGCCCTGGCAGGACCTGCGGGCGGCGTTCACCGAACGCGGCTGGCTCGACCTGACCCACACCCGCCGCGAGTTCGAGGTGGCCGGCCTGCACGTCGCCGCCGCGGGCGTCGACGACCCACACATCGACCGCGACCGGTACGACACGATCGCGGGACCGGCCAGCCCGGCCGCGAATCTGCGGCTGGGGCTGACCCATTCGCCCGAGCCCCGGGTGCTGGATCGCTTCGCCGCCGACGGCTACCAGCTGGTGATGGCCGGCCATACCCATGGCGGCCAGGTCTGCCTACCGTTCTACGGCGCGCTGGTGACCAACTGCGGCCTGGACCGCTCGCGGGCGAAGGGACCGTCGCGCTGGGGCGCCAACATGCAGCTGCACGTCTCGGCCGGGATCGGAACCTCGCCGTACGCGCCGGTGCGGTTCTGCTGCCGGCCCGAGGCGACGCTGCTCACCTTGATCGCCACGCCGATGGGCGGCCGGGACTCGGCCAGCGACCTGACCCGTTCACAGCCGACCGCCTCGGTGCGTTGAGCGGCCGGGCCTGGACCGACAACGCGATACGGCTGATCCAGGCCGACGCCCGCCGCAGCGCCGACACCCACCTGCTCCGGTACCCGCTGCCGTCGGCGTGGTGCTCCCACGCCGACGTCGCGCTGTACCTCAAGGATGAGTCCACGCACATCACGGGCAGCCTCAAGCACCGGCTGGCGCGCTCGCTCTTCCTCTACGCCCTGTGCAACGGGTGGATCGGCGAGGGCACCACGGTCGTCGAGGCCTCGTCGGGATCGACGGCCGTCTCCGAGGCCTACTTCGCGGCCCTGCTGGGCCTGCCGTTCGTCGCCGTCATGCCGGCGGCGACGAGTCCCGCGAAGGTCGCGCTGATCGAATCGCAGGGCGGCCGGTGCCATTTCGTCGCGGACTCGAGCCAGGTGTACGCCGAGGCGCAGCGCGTTGCCGACGAGACCGGCGGCCATTACCTAGACCAATTCACCAACGCCGAGCGCGCCACCGACTGGCGGGGCAACAACAACATCGCCGAGTCGATCTTCGAGCAGATGCGCGACGAGCGCTACCCGATCCCCGAGTGGATCGTGGTCGGGGCCGGCACCGGCGGCACCAGCGCGACGATCGGCCGGTATATCCGCTACCGGCGGCACGCGACGCGGTTGTGCGTGGTCGACCCCGAGAACTCCGCGTTCTTTCCCGCCTACACCGAGCGGCGGTACGACATCGTGATGCCGGTGTCGTCGCGCATCGAGGGCATCGGCCGCCCGCGGGTGGAGCCGTCGTTTCTGCCCGGCGTGGTCGACCGCATGGTCACGGTCCCCGACGCGGCCTCCATCGCCGCCGCCCGGCACGTCAGCGCCGTGCTGCGGCGCCGGGTCGGCCCGTCGACGGGCACCAACCTGTGGGGCGCCTTCGGGCTGCTCGCCGAAATGGTTTCCGGCGGCCGAAGCGGGTCGGTGGTCACGCTGATCTCCAACAGCGGCGACCGCTACGCCGACACCTACTTCAGTGACGACTGGGTGAGCAGGCAGGGCCTCGACCCGGGCGACCACGCCGAGGCGCTGGTCGAATTCGAGCGGTCCTGCACCTGGGCGTGAGCCGAGACACCGCGATTTGGTGAGCCGCCGGGCCCGTACGATAGGCTGTCGGAGCTTCACGCGGGGTGTGGCGCAGCTTGGTAGCGCGCTTCGTTCGGGACGAAGAGGCCGTGGGTTCGAATCCCGCCACCCCGACTCAGTTCGAGTCAACCAATCACCCTCCCGCCACCAGCACTTGTTGCGCCTTGATTCGATGAATGTTTATATAGAAGGATGTCGAATCAAGCGACGGCGGAGTGCTGCCCCTCGCTGACGGCGGACGCCCTCAGCGAGTCGCAGGCATCGGATCTGGCGGCGATGTTCAAGGCGCTGGGCGACCCGGTGCGCCTGCGCCTGCTGAGCCTGGTCGCGAGCCACCCGGGCGGGGAGGCGTGCGTGTGTGAGATCTCGGCGACGTTCGACGTCTCGCAGCCGACGATCTCCCACCACCTCAAACTGCTGCGCTCGGCCGGGCTGCTGGACTGCGAGCGCCGCGGCACGTGGGTCTACTACCGGGTGATCCCCTCGGCCTTGCAACAGCTCTCGGCGGTCCTTCACGTGAGCCCGGGCGACCGGTGACGTCGATGACCGCCAAAGACACCGCAGCTCGCCTGCCCACGCTGGATCGTTTCCTGCCCGTGTGGATCGGGGTGGCGATGGCCGGTGGCCTGCTGCTGGGCCGGCTCATTCCCGGCCTCGGGTCGGCCCTGAGCGCCGTTGAGGTGCAGGGGATCTCGCTGCCGATCGCCATCGGCCTGCTGGTGATGATGTACCCGGTGCTGGCCAAGGTCCGCTACGACCGGCTCGACGAGGTCGCCACCAACCGCAGGCTGATGGTGTCCTCGCTGCTGCTGAACTGGGTGGTCGGGCCGGCCGTGATGTTCGCGCTGGCGTGGCTGCTCCTGCCCGACCTTCCCGAATACCGCACGGGGCTGATCATCGTCGGGCTGGCCCGGTGCATCGCGATGGTCATCATCTGGAACGACCTCGCCTGCGGAGACCGGGAGGCCGCGGCCGTGCTGGTCGCCCTCAACTCGCTGTTTCAGGTCGTCATGTTCGCGGCGCTGGGCTGGTTCTACCTTTCGGTTCTGCCGGGCTGGCTCGGCCTGCCCCGCGCCGGCATCGAGGTCTCCCCCTGGCAGATCGCCAAGTCCGTGCTCGTCTTCCTCGGGATTCCCCTGCTGGCCGGGTTCCTGTCGCGCCGGCTCGGTGAACGCGCGAAGGGGCGCGCCTGGTTCGAGTCGACGTTCCTGCCCCACGTCGGCCCCTGGGCCCTCTACGGATTGCTGTTCACCATCGTCATCCTGTTCGCCCTGCAGGGCCGCGAAATCACCTCGCGGCCTTGGGATGTGGCCCGCATCGCGGTGCCGCTCCTGGCCTACTTCGCGATCATGTGGGCCGGCGGATACGCCCTTGGATACGCCCTCCGGCTGGGCTACGCCCGCACCACCACCCTGGCGTTCACCGCCGCCGGCAACAACTTCGAGCTGGCCATCGCGGTCGCGATCGCCACCTACGGCGTCACGTCCGGCCAAGCCCTGGCCGGCGTGGTCGGACCGCTGATCGAGGTGCCCGTGCTGCTCGGACTGGTCTACCTCGCACTGTCATTGCGCGCCGGCCCGCTCACCCACAAACCGAGCGTGCTCTTCGTCTGCGTCCACAACGCCGGCCGCTCGCAGATGGCCGCCGCGCTCCTGAGTCACCTGGCCGGAGATCGCATCGAGGTCCGATCCGCCGGCACCGAGCCCGCGGATCAGCTCAATCCGGCCGCGGTCGCCGCCATGGCCGAGATCGGGATCGACCTCACCGCCGCCCGCCCGAAGCTCCTGACCGGTGACGCAGTCGAAACCAGTGACGTCGTCATCACGATGGGTTGCGGCGACACCTGCCCATTCTTTCCCGGTGTGTCGTACCGCGACTGGAGACTGCCGGACCCCGCCGGCCAGCCGCTGAGCACGGTCCGAGCCATCCGCGACGACATCGCCGAAAGAGTACAGACGTTGGTCAGCGAACTCCTGGCCCCGGCCCCGTAACCCACAAGGAAGGACCCGCCATGTCACGTGTGCAGCTCGCCCTCAACGTCGACGACCTCGACGAGGCGATCGCGTTCTACCGCAGGCTGTTCGACACCGCACCGGCCAAGGTCAAACCGGGCTACGCGAACTTCGCGGTCGCCGACCCGCCGCTGAAGCTGGTTCTGATCGAAAACCCCGGCCACGGCGGCACCATCAATCACCTTGGCGTCGAGGTGGACTCGAGCGACAAGGTGCACGCAGAGATCGCGCGCCTCGCCGACCAAGGCCTGGTCCCCGACGAGGAGATCGGCACCACCTGCTGCTACGCGACTCAGGACAAGGTATGGGTGACCGGACCCACGAGCGAGCGGTGGGAGGTCTACACCGTCCTCTCCGACTCCGAGACCTTCGGTGATGAGGTCACGGCGAGCGACACGGCCTGCTGCCAGTCCTAGGCTTCCATGTCCGGCTGCAACCGCCGCCTGGGGAGGGGCGTCACGACGCCCGCCCAGATCAGTAGTTGCTCCCGGCCCACCAGGCGGCATCGGTGGGTGATCGCCAACTGCCGGGCCGCCCTGGTGAACGATCGATTGGTCACTACGACCGTCTGATCGCAACCGTGGTGCCGCGCGCCGGCGACCACCTGCTGCACCGCGGCTACACCGACGGCCTTGGCCAGCCGCTTGCATTGCACCGCCATGCGGGTGCCGTCCCGCCGGGCGATGAGGTCGACCCCGTAGTCGCCGGTGCCGCCGGTGTGCGTGACGCTCCAGCCCCTGGTCCGAAGCCGCGCCGCGACGAACCCCTCGAATTCGGCGCCCGTCATCTCGTCGACGTCTGCCATGTCCGCCATCGCGCGCCGATGGTCGCGCCTGCGCTGCCGGGCGATGCGGTAACTGTCCCGCTGCGCCGACAACCACAGAAGAACGACCACCGCCACGGCGAGCCCGGTCAATCCCGCTACACAACCGGCCAACACGCTGCCGGTCGCCCGCTGAGCGAAATACCAAGGGAGAGCGAGCCCGACAACGAGCAGCGATCCGAGAACCTTCTCCACGCCGATGAAGCTACCGGAGCGGTGCGACAACCCGGTCGGTGAGCGGTGCGCCGCTACAGCGACGGCTTGAGCGGCCGGAACCGCAGCCTGGTGCCGTTGCGGGGGGCGAGCATGATGGAACGCCGCACGATCCGCTCGGGCTCGGGGTCCACGGCGCTGAACTCCCCCTCGCGCAGCAACGTGTGCAACACCGTGACGAGCTCGCGCATGGAGAAGCTCGCGCCCAGACAGCGTTTGACGCCGCCCCCGAACGGCACCCACGCATAGGTCTGGGGCCGGGTGCCCAGGAACCGCTCGGGGAGAAACTCGTTCGGATGCTCGTAGGTTTGGGCGTCGCGGTTGATCGCGATGATGTGGACGACGATGCGCGTGCCCGGGTCGACGAGGTACCCGCCAATCGGAAATGGTTGGGCCGCAACACGAGCCGTGAGCGGGGCGGGTGGGCGCACCCGCAACGCCTCGTTGATGACCGCGGTCGTGTAGGTCTCGTCGCCGCTCAGCGCCTCGGCCTGCACGCGGCGCAGCGCGTCGGGATGGTGCAGCAGCAGGTCGAAGACCCACGCCAGCGTGGTGGCGGTGGTCTCGTGCCCGGCCAGCATCAGGGTGATGACATCGTCACGAATCTCGGTGTCGGACAATGGTTCTCCACCCTCGCCGCGGGCGCGGATCAACAGCGACAGGATGTCGAGCCGCTCGTCCAGGCGAGGGTCGTCACGGCGGTGGTCGATGAGCGGCATCAACAGCTCGTCGATCTCGTTGTGCGCCTTGGTCCGCTGCGGCCAGACCCGCAGCGCCCCCGCATGACGCAGGGCATAGCGAAGCGTCAGCTGCTCCGACACACCGAGGTTCAGCAGTCGCTCGAACGGCCGGCCCAATCGCCGAACCTCGCCGGGCTCGTCGACCCAGAACATGACCCTGACGATCACGTCGAGCGTCAGGGCCCGGGCCGCCTCGAGCATCTCGAACGGCCGGTCGACCGGCCAGCTGTGCATGGCCGCGCGGGCCGCGTTCTCCATGATCGGTACGTAGCTGCTCAGTGCGGCGCCGTGCAGTGGCGGTGTCAACAGCCTGCGCCGCCGCAGGTGCTCCGGCTCTTCCTGCACGAACATCGAGCCGGACCCGTAGATCGCGGCCGCGGGGCCCACGCCTTCTCCGCCGAGCAGGACGTCGGTCGGTGCGGTGAACACCTGCTTGGCGAGGTCGGCGTCGGACACGATCGCGACGTCGCCCAGGCTGAGGATGGGCATGGTCATGATCGGCCCGTAACGCCGGATCAGCCGCAGCATCCGCCGCTCGCCACCCACGAGGTAGGCGACGGCGTACGCGGCGGCGAACGCGGACCGGAACGGGCGCGGAGCGGGCAGGCCCGGTGGACGTCTCGTGGCACCCGGCGCGTCCGTCCGGCGAATAGCGGGTCCTGCCACGCTGATGACAGAAACACGGGCCGCCGGGTTGGTCAAGCTGCGCCCGCCCCAGTCTCGGGGCCGGCGCGGGTGGCGCTACGCGCAGTCGGCGCAGACCGGAAGCCCCGCGTTGGTGCTCCGCTGCCGGCTGCGGTGCTGCACCAGGAAGCAGCACGAGCAGGTGAACTCGTCCTTCTGCTGAGGAATCACCGTGATCGACAGTTCCTCGCCGGACAAGTCGGCACCGGGCAGCTCGAAGAAGTGCACATCGTTGGGGTCCTCGTCGACCACGGCGGTGGTGGCCGCGGGCAGGGTCGCCAGCTCGCGCAGCGTCGTCTTGTCCGCGCTGTCGACGTCTACACGGCGTGCGTCGTAGTCGCTTGCAGTCGCCATGGGAGTTCCTTCCTGCTCAGTGGGCGGTTGACGCACTTCCCTGTAGTCACCCGTGGCGCAGGCATTACCCCGTTCTGGCGGGGTCTACACGCGAGAATTCATAAGAAATTGCACACACGACGAAAAGCGCTCGCCGGCGTCAGTCCTGCGGCGGCAGGGCGACGTTGTAGGCGCCGCGCTGGGCGTACGAGAGCAGGGCCATCCCGAGCCACGGCCCCATCAGGGCCACCCCCAGCCCCACGACGGCGAGCCACATGACCCCCGTCGCCAGGGCGAACACACCGATCAGCAGGCCGACGGCACAGATCGCAGCGGCCAGCAGGCCAGGAAGGCCGAAGTTCCCTCCGCCGACCGGGTCGTCCGCAAAGCCCAGCGAACCGGATGTGTCGAGCATGGACCGCTGATACCCCGTCGCGGCGAAATTAAACGCCACATAAGAAAAGCGTGACGATCAACTCACCGGTGGCGGCGCGGGCTCGTCGGACTTCTCGGCGTACCAGCGCTCTTCGGCGGCGCGGACCTTGCGATGGCTGTGTACCAGCCAGAGCGCACTCGCCACTCCCAGCGCCGCCGCGAGCACCACGGACACCGTGCCAGCGACGAGATGCCCGGTTGCGAATGCGCTCAACGCGATGACCAAAGCGGCGGCGGCGAACAGGATCCCGTAGACGCCCGGAGCGTGGGGGCCGTTCTTGGCGGTTTCGTGTCGGCCACCTCCAACCTGGGTATCCCGCGCGAGTGAAACTTCGACCGCTTGCACCGGGCCGCTCCCCCGTTGACTCGGGGAGCCTCCGCTGAAGCCCGGCCACGGCGCCCCCGCCGTCCTGTTCGACGTCGACGGAACTTTGGTCGATTCCGTCTATCTCCACGTCTATGCCTGGCAACGCGCATTCTATGAGGAAGGCGTGCCGGTTTCGGCATGGCGAATCCACCGCGGCATCGGCATGGACGGCTCCCAGCTGGTGAGGACGCTCACCGACGATGCCCCCGACGACGTGCGGGAGCGGCTCAGCGACGCGCACAGCCGGGTCTACAAGGAACTCATCCCGCTGCTGACGCCGTTACCGGGCGCGCGCGAGCTGGTTCGGCGGGTCAGCGAGCTGGGACTGCAGGTGGTGATGGCCAGCTCCGCGCCCGACGACGAGCTCGAGGCGCTGCTCAAGGTGCTCGACTGCGACGACGTCATCTCCGAGACGACGTCGTCGCACGACGTCGACACCGCCAAGCCCGAACCCGGCATCGTGCAGGTCGCGCTGGATCGCGCCGGCGTGGACGCCGACCATGCCGTGTTCGTCGGCGACGCCGTGTGGGACGCCGAGGCCGCGGCCCGCGCGAACCTCCCGTGCATCGGGGTGCAGAGCGGGGGCGTCGCCGAGGCCGAACTCCGGGAGGCCGGGGCGACCCCGGTCTTCACCGATACGCAGGATCTGCTCGAGCACCTGTCGTCGACGCGGATCGCGGCGCTGGCACCCCGGCACTGACCGACGGACCGTCACATACCGCGGGTGCGCAATATGAGTGGTAACACCCACCAGAAGAAGGTGAACAGCGCCAGCGCACACGCCCCGGCGATGACGGCGGCGCGCTCCCCCGCCACCGCGGCGAAGACGACTGCGGTCACGCCGGTCAGCGCCGCACCCAGCAGCGCAAGCCCCGCGTAGGCGCACCGGTGGGCGGCGGACACCAGCACCTGAAGGCGGTGCCGCCGGAAGAGCAGGCGGTGGATGCTGACCGGCGCGACCAGCAGCACCGTTGCGCCCACCGACAGCCCGACCGTGGCCAGATAGACGTGGCGCATGGGCCCGTTGAGCGTCTCGAAACGCTGCTGGAACGGCAGCGTCAACAGGAACCCGGTGAGCAGCTGAACGCCGGTCTGCACCACCCGCAGCTCTTGCAGCAGGTTGTTCCAATTGCGGTCCAGCCGTTGGATTTCGGTTTCGTCCCGTTCCTGGCGGTCCCAGCGCTGGTCGTCTTGCGGATGGTCGACGTCCATAGACCTGATCATCGCACCCGCGGGCGGGTAAACCGGTTAACCG
Source organism: Mycobacterium saskatchewanense (assembly GCF_010729105.1). Classification (NCBI taxonomy): domain Bacteria; kingdom Bacillati; phylum Actinomycetota; class Actinomycetes; order Mycobacteriales; family Mycobacteriaceae; genus Mycobacterium; species Mycobacterium saskatchewanense. The sequence goes on from NZ_AP022573.1 coordinate 3,223,045, forward strand.
ACGGCGGTCAGCGCCTCGTCCAGCGTGGGGTAGAGCGGGAAGGTCTTGTCCAGGCCGGTGAGGTGGATCGGCCGCCTGGTCGCGGGGCCGCGGGCCACCACCCCGAACTGGGTTGACGCGCCGAGTTTCTCGTGCGTCGCCGCCAGGATCTTCAATCCCACCGAGCCGAGGAACTCCACCGCGGAAAGGTCGATGACCAGCGCCGTCGGGCTCTCCGCGACCACCGCGCCGATCGCCTGTTCCAGGGTCGGCGCGGTGACCAAATCGATTTCGCCACTGACACGGACCACGGAAACGCCGCCGTGGTCCTCGACCAACGTGGTAATCGAATCAGGAGCTGACAATGGCGATCCTTTGTCCGGGCCTCGAGCGTGCTGCAAGCCTAGCCTGCCGTGCGAACTGCGAGAAGAATAAGCCCTCAGCACCTACCCCGCGACAGCCCAGGCTAGTGTCCCCTATACCTGCGCATCGCGGGGGACACGGCACTCGGGAGGCCAGATGTCAGATTCGCCGTCGGACTTCAGCAGCACCGCCACCGCCACGCCAACGGTGATTTCCAGCGAAGGCCTGCTGCCGCAGCTGGTTCAGCATCTCCGACAGAACAGAACGATCCTGCGCGAGGAGTGGGCGCGCCGGATCACCGAGGCGGAGCTGCTGACCGCGATGACCCCGGAGGAGTTGTTCTCCGAAGCCACCGCCGTCTACGACAACTATGTGGAGGTGCTCGAGACCGGTAGCGTCGAGGCGCTGCAGGCGTACGCCCGGGACCTCTCCGAGCGCATCATCCCGCGGGGAGTCGAGACCGACGAGGTGCTCGGCATCGTCCTGCTGCTGCGCGACGTACTCGCGCGTTCGCTGTTCGAGAAGTACCAGACCGACTTCGAGATGCTCAACCGGGTGCTCGACGCCTACGAACCGGCCGCCAACCGCATCGCCAACACGGTGGGCGTCAGCTTCGTCCAGGAACGCGAGCGCATCATCCGCCAGCAGCAGGAGGCGATCCGCGAGCTTTCCACCCCCGTGCTGCAGGTGCGCGAGCAGCTGCTGATCCTGCCGATCATCGGCGTGCTCGACTCCCAGCGCGCCCGCCAGGTCACCGAGCAGCTGTTGAGGGCGATCCGCGCCAACCGGGCGAAAGTGGTGGTCATCGACATCACGGGTGTGCCGACCATCGACTCGACGGTGGCCAACCACCTGGTGCAGACCGTGGACGCGTCCGGGCTGATGGGCGCGAGCGTCATCATCACCGGCCTGTCCTCGGAGATCGCCCTGACGCTGGTGACGATCGGGCTGGACTTGTCGAAGATGAACGCCGTCGGTGACCTGCAGGGTGGCATCGAAGAGGCGGAGCGACTGCTGGGCTACGAGGTCACGCGCACCGGGGAGCAGACCGGGTGATCGCCCGGACCATCAGAACGACCGCGGTCACCACATGCCAGTACCGATCCTGAAACAGGGCGCGATCCTCATCGCCACGGTGCAGGCCGCCCTGTCCGACTCCGACACCGAGCGACTCCGCTACGACCTCATGGAGCAGGTCAGCCGGTTCCGCGCGCAGGGCATCATCGTCGACGTCACCGCCATCGACGTGATGGATTCCTTCGCGGCCCGGTCGCTGCGCACGATCGCCCACATGACGCGGCTGCGGGGCGCGGACACGGTGATCGTGGGCCTGCAGCCCGAGGTGGCCTTCGCCATGGTGCAACTCGGTCTGGCGTTCGACGACATGAACACCGCGCTGGACCTGGAAGAGGGCCTCGCCCTGCTGAATCGGCAACTGGGAAAGCGTAATTCGACGATCGGGCGCGACGGTGGCGGATGACGCGGGTGACCCCGACAACATCGTCGTCGACATCAACAAACCGGACGACATCGTCGCTGCCCGCAAGGCCGGGCACCAACTGGCACTCGACCTCGGGTTCTCTCTGACCGACGTCACGATGATCGCCACCGCGATCTCTGAGATCGCGCGCAACATCACCAGCTACGCGGGGCGCGGCGCGGTCCGGGTCGGGGTGGCGGACAAGGAAGGCCGCAAGGCCCTGGTGGTCCGCGCCGAAGACAGCGGTCCGGGCATCGCCGACATCGAGCGCGCGCTGGAGGACGGCTACTCGACGGGCCGGGGGCTGGGCCTCGGCCTGCCCGGCGCCCGCCGCCTGATGGACCGCCTGGTCGTGGAGTCCACGCTGGGCCGGGGCACGGTCGTCGAGATGTGGAAATGGGTTCCGCCCCGTGCGTGAGAACAGCAGCAGAGGGGGACGCCTCGGACCGATGGAGTGGGCGACGGCGGGTCGCCCGCTGCCGGGCGAGCACGTCTCCGGTGACCAGCCGATCGCGATCGGCATCGACGACGACGCCGCCCTGTTCGGTGTGATGGACGGCCTCGGCCACGGCGCGGCAGCCGCGGCGGCCGCGCTGCGAGCCGTCGACACCCTCGAGAACGCGCGGGCGCAGCGGCTGGAGGTGCTCGTTCAGCTCTGTCATCGGGTGCTGGGCGGCACGCGGGGGGTGGCCATGACCCTGGCGCGGGTGGATTTCGCGGCCGGCACCCTGGCGTGGACCGGGGTCGGGAACGTCACCGCCGACCTGGTCGCCAAGTCGGCGACCGGCATCCAGGTCCGGTCCAGCGCACGCCTGACCGCGGGCATCGTCGGCTACCGGATCCCCGACATCCGGCCCGCCCAGGTGGTCCCCATTCGCGCCGGCGACCTGATCGTCATCGCCACTGACGGCATCGCCGAAGACCACTTGCAGCACATCGACTTTGCGGCTTCGGCCACGGTGATCGCCACGGAACTCTTGAGCAGGCATGCCAAGGGGACCGACGATGCAATGGTGCTGACCGCCCGTCATCGGGGAGCCTCCACATGACCGACCACGACAACGTCAGCGGTGGGGACTTCCACACCCGCTACACCGCCGCGCTGCGCACCTATTTGGCCGCGCGCGACGAGGACAACCTGTCCGTCGGTCACGAGCTGGGGCGGCGGGCACTGGAGGAACGGGTCAGCATGCTCGACATCGTCGAGCACCATTTCAACCTGGCTCAGGATCTCGCGGCGGGTCCGGGTATCGACGCACCGACGGCCCTGGAGTTCCTGCTGCAGACGCTGGCCCCGCTCGACGTGGCGACACGCGGCTTCCTCGACGGCACCAAGCGCTACGCCGAGCAGCGCGCCCGCGCCGACGGACTCGCCGACCGCGACAAATTCCGCACCGCGCTGGTGAATTCGCTGCAGGAGGGCTTCTTCGTCGCCGACCACAACGGGACGGTGGTCGAGATGAACAGCGCGCTGATCGACATCCTCGGCTACCCGGCGGACGGCCTGCCGTACCGGTGGCCGCACCCGTGGCTTGTCGATCGAGTCGGGGCGCGCCAGCAACAGACCTTGGTCGAGCTCAACGGCACCACCGCGTACGAGACGCCGATCCGGCACCGCGACGGCCACCTCGCGTGGGTCGCGGTGAGCATCAACTCGGTCAAGGAGGCCGACAGCGACCGAAACGCCTACGTCGGCACGATCCGTGACGTCACCGCCGAACGCGCCTTCGCGGCCCGGGAAAGCGCGGTGCTCCGGCTGGCCACGGCCGTGGCCGTGGCCAAGACGGTGGACGAGCTGCTGGCGATCACGCTGGACGAGTGCAGCGCGGCGATCGACGTGCAACGGGTGGTCGCGGTCTCATGGCCGAGCGGTGACGGCGACCCCGCGGTCCAGGTCGCGGGCGCCCCGGCCGCGTCCAGCTGGCGCCGGCTGGAGCCGTGGCTGCGTGACACCTTCGCCGACGCCCGGCACCAGTTGCCGCTGACGGCCAAGACCGTCGAACGTCCCGGGCACCCCGGCAAGGCGGCCGGGCTGGTGGCGGTGCTGTCCGGAGCGGGCGACCTGGCGCTCTGGCTGGAGCTGCGCTCACCCCGGTGGGTCAGCGCGGAGGACCGGCTCCTGGTCACCGTCCTGATCGGGCACCTCAGCCTGGCCATGCAGCACGTCCGGCAGTTCGAGAGCGCCCGCGAGACGTCGCTGACGTTGCAGCGCGCGATGCTGCCGCCGGTGCAGCCGCCGCCGGGGTTCGCGGTGCGCTACGAACCCGCGGTGCCGCCGCTGGAGATCGGCGGTGACTGGTATGACGTATTGCCCATCGGGGACCACCGGATCGGCATCGTCGTCGGCGACTGCGTCGGTCGCGGGCTGCCTGCGGCCGCGATCATGGGTCAATTGCGCAGCTCGGCGCGCGCGCTGCTCATCAACGGCGCCGAACCCGCGTTACTCCTCGAACAGCTCGACTCGGCGGCGTCGCTCATCCCGAACGCGTACTGCACCACGGTGTTTCTCGCGGTGCTGGACACCAAATCCGGGGTCCTGCAGTACAGCAATGCCGGGCACATGCCCGCCGTCCTCGCGGGGCCCGGATCGCACGCGACGATGTTGACGGACGCCGCGTCGGTGCCGCTCGCGGTGCGCCGGGACCAGCCCCGCCCCCAGGCGACCCGGGTCCTGCCGCCGGGCTCGACGCTGATGCTGTACACCGACGGCCTCGTCGAGCGCAAGTACGAGTCCATCGACGATGGAATAGCCCGCGCCGCTGACGTTTTGACGAAGATCAACACGTTGCCGCTGAATGCCGTCGCGGACGCGGTGCTGCGTGAACTCTCTCCCGCGGCGGGGTATGACGACGACGTGGCCATGGTCATATACCGGCATCGGCCGGAACCACTCCGCATCGAAAGCCCTGCGACCGCAGACCAATTGGTGCTCATCCGGCATCGGCTGGCCGACTGGCTGCGGACGGCCGACGTCCCGGACGACCTGGCCGCGGACATCGTGCTGGTTGCCAGCGAGGCGTGCACCAACTGCGTCGAGCACGCCTACCGCGAAAACGGTCCCGGGACCATGCTGCTGGCGGTCGACGTCGCCGACGGCGAGGTGCGCGCGCAGGTCAGCGACTCCGGTTCATGGAAGACACCGGCGGTCAATCCCGGCAACAGCGGCCGCGGCCTGCTGCTGATGCGCGCGATGAGTGACGCCATCGAGCTGGACAGCTCGCCGACCGGCACCACGGTCGACATCACGTTCCGGCTGCCGGCCGCCTGAGCGGCGCCGTTTGTCCCACCCGCAGACCGGGTAGTCATCGGCGTGACTCACGCATCGACGACGGTTGAACCGGTCCTGCCGGCGGCCCACGGGCCGCTGTCGACGGCTGTCCGTCGGGCGTTGACCGGGCCGCCCTCCCGCGACCAGCTGACCCGCATCGGCGCATCCGTTCGCGACTCCGACCCCTACGGTCTGGACCTGCAGCTGGCGCTCTCCATGTGCTACGAGCTGCACTACCGCGGCTTCGCGGGCGTCGACCCGGAATGGGAGTGGAACCCCGCACTCCTGCAGCTGCGCTCCGAGCTCGAGCGTGAGTTCCTGGCGGGCGTGCGGCGCGAAGTCGGGCCCATCGAGCCCGATCACACGGCGGCGGCCGAAATGGAGGCGATCGCGATCGAGCCGGCCGACGGGACGGGCCCGTCGTACTTCCTGCGCGACTCCGGAACGTGGCGGCAGATGTGCGAGTACTTCGTGCACCGATCGATCTACCACCTCAAGGAGGGCGACCCCCACGCCTGGGCGATCCCCCGCCTGATGGGTCGGGCCAAGGCGGGGTTCGTGGCCGTCGAGTTCGACGAATACGGCGCGGGGCAGGGCCCCCGCCTGCATCAGCAGCTCTTCGCCGATCTGCTATCGGCGGCCGGCCTGGATTCGACCTACCTGGGTTACATCGACGCCGTCCCCGCCGAGTCGCTGGCGGCGGTCAACCTGATGTCACTGTTCGGTCTGCACCGCTCGCTGCGCGGCGCCGCGATCGGACACTTCGCGTCGACGGAGATCACCTCGCCCCCCGGGTCCAAGCGGATGGTTCAGGCGCTGCGGCGGATGGCCGCACCGGCGGCCTGCGTCGAGTTCTACAGCGAGCACGTCGAGGCCGACGCGGTGCACGAGCATGTGGTGCGCGACGTGGTCGGCGATCTGGTCGGACGCGAACCCCTCCTCGACGGCGACGTCGTGTTCGGTATCCGCGCGCACGCCTCGGTCGAAGACCGGCTCGCCGACCGGCTCATGGCGTCGTGGCAGCAGGGTCGGACGTCGTTGCGGACGCCCCCGGGTCGACCCGACGCGCGGAGCCTTTGAGGTTTCGGCACCTGCGGTGGCTGGTGTCGCACAACGGGTAATCGCCGCTGCGACGGCACGTGCAGATCGCGACCATGAACCGATCCGACTCGACGACGTCACCGCCGGGCATCTCGATCCGCACCGGCCCCGACACGAGCACGGGGCCGCCCGCCACCACCTGGACGCGAGTGGTGGTCACGGCTTGTCCGCCCTGATCACCACCAGCTCCTCCTCGCGGCGCCCGCGGGGGATGTGCCCGGTGTCTTCGAGCCACTTGGCCCGCACCGACATCACCGGGCCGAACGGAATCCATTTGGAAGCGATGACTTCGGCCTGCATACCGGCCCACTTCAGACGATCCAGCGACTGCTGGACGCCGGCAAGCGCCGAGTGCACCAGCAGCAGAGACCCACCGTCGGTCACCAGCTTGGGCGCCGCGTCACACAAGGGGTCCAGCACCATTCGGCCGTCCGGCCCGGCGTTCCAGGCCCACGACGGGCCGGCGCTGGAGCAGATCACCTCGGTGTCGCCGCCCGGCGGCGTGGGCACGTACGGCGGATTGGACACGACGACGTCGAAGGGTGCGCACTCCAGCGCATCGACCCACGTTCCCTCGCGAATGTCGACCTCGACGCCGGCAAGCGCGGCGTTCTCCCGCGAGCAGCGCACGGCGTGCGGACAGATGTCGAAGGCGGTCACGCTGGCGCCGCCCAGTTCGGCGGCGGCGATCGCGACGAACCCACTCCCCGTGCACAAGTCGAGCACCCGCCGTCCCGCGATGAGCGACGTCTGATGCATGGTGTCGACGAGCAGACGGGAATCGTCCTGCGGCGGATACACGTTGACGCCGGCCGAGACGGCGGGGTCGGAATAGGCGATGGTCTCGGAATAGGTGATGGTCAATGTAGGCCTTTCGACAGATCGCCGCGGCGATCAACGCTTGGCGTGGATAATGCCCGCAAACCCATGGGTTCAAACGGAGCAACCACCGCCCAGCGGCGACTAAGCCGAAGGGGCATGGGCGAATTGCTTGACGATGGTGGCGCAGAAGGCCGGCAGGTCCTTCGGTGAGCGGCTCGAGATCAGGTTGCCGTCGACGACGACCTCTTCGTCCACCACGTTGGCACCGGCGTTACGCAGGTCGGTGCGGATGCTTGGGTAGGACGTCAACGTCCTGCCCGCCGCGACACCGGCCTCGAGCAGCGTCCACGGCCCGTGACAGATTGCGGCGACTGGCTTTCCGGACCGCACGAAGTCACGCACGAAGGAAACGGCCGTAGCGTCCATGCGCAGCTTGTCGGGGTTCACCGTGCCCCCCGGCAGCACCAGGCCGTCGAATTCGTCGACCGATGCGTCGGATACGGCGCGGTCGACCGGGAAGGTCCCGGCCGGCTCGAGATCGTGGTTCCGCGCCTGGATCTCGCCGGCCTTCAGGGACAACACCTCGGTCTGCGCGCCGGCCTGCTGCAGCGCCTCACGCGGCCGCTCGAGTTCCACCTTTTCGACACCATCGGCCGCCAGGAATGCAATCCTCTTGCCCTGCAACTCATTCGACATTGTGTCCTCCCGTTTTCATGGTTTGAGAATGACTTTTGTACAACGTTCTTGCTTGTGCTTGAAGATCTCGTAGCCGTGAGGAGCCTGGTCGAGCGACAGGTGATGGCTGACGATGATCGTCGGATCGATGTCGCCGTTGCGGATTCGCTCCAGCAGCGGCCGCATGTAGCGCTGCACGTGGCACTGGCCTGTCTTGATGGTCAGCGACCGGTTCATGACCGCCCCGATGGGGAACTTGTCCATCAGGCCGCCGTACACCCCGATGATCGAGATGGTGCCGCCGTTGCGGCAGCTCATGGCCGCTTCCCGAAGCGCCTGGGGCCGCTCGGTTTCCAGGCGCATCGCCTGCTTGACGCGGTCGTAGGCGTCCACCACCGTCGTGCCGTTGCGGGCTTCCATGCCGACCGCGTCGATGCAGTGGTCCGGTCCGCGCCCGGCGGTGATGTCCTGCAACTCCGCGAGCACCGAGGTCTCCTCGAAGTTGACCGGCGTCGCGCCGACCTTCTGGGCCAGCTCGAGCCGGTACGGCACCCGGTCGATAGCAACCACCTTCGACGCGCCCAGCAAATACGCGCTGATGATCGCGAAGATGCCCACCGGGCCGGCGCCCCACACCGCCACCACGTCACCGGGCGCGATGCCGCACATCTCGGCACCCATGTAGCCCGTCGGAAGGATGTCGGACAGGAACAGCGCCTGCTCGTCGGTCAGGTCGTCGTCGATCTTGAGCGGCCCCACGTCGGCGAAGGGCACCCGCGCGTATTCGGCCTGGCCGCCGGCGAAGCCGCCGAGCATGTGGGAATACCCGAACAGGCCGGCCGGGGAGTGTCCCATGAACTTCTCGGCGATGCCCGCGTTCGGGTTCGAGTTCTCGCACAACGAGAACAGGCCGCGTTCGCAGGCGGCGCACGCCCCGCACGCGATGGGGAACGGGACGACCACCCGGTCGCCGGCGGCGAGGTTCTTCACCCCTTTACCGACCTCGACGACCTCGCCCATGAACTCGTGCCCGAGCACGTCGCCGCGCTTGACGGTCGGGATGTACCCGTCGTAGAGGTGCAGGTCCGATCCGCAGATCGCGGTCGACGTGATGCGCACGATGGCGTCGCGGTCGTTGAGGATCTTGGGATCGGGAACCGATCGCACCTCAACGCTGTTGCGGCCCGCCCAGACGGTGGCTTTCATGCGGACGCTCCTTGGTTCGACTGGGCGGGTTGCTGGTGCAGCTGCCGGCCGGCCGCGGCCCCTTCCGGCGATCCCTCCGAGCGCATCACCTGGCCCGTCTCGAGGATCTGCTTGAAACGGCGAAGGTCGTCGTTGACCTGCTGATCCGGCGATTCGCCCAACAGGGTGAGCGCCGCCTCACCCAGGGCGCCCCCGGGCAGGTGATACCCGATGGTCACCCGCACCTCGGTGCTCTTTCCGTCCGGCGTGGGGGCGAACTCGACGCTGCCCCCGTTCTCGACCACCGAGCCGGGCAGCGATTGCCAGGCGATCCGCTTCCCGGGCTCGTTCTCCGTGGTCTGCGCGTCCCACTCCACCGACTGGCCGGCCGGCGCGTTGGCCACCCAGTGCGAACGGCCGTCACCGTCGACGGTCACCGACTTGAGGTGGTGCATGAACGCCGGCAGGTTCTGCAGGTCGCTGAAGAAGCCGTAGACCTCCTCTGGCGACTTCCGGACCGTGACGGCCGCGCGCACCATGCGGTGTGGCGATCCGCCGGCGTGTCGGCCGCCGCCCCCGGCCGGGCCCCCGCCGGCGGTCCGCAGCGCCGTGTAGAGGTCGAGCGCCCCGACCCCGGAGAGCGCCACGGCCGTGATCATGCCCCGGCGGCGCCGCCCGGGCCCGCGGGCGGCGACCCCGGCCAGCAGCAGCGCCGTATCCAGCACGTCGCCGGCCACCCTCGTCCACACCAGCCGGTCGGAGCCGGCCAACAGCGCCGCGCCGTGCCCGCATTCGCGCGCGCCGAGCGCGCGAATGACGCGCCGCGACCGGGCCGTCTCGTCGACCCCGGCGACCGCGGCAACCTTGCCTGGCGCTAGCAGCTCGCTGAGCCCCAGGCCGAAACTCGCCCCGGCGAGCGCTTTCACCAAAGTCCCGGTGATCTTGCCGGATTGATCACTCATCAACGACCCCCTCGCCTCGCCGGACACGACGAATGCGCGAATCCGCTGCGGCGCAATCGCCCAGCGGACCGCACACGGGTCCGGCCATCAGTCTTGTCCCGTGCGCCGGCCACCGCGGCGGCGTGAAGCGCACGGTTTCGTGCGAATACCCGGGGGGTGTTCACCCAAACCAGCAATCAGATCGAGGCGTCGCGCAGCGCCTCGAGCAACGGCTCGGCCGCCTCGGACAGGAAGCGTTCCTGTGTCTCGCCGCCGATCTGAACCAGCGCCACATCGGTGAAGCCGGCGTCCCAGTACGGCTTGACCGCCTCGACGATCGCGTCCAGGTCGGGACCGCAGGGGATGGATTCGGCGACGTCCTCGGGCCGGACGAACTGCGTGGCCCCGGCGAAGCCGGCCGGCGTCGGCAGGTCGGCGTTCACCTTCCAGCCCCCGGCGAACCAGCGGAACTGGTCGTGCGCGCGCTTGATGGCCGTGTCGCGGTCGGGGTCCCAGGACACCGGTATCTGGCCGACCACGCGGCCGGCCTGGGTCCCGTTGGCGGCCTGCCGCGCGGCGTGCCACGCGTCGATGAGTTCCTTGTCGGGTTCCACCGCGACGAAGTGGTCGGCGAGCTTGACGAATTTGTCAACCGCCCGCTTGCCGCCGATCGCCACCGCGATCTCGACCGGGACATCGGGGGTGTCCCACAGGCGCGCGGAGTCCACCTGGAAATAGTCGCCCCGCCAGTCCACCAGTTCGCCGCCGAACAATTCGCGGATGATCTTGATGGCCTCGCGCAGCATGTCGTGGCGGCGTTCCACAGTCGGCCAGCCCTTGCCGACGACGTGCTCGTTGAGGTTTTCGCCGCTGCCGAGACCCAGGGTGAACCGGCCGTCGGAAAGGATCTGCAACGTGGCGGCCTGCTGCGCGACGATCGCGGGGTGGTACCGCATCGTCGGGCAGGTCACGTAGGTGTAGAGCTCGACCCGTTCGGTGGCGTGGGCAACCGCGCCCAGCACCGTCCAGGCGTTGGGAGCGTGCCCCTGCGACATCAGCCACGGCGTGAAGTGGTCGCTGCAGACTTCGAAGTCGAAACCGCGTTCTTCGGCCGAAATAGCGTAGCGGACAAGATCTTTGGGTCCACTCTGCTCGGTCATCAGAGTGTAGCCGAAATTCGTCATAGCAAGCTATTACCCGCTTGGCTTGCGGGCGTAACGCCGGGGCGGAATAGCGCCCGATTCTCCGTCGCCGCGTTACGGGAGGCCGGCGGTGCGGGCCCGCCGCGCGTCAACCGGCGGTGGTGATCGAGTCGCCGGCGGTTCCGGCCGCGCGGCGCTCCGCCAGCCTCCGTTTCTGCGGCTCGATCGTGTAGCGGGGGTCGCGCGCCGACTCCAGTCCCGCCTCGAAGAAACCGAACCTGAGCAGCGCGGACGCCGTCAGCAGCGCCAGCCCGGATACGACCGCGACGCCGCGGTGCCGCCCGCCGACCAGGGCTCCCAGACCCCCCGCGGCGGCCAGCCGCTCGCTCCAGGCCAGCAGCCGGCCGGGCGTGCCGTGATGCAGCGGTTCGCGGGTGACCGGGTCCATCCGGTACTCCGTGAACCTGGCGGAGATCAGGTCGCTGACCGCACCGATGACGGCCAGCCGGCGGGCGGGCCCCGCCTCGGCGACCGGGGTGGTGATCATCGCCAGTCCCGACGCGGCCAGGCTCGCCGAGCTGACGAACACGAACGGCAGGTCCCGGTACGCGGCGTTCCAGGTCGGGTTCGCGGTGTCGGTGAGCAGCACGGCGGTGTAGACGGCCAGCGGCGGCGCGAAGACGGCCGCCTCGAGTCCGGCCGGTCCCTCCACGGCGCGCAGCACGGGTCGCAAGGGGCCCAAGGGGATTCGCTCTCCGGTCATCCGGTCGACCTCTGAGATCGCGGCGATCCCGATTCCGGCGCTGAAGAAGCTCAGGATCCACGAGCCGATGCTCATCGGCGAGGTCAGCTTGACCGTTCGCAGCATGTTGACGAACCGCTCTGGCCGGCCGAGGTCCTTGACCAGCGCGACCGCGCCCAGCATCACCGCGACCAACGCCGACAGCCGCGCGTTGCGGCGCAACGTATTTCGCCCGGTGAGCTGCGCTCCGGCGGCCAGCAGACCGGACCCGCCGGCCACGCCGCCCAGGAACAGGTACGCGGCCACCTCGTGTCCCCAGGGCGGGGGTTTCACCACCGGACGCCCGTAGTACGAGGAGAATTCGACCTCCGGGACCATGGGCATTTCGCGCGAGCCGTCGCCCCCGCCCCGCCGTCCGCCGCGCTTGCCCTTGCGGCGCCTGCCTCCTGGAGGCTCCGGCGGACGCAGGCTGTCGTATTCGGAGGTACTCATCCGAGCCTCACCGGCCTTTCCAGAAGGCCAGCACCGCGGCGGCAGCCATCCCCGCCGCGGCCATGCTCGCCCGTTTGAACATCTGGGGCAGGTCGGCCGTGCACACCCGCGGATCCGGCGGCAGCCCGTAGACCTCCGGCTCGTCGAGCAGCAAGAAGATCGACCCGGTACCGCCCACCCCGTCGTGCTCGTTGGCGCCGTAGAGGCGGGCCTCGGTACGCCCCTCGGCGTGCAGCGCCGCGACCCGTTCCCGCGCCGTGACAACCAGGTCGTCGTGGTCGCCGAATTTGATCGACGTGGTGGGGCAGGTCTTGGCGCAGGCCGGGATCTGGTCCTCGACGAGGCGGTCATAACAGAGGGTGCACTTCTGGGCGACCCCGGTGACGAACTTCTCGGCGGGACGGCCCGGCCGTTCGGCCGGCGTCGCGTACGTGCCGTCGCTGCGGCGCTCGACCACGCCGAACGGGCAGCCGGCCACGCAGGTGCCGCACCCGTTGCACACGTCGGCCTGCACGACGACCGTGCCGAACTCGGTGCGGAACAGCGCGCCCGTCGGGCAGACGTCGAGGCAGCCGGCGTGGGTGCAGTGCTTGCACACGTCCGACGACATCAGCCAGCGGAATTCGGGCGTGTCCGGCGGCGTGAGGTCCGGCTTCTCGTCGGCCTTCCGAACGGCGGGCATCCCCAAACCCACCAGGGCGCGCCCGGATTCGCGCGCCTCCTCGATGCGGTCGCGACCCTGTTCGATGAACGCGACGTGGCGCCATGTGCTGGCACCCAGTGCGCCGGTGTTGTCGTAGGACGACCCCAGTAGTTCCAGGTTGCCGTCGCGCGGGTTGCGGTTCCACTCCTTGCACGCGACCTCGCAGGCCTTGCAGCCGATGCAGATCGAGGTGTCGGTGAAAAACCCCTTGCGCGGCTTGGGTTCCGCCCAGCCGGCGTCGACGGTCGGGTCAGTCGGTCCGCTCAGTTGTCCCATCGGCTCCTCCTTCCCGCGCGGCGTCGCTCACCAAAACATTGCCGGTCTCGACCGTGGCGCCCGACCGGGACTGGTACTCGGCGATCAGCCGGAGCAGTTCCTCGCCCTGTGGCCGGCGGCCCGGGCGGATGTCGCAGGACCCCGCTTTGGATTCCTGGATCTGCACGTTGGGGTCCAGCGTCACGCCGAGCAGATCGTTGGCCGCGTCCCCGCTGACCACAGCGTCGCTCCCGACGCCCCAGTGGTAGGGCAGGCCGATCTGGTGGACCGTGTGGCCTCCGACGACGAGCGGGCTCATCCGCTCGGTGACCAGCACCCGCGCCTCGATGGCGGCGCGCGGCGAGACGATCGTCGCCCAACCGTAGGGTTCGAGGCCGCGCTCGGCGGCCAACTCCGGGGACACCTCGCAAAACATCTCCGGTTGTAGCTCCGACAGGTAGGGTAGCCACCGGCTCATGCCGCCGGCGGTGTGATGCTCGGTGAGCCGATACGTCGTGAAGACATAGGGATAGACGTCGGCCCCGGGCTCACCGGCGCTGGGCGCGCTCAGATTGTCCTTGCGCGGGAACGTGATTCGCGCGGGGTTGCGCTGCTGGGGGTACAGCGGGTTCGCGACCGGCGACTCTTGCGGCTCGTAATGGGTGGGCAGCGGCCCGTCGACCACGCCCTGCGGCGCGAACAACCAGCCCTTGCCGTCGGCCTGCATGATGAACGGGTCGTCCCCCGCGAGCGCGTCGGGACCCCCGACGTCCGGATCGGGCCGGCTGCCCGGCGCCCGGTCGGCGACGAAGTCGGGCACGTCGTAGCCGACCCAGCGTTGCTGATCGGCGTCCCACCAGACGTGCTTCTTGCGCTCGCTCCACGGCTTGCCCTCGGGGTCGGCGGAGGCGCGGTTGTAGAGGATGCGGCGGTCGGCGGGCCACGCCCAGCCCCACTCCTGTTGGCTCGGCGACGGGCCGCCCTGCGGCACCCGCCGGGCCGCCTGGTTGACGGCGCCCGCGTAGACCCCGGTGTAGATCCAGCATCCGCCGGCCGTCGATCCGTCGGCACGCATCTCGGTGTAGGACGACAACGGCGTGCCGGCATGGGCGCCGGTGACGTGATACCCGTTGACCTCGGCCAGCACCGCCTCGCCGTGCGGATCGCCGTCCTCGTCGGTCGGGTAATCCCACGTGAGGTCCAGCAACGGGCGGTCGCGCTCGTCGGTGGAGCCGGCCAGCCGCTCCCTGATCCGCTTGCCCAGCTCGTAGAAGAACGCCAGTTCGCTCTGGCACTGCCCCGGCGGATCGACGGCCTTGTGGCGCCACTGCACCAGCCGCTGCGTCTGGGTGAACGACCCCGCCTTCTCCACGTGCGAGGCGGCCGGCAGGAAGAAGACCTCGGTCTCGATATCCTCGGTCTTCAGCTCGCCCGACGCGATCTCCGGCCCGTCCTTCCACCAGGTGGCGGACTCGATGAGGTTGAGGTCGCGGACCACCAGCCACTTGAGGTGGGACATGCCGAGTCGCTGCATCCGGCCGTGCGCCGACCCGACCGCGGGGTTCTGGCCCAGCAGGAAGTAGCCCTCCACCTCGTCGGCCAGCATCGCCGTGACGGTCTGGTAGGTGCCGTGCGGGCCGGAGAGCCGGGGCAGGTAGCCGTAGGCCCAGTCGTTGTCCTCGGTGGCCGCGTCGCCCCACCACGCCTTGAGCAGGCTGACCATGTAGGTGTCGGCGTTGGCCCAGTAGCCCTTCTGCTTCTTGGAGCCGACGGCGTCGAGGTAGTCGGCGAGCGTGTCGTGGACGCCGGCCTTGGGCATCGCCAGATACCCGGGCAGCAGGTTGAACAGCGTCGGGATGTCGGTGGAGCCCTGAATGGTGGCGTGGCCGCGCAGGGCCATGATGCCGCTGCCCGGCCGGCCCACGTTTCCCAGCAGCAGCTGCAAAATGGTTGCGGTGCGGATGAATTGGGCCCCGAGGGTGTGCTGCGTCCAACCGACGGCGTACGCGAAGCAGGTGGTGCGCTCGCGCCCGGAGTTCTCGACGATCGAGCGGGCGAGGTAGTCGAAATCCGCGCGGCTGATGCCGCAGACGTCGGTCACCATCTCGGGCGTGTAGCGGGCGTAGTGGCGCTTGAGGATCCGGAACACGGTCCTCGGGTGCTGCAGGGTCTCGTCGCGCTTCACCCGGGCGTGCGCGAGCGGCGGGCCGCCGCTGCCCTGCTCGTGGCCGGCCGCGCTCTGCGCCGCCGTCGCGCCGTGCGTGTGGCCGCCACCGGGCGACTCGATCTGGCCGTTCTCCTCCTGTTCGTACGCCCACGTCGACGTGTCGTACTGCCCGGTCTCGGGGTCGTAGCCGGAGAACAGCCCACCGAGATCCTCGGCGTCCCGGTATTTGTCGTTGATCAGCGTGGCGGCGTTGGTGTACGCGACGACGTATTCCTTGAACCACAGGTCATTGGTGAGGATGTGGTTGATCAACGCGCCCAGCAGCACCACGTCCGAGCCGGCCCGGATGGGGATGTGCCGGTCCGACACCGCCGAGGTGCGGGTGAACCGCGGGTCGACGTGGATGATCCGCGCGCCGCGCGCCCGCGCTTCCTCGACCCACTGGAAGCCGACCGGGTGGCACTCGGCCATGTTGGAGCCCTGAATGACGATGCAGTCGGCGTTGGCCATGTCTTGCAGGGTTTGGGTGGCGCCGCCGCGCCCGAAGGAGGCTCCCAGACCGGGAACCGTGGCGGAGTGTCAAATGCGAGCTTGGTTCTCGATCTGGATCGCGCCCGCGGCGGTGAAGAGCTTTTTGATGAGGTAGTTCTCTTCATTGTCCAGGGTTGCGCCGCCGAGGGCCGCGATCCCCATGGTGCGGCGCAGGGGGTGGCCCTTCTTGTCGATGTCCTGCCAGGTGTGGCGGCGGGATTCCACGAAGCGATCGGCGATCATGTCGATCGCGGTGTCGAGCTCGAGGCGCTGCCATTCCGTCGAGCGCGGCGCTCGGTACAGCACGTGCACCTGCCGGCCGGGGGAGTTGACCAGCTGCTCACTCGCAGAACCTTTGGGGCACAAGCGTCCCCGCGAGATGGGCGAGCCGGGGTCACCCTCGATCTGGACGACCTTCTCGTCCTTCACGTAGACCAACTGGCCGCAGCCCACCGCGCAGTAGGGACACACGCTCTGCACTACCCGGTCTGCCGTCGTCGTGCGCGGCTCCACGGCGCGCGTGTGCTGGGACGTGACGGCCGACCCGCGGCCGAATTTATCTCCCGAACGCAGCTGGCGCAGCACGGGCCATTCCAGGAAAAGCTTGCGCGGGTCTTTTATCGGGGCCATACCCCCACCCTAGTGGGTATGACGAGGCTGGGCCCTGGCGTGCGTCCTAACTCTCAGTTTTGCTGCGCCAACGGAAGCCGACGGCGTCCGGGCGGGCTCCGACGCAGCCCGTGACTGCCGCGAAGTTCATGCGCGGTGCGGGAATTGAACCGGCTGCCCCTGTCCACGGCCCCGCTGCCGACTCGGCCGTCTCGGACAGTCGGCGGGCTGGATCGCGCAGTTCGCGACCAGCGCAGAAGGGTAAGCGGGGATCCGGCGTCGTCCAGGTTCTCAGCGCCTCACCTTTGCAGAGCTTCATTGATGAGCATGGCTGCTGAACGTGTGAGCACATCACGTTCCTTGGCGACCTCGGCGATCGCCTTGCGCAGCTTTTCGTGTTCACTCATCGGCTTCCCGTCCGTGGGGAACTCGTCGAAGTTCGCCCAGCGGACCTTCGTCTCGCCGTGGCCGCCGCCCGCGCCGGGCTGCTGCCCACCTGCTTTGGCCTGGGACCGGGATCGGGTCTCGCCATTTCGTGGCGCATTGACCACACTGCCGATCGGACCAATTCCGGGCATGCCGCCGAAGCCACCGCCCGGTAGGGACACCACCTGCGGTAGCGCGTCGAGACCAGCCATCGGCAAACCTCTTGCGACAAGCCGGATCTCGGGCGCCGCGCTGGCCCAGGACTGCGGTACCGAGAGGCCGCCGACTGTGCCCGCCCGACCTATGGCGGCCGAGGCGTCGCCACTATGAGAGCCCGCCAGGCTCGCCGCGGCGGCCGCCGCGTCAGCGGGCGCCGCGGCGGCGACCGTGGCTTGCGCTGCCGCGACGCCGGGGATCATTCCCGCGCTGGTCATGGGGACGATATCGAACAGGACACCGCACGCGTTGAACAGGACTCCGTCCGATAACGACGCGTACGGAGCCAAAGCCCCGGCACTCGTCAGGCTTTCGTAACCGGTGATCCACGGGTTGTTCAGAAGGTCTGTCAGCCAGCTCAGCGGCCCGTTACCCGATCCCAGGGTCTGCACAATCTGCGATGCGGTGGAACCCGCCGCCGGAGTGGCAGCAGCGGCCTGGGTGCTCGACCCGGATCCGTTGGTGGTCTGCGGTGCAGCGCTGAATGGCGTGGATTGAATCGATTGGACCGTTCCCGCCGACGCGACGGTGTAGCCGTACATCGCCGCGGCGTCCTGGGCCCACATCTCGGCGTAGTGCGCTTCGGTCGCCATGATCGCCGGGGTGTTTTGGCCGAGGATGTTCGTGGCGACCAACGTCGCGAGGAGCAACCTGTTCTGCGCGACCACCGCGGGCGGCACGGTCGCGGCAAACGCGGCCTCGTAGGCGGCCACGGCGGAGCGGGCCTGGTTTGCCGTCTGCTCAGCCTGCGCTGCGGTGGTGTCCATCCACGCCGCGTACGGAGCCGCCGCAGCGGCCATCGACAGCGACGACGGACCAACCCAGGGTCCGTTGGTCAGCTCCAAAACCACCGCCTGATACGAGTTCGCCGCCGAACTCATCTCCGCTGCGATACCGTCCCAGGCCGCCGCGGCCGCCATCAGCGGACCCGCACCTGCTCCTGCATACATCCGGCCCGAGTTGACCTCCGGCGGCAACGCTGTGAAATCTATGCTCATGGCCTAATCGCTTCCTTGATCAGCCGCGCGGCGGCGTCCCGTTCCATGACCAAATCGGCTAGCTCGTCGCGTAGTCGCTCCAGATCGAAACGCTCGCGTTCACTCATCGCGGCTTCGCCCTCCAGGCCACGCCGCTCCGGCATCGGCTCGCGACTTTGGATGGCCGCTGGCGTGACGGACTCCTCCCCGGGCATCTGGGCAACCACCTTGCGCCGAGTCTCGGGACGGTATGACGCGCCGCTTCGGGGTGCGTTGACCACGCTGGCCACGGGAGGCATACCGCCAAACCAGCCACCCGGGCCGGCCGCCCCCGCTTCGGGCAACGCGTCCAGACCGGGCATCGGCAGCGGTTTTCCGACGAGTCGAATCTCCGGCGCAGCACTGCCCCAAGCCTGCGGCACCGCGAGACCTCCGACGGATGCGGCGCGACCCAACTTCGCCGACACGTCGGCTCCTACCAGGCTCACCGGACCCGTTCCGGCCCCCGACGAGTTCGCCAAGCCCGCCACGGCGTCCGGTGCCGCGGTCACCGAAGTCGCAGCCGCCGCGACCAGCCCCCCGTTGACTCCCAGATTCGGCAGCGCCAACGACATCAGCGGGCCCAGCATGAACAGGGGACCGGAAGCGAAGAACGTAACGCCACTGAGGAATGTGTTGTCCAACCCGACAGATTCCAGGAACGGGGAAAGCGCGCTACCCAAGGGGGTGGCATTGAACTCGTTGATCAAGTCGGCCAGCGCCTGCAGGGGGTTGGTACCGCCGCCCAATAGGCTTTGCAGCGCCGCCGGCACCTGGGACAGCAGCGACTGGCCGGCGGCCGAACTGGCCTGCGTGCCCGCCGCGGCAGCTTGGGCGGCCGGCGCGGACGAGTTGGTGGTGGTCTGCGGCGCCGCAGTGAACGCGGTCAGCGTCGTCGCGGCCGCTGAGCCGGCGGCATATCGATACATCGCAGCGGCGTCTTGCGCCCACATTTCGGCGTACTGGGCTTCGGCGGCGGCGATGGCTGCGCCGTTTTGGCCAATGATGTTGGTGGCCACCAGCGACGCCAACAGCGTCCGGTTGGCCGCGATCAGCGGCGGCGGCACCGTGGCCGCGAAAGCGGCCTCGTATGCCGCGGCCGCCGAACGCGCCTGGTCCGCGGTCTGTTCAGCCTGCGCTGCGGTGGTCGTCATCCACTCCACGTACGCCAGGGCTGCGGCGGTCATCGATGCCGACGACGGGCCCAACCAGGGCCCGCTTGTCAGCTCGGAGATCACCGATTGATGGGAGGTCGCCGCCGACGTCAACTCGGAAGCCAACCGGTCCCAGGTTGCCGCGGCCGTAATCAGCGGCTCCGAACCGGCTCCTAAGTACATCCGCGCGGAGTTGATCTCCGGCGGCAACGCCGCATAATCCAGCATTTTCCCTCCTACCCAGCTGGCTGCTGATTGCATTCACGGTTGCCCTGTTGCTGCGAGGAACCGCTTTCAGTGAAATGTCTGTTCTCTCAAGCCGTTACGCGGCGCACTCGCGGATGCCGATTCCCTGCCGGAAGCACCGTTGCGACCTCGCCGGGGTGCGGCCCCGGGTTCGAGAAAGCGGGGCGTCAGGCCCAGCTGGACCCGACGGCGCTGTCGGTGCTCGCCATGTTGCTGCCGGCGGTCTGCACCTTCTGGCCGTGGGAGTTGGCCTGCTCGTAAATCACCTGGAAGTTACGACCCAACTGGGTGATGAACTCCTGGCAGGCGACCGAACCGGCGCCGCCCCAGAAGTCACCGGCGGCCAGCACATCGCGAACGATGGCCTGGTGCTCGGCCTCCAACGACGCCGCCTGGGCCCGGATCAGGGCACCGTGGGAGTCAACGTCACCGAACTGGTAATTGATCGTCATCGTCATATCCCCTAGCTGCTCAAGATCTGCTGCGAAGCCTGCTCTTGCTGCTCGTAGTTGTTCGCGTCGCGGACCAAGCCGTCGCGAACCCCGTGCAGCATGTTCACAATGTTGCGGAAGGCCTGGTTGACCTGCCCCATCGTGTCGTAGGACGTGGCCTGGGCCTGGCCGCTCCACCCCGCACCGGCGATGTTCATCGACGACGCCCACATCTTGCGGGCCTCGTCCTCCACCGTCTGCGCATGCACTTCGAAACGACCGGCCATCGCACGCATCGCGTGCGGGTCGGTCATGAACCGAGTTGCCATCTCAATCTCCTCGACTAGTAATCGATCACCGGAAAGGACTCGCCCCCAAGGGGAGCGGTGGGTGGTGGGAGTTAACCCACGCCGGTGGCATTGGCGGCCTCAGTGGCGTCATACGAAAACGCACTGATTCCCAGCGTGTTCACGAACATCTGGTGGATCACCGCCGCCTGGGCGCTCACCGCCTGGTACATCTGTGCGTGCGCGGAAAATTGTGCCGCGGTTAGCGCGGAAACCTCGTCAGCCGCCGCCGGGACCACACCAGTCGTGGGCGCCGCGGAAGCCGCGTTCTGCGAATCAACCCCCGCCCCGATACCGCTCAAAGTCGCAGCGGCAGCCGCCAAGGCCTCCGGCTGCGTAGTCACGAACACCATAGCTTTTCCTTTCGCGCTAGTAATAGGCCCTTATTGATTGGCGTAATGCTAACGTAGTAAAGTTAGCTGTGCAATACCTATACCGACGGGATTGTTGACTGATTACCGGAATTAACAGCCGCGTTACGGGTCTAGTAATCGATTAGCCGAACCGATTCGTCGCGGCTCGCGGATAACCGTTCCTTTCGAAGCTCGAGAACCGTCACTTCTGGCGTTCAGCCCGACACCCGCACGCGAGGCATCCTCGGCACGTATCGAGTCAGAGGGCGTTTACATGCCCAATTCGTCGTCACGCCCCTGCAACCCGGAAGCCGGGGAATTCCATGAGAGCGGGTCGCCGCCAGGCTCGCACGCCCGCTTGCCAGTCCGAATGCAACAGTTCACACAACGGCAGTAACGATTACTTCGAAGCTACCCGTCGCAAAGACAATTGATCGGCTATATTAGTTTGCTACAGATCGCATATCGCTTTATCAACAGCGTCCTAGGTAAATGAACGTTGACGCCATCGTCACGGCGAGACCAGGGGAACGCTGGTCCCGTCCACCTCGCTGGCGACGGCGGGCTCGCGCCATACCCATGGCTGGCGATCCTGAACGAGGCGCCGGTAGGCGTAGAGCACAATCGACATCGAGAGCACCACGACTCCGACGATTAAATCCTTGGTAGTGCCGTAGCCGGTGATCGACGCGCTGAACGCACCGACCACGAGCATCGCCGTGTCGATCACTACGAGGGCGGCCGCGATGTAGATCCACCGGCGGCCGAGTTTGATGGGGCGTGGCGCATCCGGCTGGTCGCGACGCAGGTGCAGGAACCCGGTGAGCGAAAAGATATGGCACAGAATGTAACCGAGGATGCCGGCCACAATCACCGCGAGCGCTTCCCCGACGAAAAGGATCAGGATCACATTCACTACCAAATCCAACGACATGGCGCGGCCCGGGACTTTGAAGCGGTTGAGTTCGCCGAGCTGCTTGATGGTCAGACCTTCACGCGCGCTCCCGTGTAGCACGCGTCCGCCGTCGGCGGTGGTCATCACCATGAGAAGTAGCAGTCCCGCGATCATGCAGATCGTCATCACCACGTCCCCGCCCCGGAAGAGGCTGCCGAACAGGCGGAGGTAGAACGTCACGGGGTTCGCCGCGACGTCCGCTTGATCGACAATGCCACCGACGCCGAAGGGGACCAGCGTGTACACGACGATGATGAAGAGGCCGGCCAGCCGCAGCGCAATTCGGCTGTCGCGGACAGTGTCACGGAATTCAGGGACGAAGGACGCGACCGCCTCAATGCCGTATCCGGACCAGGCGAGCACGAACATCCAGGCGAGTGCTGTGCGCCACCCGGGTTCCCCGCTGGCGGCGAGATCCCAATGCAATTTGCTTATCGACCACTGGCTGGAGAGCAGCGGAGAAGCGGCGAACACCACGATCGGGATAAGCACCAGGATCCCCGTGGCGTACATGATCCACATCGCAGGGCGCATGCCCAGCACGTTGAGGGCCCAGCCCAGTACCAGGACACCGAGCCCGATCATGTGCGGAAGCCCGACCGTCGCAAGCCCGGTGGAAAACGTCCACGTTTGCTCGGGGAACCACTCGGACTGCACCAGCTTGCCGATCTGCAGACCATAGATGGCGAGCGAACTCGACCACGCAAACCAGTAGCCATAGGTTGCGAGCGGACCCACCAGTGTGGAATGTCTGCGCCAACCCTGGTGGGCGTACATCGAGATACCGCCGACCTTGTCGGCGAACATGCTGGCCATTTCCGAGTACACAAAGTTCTGGAGGCAAGCCTGCACGGCGACGATCCCCAGCAGTACCACCGTGGTCCACGCACCGATCAAGCCGATGGCATAGCCCATACCGACAAACAGGGCAGCTGGGATGGACAGACTGATCGTGAAGCCGTCCCACCACCTAAGGCTCTTGTCGTAGGTGTGGTCGTCGGCGAACGAGTCGTGTGCGGTCATTCAGGCTCCTCTGGTTCCTGGCTGAAGGTAAGCCCCGGGCCTTGCTGTCGGGAAACGCGATCGGCGCAACTTTGCTCATCGCATCGGTTGTGAGGCGGAACACTAGCACTGCGCATTGCGTGGTGCAATTTGAAATTTCTGCGCGAGACGTAGACGCTGGGCGCCCCGCACCTAGTGAATGCGTGGATGTGCCCGTCCGATGCAGCAAACGCGTCTCGCTAGAGTCATGGGCATGGCCCAGGACAGTCTCGACCACCTCGACCGCGCGATCCTGCATCAGCTCGAAGAGGACGGCCGACGCGCATTTCGCGAGATCGCCCGAGTGGTGGGCACTTCTGAGGCCACCGTGCGCGCACGCGTGAAGCGCATGCAAGATCTCGAGATCTTGCGGATCGTGGCTTTTGCCGATCCGAAACGTCTGAGCAACCAGCAACTGACCATCGCAATGCTCACGGTGGACCCGCAACACCATCGTGACGTGGTGGCCGCCCTGACGAAATTGCCTCAAATCTCTTATGTCTCCACCCTGCTCGGCCGCGCAGACGTTTGCGCGGAGATCGCCAGTGCCGACAACGTCGACTTGTGGGAGTTCCTGGAGAACGAGGTCCATACGATCGAGGGTGTGCGGTCGGTCGAGGCGATGTCCGTGGTGCATGTGCATAAGCTGCGCTACGTGACGCCACCGACCGACTGACATCGACGCGGCGCCGATCTCGCGGGAGAGGCGCGATTTCGGAGCCGCCGCACCGTCGCGCAACGCGGGACGCCGGGGCTCCCACGCACAATGCGAAGGCGAATGGCGCAGGTTGCATGCCCTGTTTGCGTGGTGTTAGCGTTATGGACAACGCAACGCGTCGCACATAGCGGTGTCATTGATGCATTGCGCAGCGCGTACCAGGAGGTTTCGTGACCCGATTGCACCGCTTCCCCGGCGACAACAGTGTCGCCGTTTCGCTGACGTTCGACGTCGACGCCGAAGCAGGCTGGCTCGGCGAGGGCGCGGAGTACGAGCGCAGGCTCACGATCCTTTCCGAGGGGCGTTACGGGGTGGTGCGCGGCATTCCGAGGATCTTGGAACTGCTTGGACGCCAACATATTCCAGCGACCTTCTTTGTGCCGGGCTATACCGCCGAACATCACCCCGGGCTGGTGGACAGGTTGCTCGAAGCCGGCCACGAGGTGGCTCACCACGGGTACCTGCACCTGCGTAGCGATAAGGCGTCCGCGCAGTCCCAAGCCGACGAGATCGAGCGTGGTCTGGAGGTTTTCGAACAAATCGGCGTTCCCAAGCCCCGCGGCTACCGCTCCACCTCCTGGGAGCTGACACCGGAAACCTTCGAGCTGCTGGTGAAATTCGGCTTCGTCTACGACTCCAGCTGCATGGGTGATGATCGTCCGTACATTGAGCGCTGGGGCGATCTCCAGATTCTGGAGATTCCAGTGCACTGGTCACTGGACGACTGGCCCCGATTCGGCTGGAACATCGACGGCGGTGGCAATGTCGCCGACCCGGATGAGTTGCGCCGCACCTGGATCGCCGAATTCGAGTCGGCACGCGCCGAGCGGCGCCACACGAGCTTCACGATGCATCCCGAGGTTATCGGCCGGCCCTATCGACTCGCTCAACTCGAGCGAGTCGTGGAACACATCGTCGCATCGGGGGATGTCTGGTTCGCCAGAATGGACCAAGTCGCCGAGTACGCGGCGCCGTCGCTGGGCGTGGCGGTGAAATCCCAGCCGTGACAAACCGATTCCGGTCCTCGCAGACACTCCCCTATGAGCGAGGCGCCGAGTTCGGGGAGACGTATGCGGGCGAAGTCGCAGCGACGGTTGCTGCCTACCAGGGGCTATTCGACCGCGTCGCCGGCAAGTCTGTGGACTTGAAGCATTGGGGGAAAATCGCTTTCAGTCGCATCGCGCGGTACTCAACCGAGTTGGCCGACGAGATCACCGGCCTCGCCCACGCGGCGAAAGTTCCGGTCGCCTCCATCGCAGCCATCAACGCTCGTACTGAGGTATTGGCCGCCCTCGGCCGGCGCGCAAACGGCGAATCGGCGCGGGCCCATGAATGCTCGACCGTGGTGCGACTCCGGAAGGGTCGGGCGCCGTTGGCGGTGCAAGCCTGGGATTGGTATGCCGACCTCAGTGACCTGTGGCTCGTGTGGGAAATTCCGCGCCCCGACGGCCGCCTCGTCACCACCGTCACCGAATACGGCATCTTGGGCAAGATCGGCGTCAACAACCAGGGTCTGGGTATCCACTTCAACATCCTGCATCACCGTGACGACGGGGCCGAAATCGGTGTGCCGGTGCATATTTTGGCCCGCAGGATCCTCGACGAAGCCCGCGACCTCAACCACGCACTCACCATGGCGGCTCAAGCGGCGGTGTCCGCCTCCTCTTCGCTCACGCTGGTCGCGACGGCCGGTGGCGAGTCTGCGGCCATCAGCGTGGAACTCAACCCCGCCGGTGTGGGCTACGCATTGCCTGACGCCGACGGACTCCTGGTGCATACCAACCACTTTCTGAGCACGCCGGCCAATCTCGCCGATACCGAACTGCGCAACGGGCCAGATACCGTCGTCCGCCACGACATGCTGCGGCGGGCACTAGCCGGCCGCCCCGAGATCACCATCCACGACGTCCTGGCCGCGATGTCGTCGCATCTGCTGGGCGGCGGCGGCACCTGCTGTCACGTCGATCCCGCGCTGCCGCCGTCCGCCCAGTTCCAAACCCTGGCCACCGTCATCCTCGAGGTTGACGCCGGCACGCTGACCGTCCACCCGGGCGGCCCGTGCACCGCCCCGGCCGCTCTGGCGGCACCATCAGCGAAGGAGAAGACCAATGCCCACGCTTAAACGAATCGACAATATGGACATCCTTACTCACAATGTGGACACGCTGGTTGACTTCTACCACGGCGTCCTCGGCCTACCGTTTTACCTACCCTATGAGAAGGACGAGGAGTGGGCCGCAATCGACTTGGGTAACCTCACCCTTTATATCTTCAAATCCGAAGTGGGAGAGCACCCTCCGCGCCGCACCGCGGTCAATCCGGAGAACGCGCCCGGGTACGACTCCTTTGCGTTCGAGGTCGACGACCTCGACGAGGCCGAGGCCGAGCTCGATGGACGGGTGCAGTGGGTCGACAAGCGCATCGAGTGGAAGCACCCCAGTGGCACCTGGTACCGCTACCGTCCTTTCTTCGATCCCGACGGCAACATGCTCTACATCACCGAACCGCACGTGTCTCGGACGGCCTCATGAGCGGGCTGCCGACGACGAGCCTGGCCGGACGGACCGCGTTCGTCACGGGCGCCGCCCGCGGAATGGGAGCAACTCATGCCGCCACCTTGGCCGACCGGGGCGCCGACCTGCTGATCGCCGACCTTGATACGAACGAACTTGAGGTGGTGGCCAAAGAGATCCGTGCTGACACCGGCCGACAAGTGCATACCTTGACGCTCGACGTCACCACACCGGATGCCGGGACGCGCGTGTGTGACCGCGCTCGGCAGGTGTTCGGCGGTCTCGACATCGTGGTGCACAACGCCGGCATCGTCCACGACTGGAAGACGCTGGCCGATACCCCGGCCGCGCACCTGCAGCCCTACCTCGACGTCAACGTCCTGGGCCCTTACGAGATCACCCGGACGTTGTTTCCGCTACTGAAGAACAGCACTGCCGGACGCGTCATCTTCATCTCCTCGCAGTGGGGCCAAGTACCCGACGGCCACTCCTACGGCTACATGGTGTCCAAGGCCGCACAGCTGGGACTGATGAAGGCCCTCGCCATCGAAATGGTTCCGCATCGGATCCTGGTCAACGCGATCGCCCCCGGCGCCATCCAGACCCGGATGGTGCCACAGGATGTCTATGAAGCCGAGTTGGCCGCGGTTCCGCTCGGACGGCTCGGCGACCCCGCCGAGATCTCTGCGGCGGTCGCGTTCCTGGCCAGTGACGCCGCCGGTTTCATCACCGGCCAAACGCTTGCCGTCAACGGCGGTGCCCTTATTCCCGCTGCGTGAGCAGCACGTCACCGAAAGAGGCAGGTCGCATGACTGTCACAGCCAATTCCAGCATCACCAAACGCGATCTGGCCGAGGCGGCGATGCGCCGGTCCTGGTTCCCAGTGGCTCGCATCCGCGATCTCGACACCCCGCAGCGCGCGACTCTGCTCGGGACGAAGTTGGTGGTATACCGCGACGGGAGGGGACAGGTAACCGTTCAATCGCGGCGTTGCCCGCACCGTGGCGCCGACCTGTCCCGCGGCGAGGTGCACAGGGACTCGATAGCGTGCCCGTACCACGGGTGGGAGTTCGGCAGCGAGAACGGCGCGTGTACCCGAATCCCTTCCCTGTCAGACCAATCGCAGATCCCACCGCGAGCGGCGATCGCCACCTATTCTGCCGTCGAGCGCTTCGGCCACGTATGGACGGTTCTCGAGGATCCGATCCGCGAGATGTACGAGGTGGAGGACTGGGGCGGAATCGATTTTGAATGGTTAGCCGCCGACCCGATTGATTCCGCTGTCGGCGTGGGTATCTCGATGGAGAACTTCCGCGACGTTGCCCACTTTCCGTTCGTCCATAAGGTGTCTATGGGACCGACCCCCGAGGTGGTGGAACCGTTGAACGTATACCGGGACGGTCTGAACGTCTGGATGGATCGCCCGCTCAACGCCGGCAACGGCGAATGGGCGGAAGACGGTGACTGCATGATGCGTTACCTGTGCTCGGCCCCCGGCTTCGCGTCGATCACATACCACTACGAGAAACTCGGCAGGCGAGTCGTCGTGGGCTTTCCGTCACCCGTTTCCTATGAACAAGTCAAGATCTTCTGGGGAGTCGCCAACGAAGTCGGCTACAAGGGAGCCGATCTCGAGGAGTGCCTGCGGATCGAGGAGATGGTCTACCTGGAGGATATCCCGATCGTGGAGCACGTCGAGCCGCGTGAAATCCCCTGGGATGCCGAGGCTCAGGAGTTTTCGGTGCCCGCGGACTTGTTCACGTTGAACTATCGGCGTTCGTTCAACGAGTTGATGAGTCGGGTGAAAGACAGCGATGCCAGGGTCTGACGCCCTGACCGTGCGCGTCGAGGCGGCCCGTTGGGAGGCAGAGTCGGTTACGTCGTTCGAGTTCGTCTCCCCCACGGGCCAAGACCTGCCGATCTGGGAGCCTGGCGCCCACATCGATGTGTACCTGCCCTCCGGGGCGGTACGCCAGTACTCTCTGTGCGGCGACCCGGCCGATCGCACCCGCTATCGCATTGCGGTACTCGAACTGCGAGGTGGCCGCGGGGGCTCGGTCGAGGCGCACCGTGAGCTGCGGTGCGGACGGATTATCGACATCGGTTTGCCACGTTCGAATTTCAAGCTGGTTGACGCCGACCGGTACGTGTTCGTGGCGGGCGGCATTGGCATCACCCCGATCTTGCCGATGATCCGCGAGGTCGACTCGCGTGGCATCAAGTGGGAGCTTGTCTACGGCGCAAGGTCGGCGGCCCATTTCGCGTTCAAAGGCGAACTTCCCAGTGATGCGGTGCGCTTCGTGGCGCAGGACACGGACGGCTTGATCGACATCGGCGACGTCGTCGACAACGCGTCCGGAGCGGCCGTCTACTGCTGTGGCCCCCCGGCCTTGACGGATGCCCTCATCGACTCGATGAACCGCGTCGGTCGCGGCCGCGATCTGCATCTCGAACGTTTCGGCCCCGCGCCCACTCGGTCCGATACCCCGGGGAACTCGGAAATCGAATTGGCCCGCAGCGGTTTGGTGGTTTCGGTCCCACCCGATCAGTCGGTGCTCGAAGCCGTCCGCGCGGCAGGTGTCGAGTGTCCGTCATCGTGTGAGATGGGGATCTGCGGTACCTGCGAAACGTCCGTGCTGGCCGGGGAGGTAGACCACCGTGACAGCCTGTTGACCGAGCAGGAGCGAACCAGCGGCGCCAGCATGTTGATCTGCGTGTCTCGCGCCAAAGGCGGCGGCCGCCTTGTCCTCGACATCTGATCTGCCTCCGGCGGTTGGTTCTGGTACAGCACCTTCCGCCCGGCGGTCACCCCGCTTCCAAACGTTGCGAACGAAACTGTCGGTCGCCACGGTCCGTGAGCCGTCGCGACGGGTTCTCTCAGCGCTTGTTGAAAACCGTTCGGTGCCACGGCTTCTCGGAGACCGTCGTGATGTCACTCATCACGTGCTTGATGGCCAGATATTCCTCGAAGGAGTAGGCGCTCATGTCCTTGCCGAAGCCCGAGGCGCCGAAGCCGCCGTGTGGCATCTCACTGATGATCGGAATGTGGTCGTTGATCCACACGCACCCGGCATTGATCTCACGCGATGCCCGCTGCGCGCGGTACACATCGCGCGTCCAGGCAGAGGCGGCCAGACCATAATCCGTGTCATTGGCCTGCCGGATCGCGTCATCGTCATCGGTGAACTCGCGCACTGCCAGCACCGGCCCGAACACCTCGGCCCGGTAAATCTCCGAGCTCTCGTCGACGTCGGCGACCAAGGTCGGCCGGTAGAAGGCTCCCGGCAGATCCGGCGCCACACCACCCGTGACAATCCGGCCACCCTGCCCGGCCGCCCGCTCGACCATGCCGGCAACCTTCACTCGGTGGGCTGCGGAGATCAATGGACCCAAATCCGTATCGGGGTCTTCCGGATCCCCGACCACTATCTTGCCCATCACCTCGCCGACGCCGGCGACGAAGTCGGCGTACAGATCCCGGGCGACGATGGCCCGAGTGGCGGCGGTGCAGTCCTGGCCGGTGTTGATCAGCGAGCCGGCAACCGCCCCCTGGATTGCCGCATCGAGATCGGCGTCGTCGAAGACCACGAACGGCGCCTTCCCCCCGAGTTCGAGTTGGGTGCGGTGACCGTGCACGGCGGCGGCGGCCATCACCTTGCGGCCGACCTGCGTCGAACCCGTAAACGTCACCACGTCAACATCCGGGTGGCCGGCGAGCGCCGCACCCACGTCCTCCCCGGCGCCGGTCACAACATTGAGCACTCCGTCGGGCAGCCCTGCCTCCCTGGCGATCCGGGCCAGTGTCAGGGTGGTCAGTGGGGTGAGCTCGGCAGGCTTGATCACCACGCTGCACCCCGCGGCCAACGCCGGAATCACCTTCCACACCGCCATCTGCAACGGATAGTTCCACGGGGTGATGGTTGCGACCACGCCAACGGCCTCGCGACGGATGCTCGACGTGTGGTCACCCGAATATTCCGCGGTCGCCTTGCCCTCGAGATGCCGTGCCGCGGAGGCGAAGAAGGCGATGTTGTCGATGCTGCCCGGAATGTCGAACTCGGTGGCCAGCCGGACCGGCTTACCGGTCTGGCTCACTTCTTCGGCGATCAACGTCTCGGCGTGCGAGTCTGCGAGCTCGGCCAGCTTCGTCAGCACCGTGGCCCGATCTACCGGTGTCGCGGTCGCCCAACCCCTGAGTGCCGAGCGAGCCGAGGCGACGGCGGTATCGACGTCTTCTGGTGTCGCCAACGCCAGTTCGACCACGGTGGCGTTATTCGCTGGATTGACCACCCGGTGCAGCGGCCCTCCGGTAACGACGGGCGCACCGTCGATCCAGCAGGAGGCGATTGTTGCGGTCCGGCCGGACGCGACGACGTTCATGGCATTTACCGTACCGCAACGCATCCCGGCGACGATACGAAATCCCTCGAGAAGAATTGACTTGGAGGTCGCATTTGCTCGATCAAAAGTTGCTGTTAACAACGCTTTTGAACTATAGTCGCGTCATGTATGGAATCGAGCCGCCTCGCTTGATTCGGTTGCCGCATCCGCTCGTCGCGTTCAGAGGGATGAGAGCCACCGCGGTCAAACCGGCCGTACGACCGCCGCGATAACCCCGATTCGCCACCGCGACGACCGGATCGAATTCGCCGGGAGCCCGCTTTTGCAGCAATCCACATCCAAATCAGAGCCGTGACCGGGAGTGATATCCACCCTAACTTGGGTTTATGCGTGACTTGTTGGGCAACAACGTGATTGGGATATAGGATGACGACTACCCAAGAAATAGACGGCATTTCCGCGAGTCTGTCCGATAGAGCGGATCGGTATCTATGGGGTCACTTCGCGCGACACGGAGCCGGAATCACACCGCCGATTGTCGTCCGCGGGGACGGCGCGCAGATCTGGGACAGCAACGGCAAGAGTTACATTGACGGCTTGTCCGGCCTGTTCGTGGTTCAGGTCGGCCATGGCCGAAGGGAACTCGCCGAAGTGGCGGCAAAGCAAGCCGAACGACTGGCGTTTTTCCCGCTATGGTCGTATGCGACACCGGCGGCGATCGAGCTCGCCGAGCGACTCGCCGGATATACCCCGGGCGACTTGAACCGGGTGTTCTTCACCAGCGGAGGGGGCGAAGCCGTTGAAAGCGCCTGGAAACTAGCCAAGCAGTACTTCAAGCTGATCGGCAAACCCGGCAAGCATAAAGTCATCTCCCGATCAGTGGCATACCATGGCACCACCCAGGGCGCGCTTGCCATCACCGGCATCCCCGCGTTCAAGGCGCCATTCGAGCCGGTGACTCCCGGGGGTCTGCGGGTACCGAACACGAACTTCTATCGTGCGCCTGCCCCGTACGACACCGACATCAATGAGTTTGGGACCTACTGTGCCGACCGCATCGCCGAGGCCATCGAGTTCGAGGGACCCGAGACGGTGGCCGCGGTGTTCCTCGAACCTGTACAGAACGCCGGGGGTTGCTTCCCCCCACCTCCCGGTTACTTCGAAAGGGTTCGGGAAATCTGCGATCAATACGACGTGTTGCTGGTTTCGGACGAGGTGATATGCGCGTTTGGCCGGATCGGATCGATGTTCGCGTGCAATGACTTTGGCTACACGCCGGACATGATCACCTGCGCCAAGGGCCTATCGTCGGGGTACTCCCCGATCGGCGCGATGATAGCCAGCGACCGGTTGTTCGAGCCGTTCAGCGACGGGCGTACCGTCTTCGGGCACGGCTATACCTTCGGCGGGCACCCGGTGTCGTCGGCGGTGGCGCTGGCCAACCTCGACATCTTTGAGCGGGAAGCGCTCAACGACCATGTGAAGGCGAATGCTCCGGCGTTCCGCGCGACGCTCGAGCAACTACTCGACTTACCGATCGTCGGAGACGTGCGCGGCGAGGGTTACTTCTACGGCATCGAACTTGTCACGGACAAAGCCGCCAAAGGAACGTTCAACGACGAGGAAAGCGAGCGGCTGCTGCGCGGCTTTTTGACGCCGGCATTGTGGGAGGCGGGCCTGTACTGCCGAGCGGACGACCGTGGTGACCCAGTGGTCCAGCTGGCTCCACCGCTGATTTGTGGCCAGAAAGACTTCGACGCCATCTATGACATCCTGCGCAGCGTGCTCACCGAGGCGGGCAACCTGCTGTAGTTAAGGCTTCAGGGTGAAATCGCCCGCCGCGCCGGAGCTGTGGGCATTGCTCCCGCCGCTAGCGGGTGCCGGTTTGCGCGGTGAGGTCTACCTGTCGCCGGTGGTCGAGAATAAGGACGGCGACGTGCAGCGACGTCATGGACTCGGCGTCATCGAGGTCGACCCCGAGGATGCGGCCGAGCGTGGTCAACCGCTTGTAGAGCGCGGGGCGGCTGATGTGCAAACGTTGCGCCAAAGCCGCCTTATTGCCGGCGAGTTGCAGGTAATGGCGGAGGACTTCCAGGTGCGATGGTTCGTTGCCCGGTTCGCCGGCCAGGAGTGCCTTGAGTTCGGTTTCGGCGAATTGCTGCACGCGCGGGTCGTCGCGCAATAGCGCAATCAGGCCGCGCAACCGCACATCGGTCGCGCGAAAGAGTGCTTGTGTCGTCGCGGGCATCGCGATCGCGACCTCGCCGATGTGTGCCGCCTGCCGCAAACCGCGAATCGCGTCGGTGATGGTGGTGACCGGCTCGCCGACCGCAAACACCGATCGCTGGGTGCCGTCCAGTCGCTGCAGGTCGGTGCGCAGACGCAACCCCAGCGCGTGCAGTATCTTTTCGGCCCCGCCGCGGGCGGCGTTAAGCGCCAACACCGCGCCGATCTCGCCGTCCCGGCGGATTGAGAACAAGCCGCTATGGCCGGCCGCGTTCGCCGTATGCGTGACAGTATCAAGCAACCGTGTGTTGCGCCTTTGGGCTGCAACAGGATCCGTATGACCAGTCGGTGGCTGGGCGCGTACCGCCACCGAGAAGTAGCGCGCCGCCTTGCGCAGGCCCAGCGCGTGCGCCCGGGCGGCGACCTCGTGCTCGTCGGTCATCCGACTCAGCAGGACGTCATCGATCAGCCCGCTTTGCGCCTGCTGGTGCAGCCCGCTCCGGTCGCGTTCGATCATCCGGTGCAATGCCAGCGCTGCGCTTGCGCGCTCGAGAACCATCGTGGCCCGAGCCCGGTCATCCGACTTTCTTGGAACGATCAGTCGCCCCCACTCCTCTCCGCGGGGACCCACGGAGGTGACCGTCCAGCCTTCGCTCCCGCCGCTGTGGGTCGGGCTCCTACGCGACCGCTGCTCCCAGTCGGCAAGCAAGGACACTGCCGACCCACCATCGGCGGCGACTGCGAGTGCCTGGTGTGCAAGGTCCTCCAGCACAACCGGTTCGTCGAGGATGCGCCCGGCAGCATCGACAATCGCGCCCGCCGAGGCGCGGAGCATGCTCAACTCGGTGAAAGTCTCGTGCACGCGCCGAGCAAAGGCGACCTCGTCGTACTGCGCGGCGACAATCCGCCGATGCACAGCCTCGGTCACGTCGACGAACCTGATCTGACGGTGCAGCGCCACCAGCACGAGATCCAAACGCTGCGCCAGCGCAACCACCGAATCGGGCACGGCGGAGACCGCCGTTCCGAGTTCGACGACCACGCCGACGGCGCCGGCGTCGGCCAGGCCCTGTAAGTAGCGTCGCGGCGCACTGTCGAGCGCGACGCCGGTGGTCAAGACAAGCTCGCCGCCCTGCAACAGGGCCGACAGGTCGGGGATATCGCCAATATGCACCCACCGGATCGGGTCCTCGAACCGGCAGGAACTCAAGACCTGCGGCATTCCCTGCCGCAGCACCGGGAGCTCGATCACCTCACGAACCGTTAACGACATTTACACAGTGTAATTGGGGCCGCGCAAACGCTAACACTATGAATCCCTACTCCACCCTTCGGCTCGGACAGACTCGAAGAGACTGCCGCCGATTTCTCCTTACCCGGCCAGCACCGGCCAGCACCGGCCAGCACTACGAAAGAGACCCCATGACAGAGCTCGTGCAGCACTGGTCCGACGGTAAGGTCTACGCGGGCACTTCCGGTGCCCGTGCGCCGATCACCAATCCGGCGACCGGTCAGGTGACGGCGCAGGTGGCACTGGCCAATGTCGACGACGCCCGCACGGTGATCGCCGCCGCCGCCGCAGCGTATCCGCAGTGGCGGGACACCTCCCTCGCCAAGCGCACCCAGGTCCTGTTCGCGTTTCGCGAGTTGTTGAACTCCCGCAAGAAAGAGCTGGCACGGATCATCACCAGCGAACACGGCAAAACCGTGCCCGACGCGCTGGGCGAGATTGAGCGCGGCCTGGAAGTCGTCGAGTTCGCCTGTGGCATACCCTATTTGCTTAGGGGCGGCTTCACCGAGAACGCATCGACGAAGGTCGATGTGTACTCGATCCGCCAACCACTGGGCCCGGTCGCCGTCATCTCCCCGTTCAACTTCCCGGCGATGGTGCCGATGTGGTTTTTCCCGATTGCCATCGCCGCCGGTAACACAGTGGTGCTCAAACCCTCCGAGAAGGACCCTTCGGCGTCGCTATGGCTGGCCCGCCTGTGGGCCGAAGCCGGTCTGGCGCCGGGTGTTTTCAACGTATTGCAGGGTGACAAGGCCGCCGTTGACGAGTTGATCACCAATCCTGCAATCAAGTCCGTGAGTTTCGTCGGTTCCACCCCGATCGCACAGCACGTGTACGCGACCGCCACTGCCACCGGAAAGCGCGTACAAGCACTGGGCGGCGCGAAAAACCACGCGGTGATTCTGCCCGACGCCGACCTCGACCTGGCGGCCGACTCGATGGTCAACGCGGGCTTCGGCTCGGCCGGTGAGCGCTGCATGGCAATCTCGGTGTGCGTGACTGTCGGGTCAATCGCTGACGAGCTGGTGGCCAAGGTCGCCGAGCGAGCCAACAACCTCAAAACGGGTGACGGCACACGTCATACCGACATGGGTCCGCTGGTCACCAAGGCCCACCGCGAGAAGGTCGCCTCCTATATCGATGCCAGTGAAGCCGCCGGGGCCAAAGTCGTCGTCGACGGCCGTGCCGTGCGCCCCGACGGCGCGCCGGATGGGTTCTGGTTGGGCCCGACGCTGATCGACCACGTCAACACCGATATGAGCGCCTACACCGACGAGATCTTCGGACCGGTCCTCTCGGTGGTTCGCGTCGAAACCTACGACGAGGCAATGGCGTTGGTGAACTCCAACCCGTACGGCAACGGCACGGCGATCTTCACCAACGACGGCGGCGCCGCACGTCGATTCCAGAACGAAGTCGAGGTCGGCATGGTCGGCATCAACCTGCCCATTCCGGTTCCCATGGCTTACTACAGTTTCGGCGGCTGGAAAGCCTCGCTCTTCGGCGACGCCCACGCCCACGGGATCGAAGGGGTGCAATTTTTTACGCGTGGCAAAGCCGTCACCCAGCGCTGGCTCGACCCATCCCACGGCGGCATCAATCTCGGTTTCCCCCAGAACAGATGAAAGAGCACGCCATGCCCCTAGTAGGCGACGTCACCTGCACCGCAGCATTACCCGACGGCCAGAGCCCCGACGTCGTCCGCCACCGAGCAGAGCGCGCCTACGAGCTCGATCGGGCCCACGTCTTCCATTCCTGGTCGGCCCAAGCCGAGATCACCCCCATGACGATCACGGCGGCGCAGGGGTGCTACGTGTGGGATGGTCGCGGAAATCGACTGCTGGACTTTTCTTCCCAGCTCGTCAATACCAACATCGGCCATCAGCATCCCAAGGTCGTTGCCGCCATTGCCGAACAGGCTCACAAGCTTTGCACCGTTGCGCCCCAGTATGCCAACGAGGCGCGTTCTGAAGCTGCGCGCCTGATCGCCGAGCGCACCCCCGGCGAGCTGGACAAGATCTTCTTTACCAACGGGGGCGCCGATGCCAACGAGCACGCGGTGCGGATGGCCCGGCTACACACTGGCCGCCACAAGGTGCTGACCCGGTACCGGTCCTACCACGGCGGCACCGACACCGCCGTCAACCTCACCGGAGACCCGCGACGGTGGCCCAACGACTATGGCAGTAGCGGCGTCGTGCATTTCTTCGGACCATACCTTTACCGCTCGCGGTTCCATGCCAGCACCGACACCGAGGAATGCGAGCGTGCGCTGGACCACCTCGACGAAGTCATCCGACTGGAAGGGCCTTGCACGATCGCGGCGATCCTGCTCGAAACCATTCCGGGCACGGCCGGAATCATGGTGCCGCCGCCGGGGTATCTGGCCGGCGTGCGTGAACTGTGCGACCGCCATGGCATCGTGTTCATCGCGGACGAGGTGATGGCCGGCTTCGGACGCAGCGGAAAGTGGTTCTCCGTGGAGCACTTCGGCGTTGTTCCGGATCTCATCACCTTCGCGAAGGGGGTCAACTCCGGCTATGTGCCGCTGGGCGGTGTCGCCATCAGCCCCGCGATCGCCGAAACCTTCGCGCACCGCGCCTACCCCGGCGGCTTGACATATTCGGGGCATCCGCTGGCCACCGCGGCCGCCGTCGCCACGATCAACGTGATGGAAGCCGAACACATCATCGCCAATGCCGCCCGCATCGGCGAGGAGGTCATCGGCCCCGGCCTGCGAGACATCGCCCGCAGGCATCCCAGCGTCGCCGAGGTGCGCGGCACAGGCGTCTTCTGGGCAATCGAATTGGTCACCGACCGAGAGACACGCACCCCACTGGCCCCGTACGGCTCCAGCAGCGTCGCGATGGATGCAACCGTCGCGGCCTGCAAGGCCGCCGGGCTACTGCCCTTCGCGAATTTCAACCGCATCCATGTGGTCCCGCCGTGCATCATCAGCGCGTCCGAGGCGCGCGAAGGACTGGATATCCTGGACCGGGCACTGAACGTCGCTGATTCCCACTCGGTGGGAGGCTGACACGTTCCGCCGCAAGGCAATCGCGTCGATACCCCGTCGTCCGGGACCCGGGGCGGTGCCCGGCGTCAAACCAATACGGCGGCCGGATCGGTGAACGGCAGACCCAGGTCGCCCGCCACTTGCGCCGACAGTAGTGCGCCATCGTGTGTTGAAAGCCCCTTGGCCAGAGCGGGATCGGACCGGCACGCCGCCTGCCAGCCGTGGTCGGCGAGGTTGAGAGCATAGGGCATTGTGGCATTGGTCAGCGCCACCGTCGACGTCTTGGGCGCCGCGCCGGGCATGTTCGCCACGCAGTAGAACACCGTGTCGTGCACGGCGAAGGTGGGCTGGTCATGGGTGGTCGGCCTCGAGTCCTCAAAGCAGCCACCTTGATCAATGGAGATGTCCACCAACACCGCACCCGGCTTCATCTGAGCGACGAGAGAATTCGAGATCAGCCGGGGAGCTTTGGCACCAGGCACCAAGACGGCTCCGATCACCAGGTCGGCGCGCCTGACGGCGCCCTCCAGCTCGTATGACGACGAATACCGCGTGCGGACGTGGCCACCGAACTCCGCATCCAACAACCGCAATTTGTTGATATTGACGTCGAAAACCGTTACCGCGGCCCCCATCCCACCCGCCACCCGAGCAGCGTTGTAGCCCGCCGTGCCAGCACCCACCACCATGACATCGGCGGGTTTGACCCCGGGAACACCGCCCATCAGAACACCGCGCCCCCCATGGGTGCGCATCAGGTGGTAGGCGCCGACCTGCGCCGAAAGGCGACCAGCCACCTCACTCATCGGAGCCAGCAGCGGAAGAGTGCCGTCAGCGGCCTGCACGGTCTCATAGGCGATCGACGTTGTCCCCGAGGCCAATAACGCGTCGGTGCAGGCACGCGAGGCTGCCAGATGCAAATAGGTGAACAAGACCTGACCACGACGCAAAAGCCCATATTCACCCGGCGTCGGCTCTTTGACCTTGAGCACCAGATCGGCCTCGTCCCACACCTGCTCGGCCGTACCGGCCACTTGGGCGCCAGCGCCTTTGAACTCCGAGTCCGTGATCGCCGACCCGTCGCCCGCACCGGCCTGCACCAGCACCTCGTGGCCGCGACGACTCAACTCGGCAACACCGGCTGGCGTGATGGCCACCCTGAACTCATTGTTCTTCGTCTCGGTCGGGATCCCGACACGCATGATCGCTCCCCTTGCCGTTGATTCTATGGCTCAAATCTTGAAGAAAGATCAGAGGAAATGCAAAGCTACTGACGATAATTCGGTAAAATCGCGTTGTGACAGATAAGCCAACGGGATCGATGGTTCCTTCCGGTGACGTGCCGAAGGATCTTCGGCACGTTGATCTCGACGAGGTGGACCGCAGAATCCTGAGCCTGCTGCACAACGATGCGCGCATCACCAACAGTGCGCTGGCAGGGGCGGCACGGATTGCGCCTTCGACGTGCCACGGCCGCGTTCGGCGAATGGTGGATCTCGGCGTGATCCGGGGGTTTTACACCGACATCGACCCGGTCGCGGTGGGATTGCCGCTCCAGGCGATGATTTCGGTCAGCCTGAAGTCCAATGCGCGCGGCAAGATCCGCAGATTCATCCAACGGATCCGCAGCAGCAGGAGGGTGCTGGACGTGTATTTCCTTGCCGGTGCGGACGATTTTCTCCTGCACGTGGCTGCCCGTGACACCGAAGACCTGCGCGCTTTCGTGGTAGAAAACCTGAACGCCGACGCCGACGTCTCGGGAACGCAGACGTCACTCATCTTCGAGCGTCTTCGCGGGGCGGCGCCCATTTAGCCGCCTGTTTCGCTAGGTGTCGTGACCTAACACGTTGTTGTCAGGCAGCGAGTCGGCTGATCGGTGGTTGTCCGCCGAGGGCGGAGTGGCCTCGTCGAGTGTTGTAGTGGCGAAGGAATTGGTCAAGGCCGCGTCTGCGCAGGGTGTTGTTGGTCCAGGGGCGGGCGTAGGCCCATTCGTTGAGCAGGGTGCGGTTGAAACGTTCTGCTTTGCCGTTGGTCCAGGGACAGCCGGGTTGGGTGAATCGGCGTTTGAGTTGCCAGGCCGAACAAACCCAGCCCCAGTCGGTGCCGCGTCGGTAGACCAATGCGTTGTCGGTCAGTAGCCGACGCACGCGCACGCCGTGGGCGGTGAACCAGGCCAGTGCCCGGTGGAGAAACCCAGCGCACGTCGGGTCCTTCTCATCGGGGAGCACTTCGCTGTAGGCCAGCCGGGTGTAGTCATCGATGGCAGTGTGGACGTAGTCGTAGCCGATCTTGGTCTTCTTGTGCCGGTGGGCTACTGAGACCGCGGCGTGGCGGCCGTGCAGCCGCCACCCACCACCGGGGGGGATGCGGCCGAGCTTTTTGACGTCGACATGAACCATGGCCCCCGGCGTGGGGTGTTCGTAGCGGTTGGGGCTGCGTCGAGAGCAGCGCACCGCCTCGCCGGTGATCGGGTCGATCGCACTCAGATGCGGCATCTGGTGGCGCGCCAGGATCCGCCCAACCGTCGAAGGAGTCAGACCGAGTTCGGCGGCCAGCACCACAGCGCCGCGCTTACGGCGTCGGCGGGCGGCGAGCACCTTCTGCTCGACCTGATAGCTCGTGCGGTTGGGCATCCGGATCGGCCGTGACGAACGGTCGGCCAACGCAGGATTGCCGCCCTGGGCATATCGGCGCAGCCACTTGTACACCGTTGCCCGCGAAATCCCCAGTTGCTCAGCCACACGCGCGGCCGGCCACCCAGCGGCGACACGCTCAACGATCAACCGACGAGCGAACACATTGGTACGGGCGTTAGCGTGAGACACAAGGACCTCCTACGGGTGAATGCCAGACACATCCACTCCGTCAGGAGGTCCTCCCACTTTCAAGCAGGCACGCCGTTAACAACCTCCCGGGTCACGACAGCTAGGCGACGGAGGACGGCTCTCGCCGGGTGCGCGGCCCCACCATGCGGAACACCTTCTCCGGGGCGAGCAGCGGGCGCGGAACTCGACGCCGAAATCGAAAACCCCGTCCGAGCCGGCGCGGCCGGCTATCACGGCGCGATGACCGATATCCTCGCCGCCGGTGCCTTTTCGCACCGAGACAGCGATCGCCGTTGTGTGACTCAAGCGATCGGTGCGTGACGCCGAAGCTTCGCCTCTCAGCGCGCCATGATCGTGTGCTCGCCGCGGGGCACCAGCTCCCCGATGACGGGCGCGCCCGGGATCTCCCCGGCGATCAGCAGCCCACCCGAGGTCTGGGCGTCGGCGAGCAGCAGGGCCTCGTCCTCGCCGACCGCAGACAGGTCGACGTGCGGTGCCACCCACTCGAGGTTGCGCCGCGTGCCCCCGCTGACGTAGCCGGCGGCCAGCGCGTCGCGCGCGCCATCGATGTAGGGCACCGCGGCCGGGTCGATCACCGCGGTGACGCCGCTCGCCCGCGCCAGCTTGTGCAGGTGCCCGAGCAAACCGAAACCCGTTACGTCGGTGGCGCATTCGACGCCCGCTGCCAGCGCCGCCGCGGCCGCCCCGGCGTTGAGGGTGGTCATCACCGCGATGGCTTCCGCGAAGCGCTCGCCCGTCGCCTTGTGCCTGCTGTTCAGCACGCCGACGCCGAGTGGCTTGGTCAGCGACAGCGGGGTTCCCGGTTTGCCGGAATCGTTGCGCAACAACCGGTTCGGATCCGCGATCCCGGTCACGGCCAGGCCGTACTTGGGCTCCGGGTCGTCGACGCTGTGGCCGCCCGCGAGATGGCAGCCGGCGAGGCCGCAGACGTCCAGCCCGCCGCGCAACGTCTCGGCCGCCAGCTCGAACGGCAGCACGTCCCGCGGCCAACCGAGCAAATTCACCGCGACCACCGGGCGGCCACCCATCGCGTAAACGTCGGACAACGCGTTGGTGGCGGCGATGCGGCCCCAGTCGTAGGGGTCGTCGACGACGGGGGTGAAGAAGTCCGTCGTGGCTATCAGCGCCTTGCCGCCCTCGATGCGCACGACGGCGGCGTCGTCGCCGCTGTCCAGCCCGACCAGCAGCTCGCCGACCGGATCGCGGGGCGCGCTCGCCGCGAGCCCGCGGACGATGTCCTCCAGTTCACCGGGCGGGATCTTGCACGCGCAGCCGCCGCCGTGAGCGTACTGAGTCAGTCGATAGGTCACGCGTCCATAATTGTCCACATGGTCCAGGGAGGCGTGTCCGGTCTGGTGACCGGCGCGGTCTTCAAAACCGTCGAACGGCAGTCGCTGCCGCTGGCGGGTTCGATTCCCGTCCGCCTCCGCCATCCTCCCTCGGACCCGGGATGACCGAGCCAAGTGACAAGCGACGGCTCGTGCCGCGCACCGACGTCCTGCTTGCCGACCCGCGCCTGGTCGAGGCGCAGCGCGTGCTGGGCCGCGCGCTGGTGAAGTCGGTGATCGCCGACACCCAGCGGCGTGCGCGAGCGGGTGAGATCGAGCCCGAGCGGGTCGCCGAGCACGCCGTCGCCGCGCTCCCCGCCACCGCGTCCAGCCTGCGGCCCGTCGTCAACGCCACGGGCGTGGTGGTGCACACCAACCTGGGCCGCGCCCCGCTGTCGCGGGCCGCCGTCGACGCCGTGGTCGCCGCGTCCGGGACCACCGACGTCGAGTTCGACCTGGCCACGGGCCGGCGCGCGCGCCGGGGCCGGGGCACCCTGGCCGCGCTGGCCCGCGCGGTTCCGACCGCCGGGGGCGTGCACGTCGTCAACAACAACGCCGCCGCGCTGCTGCTGACCGCGCTCACGCTGGCCCCCGGCCGGGAGATCGTCCTCAGCCGGGGTGAGCTCGTCGAGATCGGCGACGGCTTCCGGATTCCCGAGCTGCTGGAGTCGACGGGATCGCGGCTGCGCGAGGTGGGGACCACCAACCGCACCAGCCTGCGCGATTACGCCGGGGCGATCGGGCCGGACACCGGGTTCGTCCTCAAGGTGCACCCGTCCAACTTCCACGTCACCGGGTTCACGTCCGCTGTCGGCGTCCCGGAGCTGGCACAGCTGGACGTCCCCCTGGTGGTCGACATCGGCTCGGGGCTGCTCGCGCCGCACCCGCTGCTGCCCGACGAGCCCGACGCCACGTCGACCCTGCGCGACGGCGCGGACCTGGTCACCGCGAGCGGCGACAAACTCCTCGGCGGCCCCCAGGCCGGCCTGCTGCTCGGCCGCCAGGAGCTGATCGAGCGGCTCCGGCGCCACCCCGCGGCCCGCGCCCTGCGCGTCGACAAGCTCACCCTCGCCGCGCTGGAGGCCACCCTGACGGGCCCGCCGCCGCCCGTCGCCCGGGCGCTGGGCGCCGACGTGGCGGAGCTGCGCGTCCGCGCCGAATCGCTCGCCGCCCGACTGCCCGACGCGGCGGCGGTCGACTGCGTCGCCGCGGTCGGCGGGGGCGGGGCACCGGGCGTGCGGCTGCCCAGCGCCGCCGTCAGCCTGCCCGCGCCCTACGCCGTCGCGCTGCGCGCCGGCAACCCGCCCGTGGTGGGTCGCCTCGAGGCCGGCCGGTGCCTGCTCGACCTGCGCACGGTGCCGCCCGAGGACGACGAGCTGCTGGCGGAGGCG
This sequence comes from Mycobacterium saskatchewanense, assembly GCF_010729105.1. Classification (NCBI taxonomy): domain Bacteria; kingdom Bacillati; phylum Actinomycetota; class Actinomycetes; order Mycobacteriales; family Mycobacteriaceae; genus Mycobacterium; species Mycobacterium saskatchewanense. The sequence continues at coordinate 3,265,355 of NZ_AP022573.1, forward strand.
GTGCTGGCATGTTCGTCATAGCGACGGCCGGGCACGTCGACCACGGCAAGTCCACCCTGTTGCACCGGCTGACCGGCATGTGGCCGGACCGGCTGGCCGAGGAACAGCGCCGCGGCCTGACCATCGACCTCGGCTTCGCCTGGACCGAGATCGAGGGCCGCGAGCTGGCGTTCGTCGACGTGCCCGGCCACGAGCGGTTCGTCGCCAACATGCTGGCCGGGGTGGGCGCCGTCCCGGCGATCCTGTTCGTGGTGGCCGCCACCGAGGGCTGGATGCCCCAGTCGGAGGAGCATCTCGCGGCGCTGGACGCCCTCGGGGTGCGCCACGTCCTCGTGGTGATCACGAAGGCCGACCTTGCCGACCCCGCCCCGGCCGTTGCGCAGGTGTCCGAGCGGCTCGCCGCCACCTCGCTCGCCGGCGCTCCCGTCGCGATCGGCGCCGACCTCGACCGGGTGCGCGCGGAGCTCCTGGCGCTGACCGACCGGCTGCCGGCCCCCGACCCCGACGCCGACCTGCGGCTGTGGGTGGACCGCAGCTTCTCGGTCCGGGGCGCGGGCACCGTGGTGACGGGCACGCTGGCCGCCGGCACCGTCCGGGTGGGCGACGAGCTGGAACACGCCGGGCGGCGCGTCACCGTGCGCGGGCTGCAGTCGCTGGGCCGTGGCCATTCGGCGGTCGGTCCGGTGGCCCGTGTCGCGCTCAACCTGCGGGGCGTGGACCGTCACGACATCGGCCGCGGGAACGCCCTCCGGACGCCCGGCGCGTGGCTGGACACCGCGGAGATCGACGTCACGCTCCGTTCGGCGGGCGCCCTGCACCGTCAGCTCGTCCTGCACATCGGGTCCGCCGCGGTGCCCGTACACGTGCGCCCGCTGGGGCCGGCGGCCGCGCGGCTGCGGCTGTCCGCCCCCCTGCCGTTGCGGGTCGGTGACGTCGGGTTGCTGCGCGATCCCGGGGAACACCGGATCGCGGCGGGGGTGACGGTGCTCGACGTCCGCCCGCCCGCGCTGCGCCGCCGCGGCGCGGCCCGCGACCGGGCCGCCGAGCTGGCGACCGGCCGCGTCCGGCCGCCCGACTGCGCCCGGGCGACCGAGCTGCACGCCATGGGCGTGGCGCTTTCGGGGCTGCGGGTCGGTGACTGGGTGGTCGCCCCGCGGTGGTGGGCCGACCGGCGCGAGCGCGCGACCGCCGCGGTGCGGCGCTGGGCGGACGCGCACGAGGTTGCGGCCGGGATGCCGCTGGAAGCGGTGCGGCAACAGGCCGGCTTGCCCGCGACGGAGCTGGTGTCCAAGCTGCTCGACGGCACGGGCCTGGAGGTCGTCAACGGGCTGGTGCGCGCGCCCGGGGCGGCTCTGCCGGCTCGGGTCGACAAGGCGGTGCGCACGATCGAGGAGTGGCTGGCCGACGAGCCGTTCCGGGCGCCGGAGGCCGATGAGCTGGCCGAGCTGAAGCTGGGTCCGCGCGAGCTCGCCGCGGCGGTGCGCGCCGGGCGGCTGAGCCGGATCGCCGACGGGGTCGTGTTGGGGCCGGACGCTGTCGATCGGGCGGCGGGGATTCTCGCGACGCTGCCGCAGCCGTTCACCGTCAGCGAGGCGCGCCGCGCGCTCGGCACCACCCGCCGGGTCGCCGTGCCCCTGCTCGATCAGTTGGACGCCCGCCGCGTCACGCGGCGGGCCGCCGACGGCACGCGGACGATCGCCTGACCCGTCAGAGCGGTTGGGCCACGGTTTCGCGCGACCTGGCCGCGATCAACTCGAGTTGCGCGAGGTTGGCCGCCACGGTGACGAGCGGCTGAGCGGCCTCGACCGCCTCGGGGCCCGCGGGTGACTCGGCGCGCAACGCCCGGACGAATTCGCCAGCCATCGGACGCCCCACCGTGTCGCCGGTGTCGACCCGCCCGGCGATCTGCTCGACGGCGAAGTCGAGGTGGGCTTCCAACAGCGACCGGGTAGCCGGGCACGCCCCGGCCGGCGGCAGCGTCCTGATGTCGGCGATCATGTCCGCCGTCAGGCGTACCCAGGTGGCGCGGTTGGCCGCCCGCACGACCGGGGTGCGCAGGTCGGCACCGCTGCCGGTCTCCGAAAGATAATGGCGCACAGCGTCGTCGACGCGCCGGCTGCCCACCAGGGCATCGTGGCTCAGAACGGCGAGATCGGCGTCGTCCCCCGGCCGATGCCGGGTGACCCGCAGCACGGCCGCCCGCAGGTAGCGCACGTTGACGTCGCGGGCGGCGTCGATGAGGGCGGACACCGCGGCCGTGGCGCCGCGCGGCCACAACAGCAGCGATACGCCCATGCCGACGGCCGCGCCCACCGCGATGTCCTCGATGCGCAGCAGGCCGATACGCCAACCGGTGGGGAGCGTGAGGCTCAGGATGGTCAACAGGTTCAACGTGCCCACGGCCTGCGCGGCGGCGAACGAAACGAAGCGCGGCAGATAGGTGGAGGCGAACACGGTGATCGGCACCAGCAGCCATTGCACCCCCGGTGTGACGCCCACGGCGGCGACGAGCAATCCGCCGAAGACAATGCCGACCGCGGTGCCCGTCACCGCCTGCACGACCTTGGTTCGGGTGGCCAGCGCGCTGCTGCTGAGCACCAGCATCGTTCCGACCACGACCCAGAAGCCGCGGTCGACAAGATGCAGGTGCGCGACCGCCACCGCCAGCGCCAACCCGACGCCCATGCGCAGGCCGTTGTGGGCCGCCACGGACCGGGCGGCCAGGAAGGCGCTGAGGGTCATGGTGCCGGCGACGGTCTCCGGGGACAACCGGTCGGCGAAGCCGGTGGGCGGCAGTCTCAGGCCGAGGGCCCGCGCCCACACGGGCCGGGCGTCGGCCGCCACCGCCGCGACGATCACCCTGCCCGCCAGGGCGACCGTCGTCGCGATCACCCGGCACTCCAGCAGCCGCCGTCCGACGGCGACCGCGGCCACGTCGTCCGGCGCGGCGAGCACCAGCGCGACGTTGTCGCGGTACTCGTGACGCGCCCGCGACCGCAACCGGGGCAGCGCCTCGTCGAGCGCCGCACGGTTGGCCGGCAGTTCCGCCGTCAACGATGCGTCCAGCATGCGGGCGCAGCAGCGCAGGACGTCGACGGCCGGCGTGTTGACCGCTCCCAGGACCGACGCCGTCCGGTCGTCGACCACGTCGGCGATCAGTTCCAGGAAGTCGACGAGGCGAACCAGCGCCCGGCTGCCCGCGCTGAGGCCGACCGGGCGGGAGCTGGCGGCCAGGAAGTTGGCCCGCAACGCGTCCATCGCCTCGGTCACGTCTTGGGCCGAGCCGGCGCCCTCCATCCGGTCGGCGAGCGCCGCACACACGCGTGCGGCGCGGCGACGCAGCTCGTCGTAGTGCCGGGGTGGGAGGACGAACAGCGCCGCCGGCACGCAGATCACCAGCGCGATGACCCAACCCAGCAGCCGGTCCCCGAGCGGGCCCGCAGGCGTACAGACCGGCCAGATGTAGAACAACAGGGTCGCGCGCTGGCCGGCCGACATCGTCGAGCTCAGCATGCCCGCCAGGCTGGCGACCACACCGAGGACGAGCGTCAACGTCACCGCCAGCCAGGCGTTGGGGGCGACCAGCGTGCCGAGGCTGATCAGCGCGAACCCGTTGGCGGCCAGCCCGAGGTAGGCCACTACGCGCTGCTGTCGGTTCCCGGGAAAGTCGGTTACCACCAGCAGCCAGAACGCGCCGAGCAGCGCGTAGAGGGGCACCGCCTTGCCGCCCACCACCAAGAAGGCGAACCCGGTCGTGACCGGCACCGCGATCGCCGCGCGGATCGCGCGGCGCAGCGCATCACCCTCCGGATCCTTGGTCCGCAACAGCTGCCACGTCTGCCGGATCGAGGGGATCCGGATCAGCATGAGTGGATGATAAATCCACCGCCCGCGGCGGTGCCGCCGTCGCGGCCCGCTACAGCCGCTCTTTGACGGCCGCGGACAGGCGCGAGCCGTCGGCCTTGCCCGCCGCGATCGCCGTGGCCGCCTTCATAACCATGCCCATCTGCTTCATGCCGGGCCGCTGCCCGATCTCCTCGGCCACCTGGGCGATGGCGGTGTCGGCGACGTCCGCCAGTTCGGCCTCGGTGAGCGGGGTGGGCAGGTACTCGTCGATGATCCGCGCCTCGGCGTGCTCGTTGGCGGCCAAATCGCCGCGGCCGTTCTGGGTGTAGATCTCGGCGGACTCGCCACGTTTGCGGGACTCGCGGGCCAGCACCTTGATCACTTCGTCGTCGGAGAGTTCCCTGGCCTGCTTGCCGGAGACCTCCTCCGTCTGGATCGCGGCCAGCACCATGCGCAGGGTCGCGGTCCGCAGCTTGTCCTGGTTCTTCATCGCCTGGGTCAGGTCGGCCCGCAGCCGGGATTTGAGTTCCGCCATGCCCGAGACGCTACGCGCCACGCGGTCGGTCAGGATTGAGAAATGCCCGGACCGCCGACAGGATGGACCCCATGACAATCGACGGGCCGCCTGGTTATCCGGTCGGCCCGCCCCCGGCGTACGGTCCACCGCCCGCATACGGCCCGCCGCCGGGATACGGGCCGCCACCGGGATACGGTCCCCCTCCCGGGTACGGGCCGCCGCCGGCATATGGCCCCCCGCCCGGGTACGGGCCGCCGCCATACGTTCAGCCGGCCAAGCCCGGGATCATTCCGCTGCGGCCGCTCACCCTGAGCGAAATCTTCAACGGCGCAGTCGGATACGTCCGGAGCAACCCGAAGGCGACCCTGGGACTGACCGCGATCGTGGTGGTGATCATCCACGCGGTCACGCTGATCGCCACGCTGACGCCGCTGGCCGCCTACGGCCGGTTCGACACGGAACGCACCGACGAGGTTCCGGCGGGCGTCGTCGGCGCCGGCCTGGCCTCCATGAGCGGTGGCGTCCTCGTCAGCTGGCTGGGCGGCATGCTGCTGTCCGGCATGCTCACGGTCATCGTCGGCCGGGCCGTGTTCGGGTCACCGATCACGATGGGCGAGACGTGGGCGAAGATCCGCGGCCGGCTGTGGCCCTTGCTGGGGCTGGCGCTGCTGGAGGGCGTGGTGTCGGCGGCCCTCATCGGGTTCGTCGTCGTGCTGGTGGCGGCGCTGGTCGCCTTCGGCAACGTGACCGCCGCGGTCCTGTTGGGCTTCCCGCTGGCACTCGGCGTTCTCGCCCTGATGACGTACCTGTACACGGTGGTGCTGTTCGCGCCGGTGCTCATCGTGCTGGAGCGCCTGCCGGTCTTCGATGCGATCACCCGATCCTTCGCGCTGGTCCGCAACGGCTTTTGGCGGGTGCTGGGGATCCGGGCACTCACCTTCCTCGTTGTCACCATCGTCGCCGGCGCCGTCGGAGCGCCGTTCAGCATCGCCAGCCAGTTCTTCCTGGTCTCCTCGTCCGGCGTGGCTTTCCTGGCGAGCACCGCCATGGCCTCGTTCGGGTCGGCGATCGGCCAGATCATCACCGCGCCGTTCAGCGCCGGGGTCATCGTGCTGCTGTACACCGACCGCCGGATGCGCGCCGAGGCGTTCGACCTGGTGCTGCAGACCGGCGCGGTCGGCGGGCCCTACGCGGTCGCGTCCACCGACAATCTCTGGCTGACCCGCCCCCGCTGAGGACCAATACACAGTGCCTTCCATCGACATCGATCGAGACGCCGCGCACCAGGCCGCTCAGATCGAACTCGGCAAACCGATCTACGGCAAGGAGTCCGCCGGCCAGCGGTTCACCGAGTGGCTCAACGAAATGATCTACCGGCTCCTGCAGAAGGCCGCCACGGTGCCCGGCGGCTGGATCACCACCACGGTGCTCTTCGTCCTGCTGGCGGTCGCGGTGGTGGCCGCCGTCCATGTCGCGCGGCGCACCATGCGCACCGACCGCGGCGGTGACTATCAGTTGTTCGGGGCGGCCCAGCTCACCGCGGCGCAGCACCGCGCCACGGCCGAAAGCTATGCCGCGGAGGGCAATTGGGCGGCCGCGATCCGCCACCGGCTGCGCGCCGTCGCCCGCCAGCTGGAGGAGACGGGCATAGTGGAGCCCGCACCCGGCCGCACCGCCAACGAATTGGCCCGCGACGCCGGTGCCGCGCTGCCGCACTTGAACGACGAGTTGTCGCGCGCGGCAACGGCTTTCAATGACGTCACCTACGGCGAGCAGCCCGGGACCCCGGACGCGTATCGGATGATCGCCGACCTCGACGACCACCTGCGGTCTAGACCGCAGGCCGCGCCCTCGGCACCGGGGCCGCCCGCGTCGCCCGAATCCTGGGCGCAGGTCCGGTGACGGCGACCACCGCGATCGCCGACACCGGTACGCGTCGCCGGCGGTCCTGGCGCTGGGTGATCCTGACGCTGTTGGCGCTCGCCCTGATCGCCGGAACCGACGCCTACCTGACCGCCCCGCGGCCCGGCGCGCGGATGGACCCGGCCGCGACCGGCCCCGACGGGGCCCACGCACTGGTGGCGTTGCTGCGCGACGGCGGCGTCGACGTTGTCGTTGCCGACGGGATCGCCGACGTCGAACGGGAGGCGCGACCCGACACGCTCATCCTCGTGGCGCAGAGCCAGTACCTGGCCGACGCCACCCTCGACCGCCTGGCGAAAGTCCCCGGTGACCTCTTGTTGGTGGAACCGACCACACGCACCCGCGAGGCCCTGCTGCCCGGTTTCCGGATGTCGGGCACCGGCACCGGCTTCGACAGCAAGCCCGAATGCGCGCTGCGAGAAGCGACTCGGGCCGGCCCGGTCCGGTTCGGCCCGAGCGAGGCCTACCGGGCGAAGGATTCCCGGCCCCTGACCAGTTGCTACGACGGGGTGCTGATCCGCTTCCGGGACCACGGCCGCACCGTCACCGCGGTCGGCAACAGCGACTTCATGACCAACGGGAACCTGCTGCAGGCGGGCAACGCGGCGCTCGCGATGAACCTCGCCGGCGACCGGCCCCGCCTGGTCTGGTACGCGCCGCACCGCGTCGAGGGCGAATCGTCGACGTCGGCCTCGGTGCTCGACCTCGTCCCGCAGAACGTGACGTGGGTCGTTGTTCAGCTCTGGCTGGTCGTGCTGCTGGCGGCGCTGTGGAAGGGCCGCCGGCTGGGCCCGCTGGTCGCCGAGGAGCTGCCGGTCGTGGTGCGCGCCTCGGAGACAGTCGAGGGCCGCGGCCGGCTGTACCGGTCCCGCCGGGCCCGCGATCGGGCGGCGGCGGCCTTGCGCACCGCCACCCTGCAGCGGCTGCTGCCCCGGCTCGGCCTGGGGCCGGACGCTCACCCACCCGCGGTCGTCACGACCGTGGCCCGGCGCATCGGCGCCGACGCCGGGTTCGTCTCGTACCACCTCTTCGGCCCACCCCCGGCCACCGACCACGACCTGCTACAACTTGCCCGTGCGCTCGACGACATCGAAAGGCAGGTCACCCAGACGTGACACAATCCGCCCCACCTCCCGCCACCCAGACTCCCGCCGCTGACTCGGCGCGCGACGCGCTGCTGGCGCTGCGCACCGAACTCGCCAAGGCTGTGGTCGGACAGGAGGGCGTCGTCAGCGGCCTGGTGATCGCGTTGCTGTGTCGCGGCCACGTGCTGCTGGAAGGCGTTCCGGGCGTGGCGAAGACGCTACTGGTCCGGGCGCTGGCCGCCGCGCTGCGCCTGGAGTTCAAGCGGGTGCAGTTCACCCCCGACCTGATGCCCGGCGACGTCACGGGCTCGCTGGTCTACGACGCCCGCACCGCAGCGTTCGTCTTCCGGCCGGGCCCGGTGTTCACCAACCTGCTGCTGGCCGACGAGATCAACCGCACCCCGCCCAAAACGCAGGCCGCGCTGCTGGAGGCGATGGAGGAGCGTCAGGTCAGCGTCGACGGCGAACCCCGCCCGCTGCCCGATCCCTTCATCGTCGCCGCGACGCAGAACCCGATCGAATACGAGGGCACCTACCAGCTGCCCGAGGCGCAGCTCGACCGCTTCCTGCTCAAGCTCAACGTCACGCTGCCGCCGCGGGACGCCGAGATCGCCATCCTCGGCCGGCACGCGCACGGCTTCGATCCCCGCGACCTGTCCGCCATCCAGCCGGTCGCCGGGCCCGCCGAGCTGGCGGCCGGGCGGGAGGCCGTGCAGCACGTGCTGGTCGCCGACGAGGTGCTGGGCTACATCGTCGACATCGTGGGCGCCACCCGCAGCTCCCCCGCCCTGCAGCTGGGCGTCTCGCCGCGCGGGGCGACCGCCCTGCTGGCCACGGCCCGGTCGTGGTCGTGGCTGTCCGGCCGGAACTACGTCACGCCCGACGACGTCAAGGCCATGGCCCGCCCCACGCTGCGGCACCGGGTCATGCTGCGTCCCGAGGCCGAGCTCGAGGGCGCGACGCCAGACGGCGTGCTCGACGGGATCCTGGCCTCGGTACCGGTGCCCCGCTAGTGATTCGCGTCCGCGACGATGCGGTGCGGGTACCGCCCGCTTGCGGGGGACGAAGCGATGAGGAGCGGCGCCAATGATCCTGACCGGGCGCGCCGGCCTGCTGGCGCTGGTCTGCGTCGTGCCCATCGCGCTGTCGCCGTCGCCGACGAACACATTCGCGGTGCTGCTCGTCGCGCTAGTGGCCCTCGTCGCCGTCGACGTGGCGCTGGCGGCCGGCACCCGCACCCTGCGCTACACGCGCTCGCCCGACCGTTCCGCCCGGCTCGCCCAGCCGGTGGACGTCGAGCTGCTGATCCACAACGACGGCCGCCGCGCGTTTCGCGGTCAGGTCCGCGACGCGTGGCCCCCGAGCGCGCGCGCCGAGCCGCGCAGCCAGTCGGTGACGATCCCCGCCGGGCAGGGCCAGCGCATCCAGACTCAGTTGCGGCCGGTCCGCCGCGGCGACCAGCGGGCGGCCGCGGTGACCGCCCGGTCGATCGGCCCGCTCGGGCTGGCCGGGCGGCAGCGTTCACGGCAGATCCCCGGCCAGGTGCGGGTGCTGCCGCCTTTCCTGTCGCGCAAGCATCTGCCGTCGCGGCTGGCCAAGCTGCGGGAGATCGACGGCCTGCTTCCGACGCTGATCCGCGGGCAGGGGACGGAATTCGACTCGCTGCGCGAATATGTCGTCGGGGACGACGTGCGCTCCATCGACTGGCGCGCCACCGCGCGACGCGCCGACGTCGTGGTGCGCACCTGGCGACCCGAACGCGACCGGCGCGTGGTGATCGTGCTCGACACCGGACGCACGGCCGCGGGCCGCGTCGGAGTGGACCCCATCGCGGCCGACCCGGCGGGGTGGCCCCGGCTGGACTGGGCGATGGACGCGGCCCTGTTGCTGGCCGCGCTCGCGTCGCGGGCCGGCGACCATGTCGACTTCCTCGCCCATGACCGGGTGAGCCGGGCCGCCGTGTTCGGCGCGTCGCGCACCGAACTCCTCGCGCAGCTGGTGGACGCGATGTCCCCGCTGCAGCCCGCCCTCATCGAATCCGATTGGCGCGCAACCGTCGCCACGATCTTGCGGCGCACCCGGCGCCGGTCCCTGGTGGTGCTGCTGACCGACCTCAACGCGACGGCGCTCGACGAGGGCCTGCTGCCGGTGCTGTCGCAGCTGTCGGCCAGACACCACCTGCTCGTCGCCGCGGTCGCCGACCCCCGGGTCGACCAGATGGCGGCCGGCCGATCCGACGCGGCCGCAGTCTACGACGCGGCGGCCGCCGAGAAATCCCGCAACGATCGCGGCGCCATCGCGACGCGACTGCGCCGCGGCGGCGTGGAGGTCGTCGACGCCCCGCCCACCGAGCTGGCCCCCGCGCTCGCCGACCGCTACCTGGCCATGAAAGCGACCGGCCGGCTCTGAGGGCTCAGCCCGTGGGCACCACGTCCGGGGCGTCCTCAATGTCGCCCGTCTCGCCTGCCTTCAGCGCTCGCCGGCCGAAGTATCCGATGTACGCCAGGAACGCCGCCTCCGCGACGATCCCGATGCCGACGCGCAGGAACGTCGGCATCGGCGACGGCGTCACCAGCGCCTCGATCAGCCCGGAGACCAAAAGCACGCCGACCAGGCCGACGGCGACCGACACGACGGCCCGGCCCTGTTCGGCAAGCACCTGCCCCCGCGGCCGGTCACCCGGTGATATCACCGACCATCCCAGCCGCATTCCCGTTGCGCCGGCGAGGAATACGGCCGTCAGCTCCAGCAGGCCGTGGGGTGCCAGCAGACCCACCAGCAGGCCGCCCTTGCCGGCCTGGAACATCAACCCGGCGATGAGGCCGAGGTTGGCGGCGTTCTGGAAGAGGATGAGCGGAATCGGCAGCCCCAGAACCACGGCAAGCGCGATGCACTGCGCGGAGACCCACGAGTTGTTCACCCAGACCTGCAGCGCGAACGCCGCCGCCGGGTGCTCGCTGTAGTACGACGCGACGTCGTGGTTCACCAATTGCTCGATGTCGCTTGGGGTCCCGACCGCCGACTGCACCTCGGGATTGTTGGCCACCCAGAACGCAATGATCAGCACGACGGCGAAGAACGCCGCCGCCGTGCCCGCCCACCACCGCCACGACCGGTACGCCACCACCGGGAACGACACCGTCCAGAACCGGGTGAACGAGCTGCTGAGCGGCGCGTGAGCCCCGGTCACCACCGAGCGGGCGCGCGCCACCAGGCTCGAGAGCCGGCCGATCAGCAAAGAGTCCGGCAGGTTCGTGCTGGCCGAGCGCAGGATCGACAGATGGGTGGACACACGCTGGTAGAGCTCGACCAGTTCGTCGACCTCCGCCCCGGTCAGCGACCGGCGCCTGCCGATCAGCTCGTTGAGCCGGTCCCAGGTGCCGCGATGGGTCAGCACGAATGCGTCGACGTCCACCCTGCGCAGGGTACCGTTCGGTGTTATGTCGGAGGTGGTCACGGGCGATGCCGTGGTGCTCGACGTGCAGATCGCGCAGTTGCCGGTGCGGGCCGTCAGCGCGCTGATCGACATCACGGTCATCCTGGTCTGCTACGTGCTCGGGCTGATGCTGTGGGCGGCCACCTTGACCCAGTTCGACACCGCGCTGAGCACCGCCGTCTTGCTGATCTTCACAGTCCTGGTGATCCTCGGGTATCCGCTGGTGCTGGAAACCGCCACCCGCGGCCGATCGGTGGGCAAGATCGCGATGGGCCTGCGGGTGGTTTCCGATGACGGCGGCCCGGAACGCTTCCGGCAGGCGCTGTTTCGCGCGTTGGCGTCGGTCGTGGAGATCTGGATGCTGTTCGGGAGCCCCGCCGTCATCTGCAGCCTGTTGTCCCCCAAGGCCAAACGCATCGGCGACATCTTCGCCGGCACCGTGGTGGTCAGTGAACGCGGACCCCGGCTGACTCCGCCGCCGGTGATGCCGCCGTCGCTGGCATGGTGGGCGTCGTCGCTGCAGCTTTCCGGGCTCGACCCGGGCAGGGCCGAGGTCGCGCGCCAATTCCTTTCCCGGGCATCACAATTGGACTGGCAACTACGGCAGCAGATGGCGTATCGCATCGCGGGCGACGTCGCGTCGCGGATCGCGCCACCCCCGCCACCGGGCGCGCCGCCCGAACTGGTGCTCGCCGCCGTCCTGGCCGAACGCCATCGCCGCGAGCTCGCGCGGCTTCGGCCCTCCGCGCCACCGCCCCCGCCGATGACGCCGTGGCCGCCGCCGGCGGCCCGGCCGGCGCAGCAGGAACACGCCGGCGGATTCTCGCCGCCCGCCTAGCGGGCCTAATGGGAGTTGATCGGCGATCAACCACCAGATCAGCGATCTGGAGACCGAACTTGTGCTCGGCGCCCGGGTGCGCGGGCGACCTGCACCACCAAGCCCTGCGAGCCGTCGGCAACCGCCTCGTCGGCATCATTCACGGCTGCCTAAGCCACCACACCACATACAACGAACAAACAGCGTGGTCGCACCGCCACAACAACCCCCACCACCAACGCCGCTTGACAACTTACGCACCTGGGATGTCTAGCCGGATACGGTCGCCGCCATCCAGACGACGTCGGCGATCAACAACACCCAGCCGCACAGGGGCACGACTATTCCGCCGCGGCGCTTCGCGGTGAAGAACGAGACGACCAGCACCACGAACGCCACCACGGGCGCACCGTAGAACGCGACGCCGAAATCGATCCCCCCGCGACCCAGGTTGGGACAGTTGCGGGCGCTGCACCCGTCGGTGCTCATCACGGCCCCGAGCGCGAACAGCATGACGATGGCGGCGGCGGGCACCGTCGTCAGCGCCAGCCCCCAGTTGACCCACGGCCACACGTTGCGCCTGCGGTTCCCGGCGCCGGCGGCCGGTTCCGCCGCATCGGGGGCTCCGCTGCCTACGGCGAGGTTGGAGTCATTTGCGTTCATCACAGAGTTCCTACCCGGCACCCGGCGGATGCAAACCGGGCCGGGCCTGAGAGTCCGGGAGAAACCCGAACGCGCATCACCCCAGCTCAGCCGCAGTCCCTGGTCAACAATGGCCCGGACGTTGCATCGCGATAGTTTTCGATATATCGTGATATTCCGAAGGCGCCGAACCTGGCGCCACATCTGAAAACGTGAGGACACGACATGAACAACCCATTCACACCGCCCGGCACGCCGTTCGGCGGCCACCCGGGCGCCGGATTCGGCTTCGGCCCAGGCCCTGAGGTGGGCGTACCCCCCTTGCGTGGGGGACGGCGCGCCCTGCATGGCGCCCGGCGGCACGCTCGCCAGGAATTCCTCGAACACCTCCGCGACCACGTCGGCCACGACGGGCCACTGGGGTTCGGCCCCGGTTTCGGGCCGGGCTTCGGCCCGGGTTTCGGACCCGGCTTCGGTTTCGGCCCGGGCGGCCGGCGCGGTGGAGGCCGTCGCGGCGGCCCCGGCCGCGGGCGCCGCGGTGACGTGCGCGCCGCGATCCTGGCCCTGCTGGCCGAACGGCCGATGCACGGTTACGAGATGATCCAGCAGATCGCCGAACGCAGCAACGGCATCTGGCGGCCCAGCCCCGGATCGGTGTACCCGACCCTGCAGCTGCTGGACGACGAAGGCCTGATCACCGCGAGCGAAAGCGACGGCAGCAAGAAGCTGTTCGAACTGACCGACAACGGCCGCGCGGAGGCCGAGAAGCTCGACACCCCACCGTGGGACGAAATCGCCTCGGGCGCCGACCCCGGTCAGGTGAACCTCCGGGCTGCCATCGGCCAGCTGTTCGGCGCGGTGGCGCAGTCCGCGCACACCGCGAACGCCGACCAGCAGCAGCGCATCGTCGAGATCCTCAACAATGCGCGACGCGAGGTCTACGGCATCCTCGGCGAGGACTGACCCACCCCTACCGCCGCGAGACCCCTACCGCCGCGAGCGTGCGCAGATGTACGGCCGCACCGGCGTGTCGCCGTGCCGACACGCACGCTCGCGGCGGAAGGCTGAGTCAGGTTACCGACACCCAGTTCAGGGTCCGCTCCACGGCCTTGCGCCAACCCGCGTAACCCTCAGCCCGCTGGTCGTCGGTCCACACCGGCGTCCACCGCTTGTCCTCCTGCCAGTTGTCCCGCAGCTCGGACGGATCGGCCCAGAACCCGACCGCCAGGCCGGCCGCGTAGGCGGCGCCCAGCGCGGTGGTCTCGGCCACCACCGGGCGCACCACGTCCACGCCCAGCACGTCGGCCTGGATCTGCATGCACAGGTCGTTGCCGGTGACCCCGCCGTCGACCCTCAGCTCCTCGAGGCGGACGCCCGAGTCTGCCGCCATCGCGTCCACCACGTCGCGGCTCTGGTAGCAGATCGCCTCCAGCGTCGCGCGGGCCAGGTGCGCGTTGGTGTTGAACCGGGACAGCCCTACGATCGCGCCGCGGGCATCGGACCGCCAATACGGCGCAAACAACCCGGAGAACGCCGGGACGAAGTACACGCCGCCGTTGTCGGGGACCTGACGCGCCAGCGCCTCGCTCTGGGCGGCACCGCTGATGACGCCCAGCTGGTCGCGCAGCCACTGCACCGCCGCGCCGGTCACGGCGATCGAACCCTCGAGGGCGTACACCGGTTTGGCGTCGCCGAACTGATAACAGACCGTGGTCAACAACCCGTTACCGGACCGCACGATCTTCTCGCCGGTGTTGAGCAGCAGGAAATTACCCGTGCCGTAGGTGTTCTTCGCCTCACCCTCGGACAGGCACACCTGGCCCACCATGGCCGCGTGCTGGTCACCGAGCATCCCGGCGATATGCACCTCCCCGCCGACGGGACCGGCCTCGAGGGTGACGCCGTACGGTTGGCGCGGCGCCGACGGCGCGATCGCCGGCAACATCGCGCGCGGCACCCCGAAGAACGACAGCAGCTCGTCGTCCCAGTCCAGGGTCTCGAGGTTCATCAGCATGGTCCGGCTCGCGTTGGTGACGTCGGTGACGTGCACGCCGCCGCGCGGGCCCCCGGTCAGATTCCACAGCACCCAGGTGTCGGCGGTGCCGAACAGGGCATCACCGTTTTCGGCGGCCGCCCGCACCCCGTCGACGTTCTCCAGGATCCACTGCAGCTTCCCGCCGGAGAAGTACGTCGCCGGCGGCAGGCCCGCCTTGCGGTGGATCACGTCGCCGCGGCCGTCGCGTTGCAGCGCCGACGCGATCCTGTCGGTGCGGGTGTCCTGCCAGACGATCGCGTTGTAGTAAGGCCGCCCGGTGTGCCGGTTCCAGACCAGGGTCGTCTCGCGCTGGTTCGTAATCCCCAGCGCGGCAAGGTCATCGGCGGCCAGGTTGGACCGGTTCAGCACCGACATGAGCACCGAGGAGGTGCGCTCCCAGATTTCGACCGGGTCGTGCTCGACCCAGCCGGCGCGGGGCAGGATCTGCTCGTGCTCGAGTTGGTGACGGGCCACTTCGGAACCGGTGTGATCGAAGATCATGCAGCGGGTGCTGGTGGTGCCCTGGTCGATGGCGGCTACGAATTCAGCCAACTGCTGTCCTCCCCGAGCGGTGAACGTCACTGTCCATGATGGTCTACCCGGCCGGCTTGCGTTACCGCCGGTAAACCTGTTGCATCGGCGGTGTGGGCGAAGAGGTCAAGCGCACCACCTACAACCGCTCGCATCGGCGGGAATATCGGCGCAAGGTGCAGCAGTGTCTGGACGTCTTCGAGACGATGCTGGCGCAGTCGCGCTTCGATTCCGACCGGCCGCTCACCGGCATGGAGATCGAGTGCAACCTGGTAGATGCCGACTACCAGCCGGCCATGTCGAACCGGTACGTGCTGGAGGCCATCGGCGATCCGGCGTACCAGTCCGAATTGGGCGCCTACAACATCGAATTCAATGTGCCACCGCGGCCGCTGCCCGGACACACCGGGCTGGACCTGGAGTCCGACGTGCGGGCCAGTCTCAACGACGCCGAGAACAAGGCGAGCGCGCGCGGCGCCCACATCGTGATGATCGGCATCCTGCCCACGCTGATGCCCGAGCATCTGGACACGGGCTGGATGAGCGAATCCAAGCGTTACGCGGCGCTCAACGACTCGATCTTCACCGCCCGCGGCGAGGACATTCCGATCAACATCTCCGGCCCCGAGCCGCTGAGCTGGCAGGCGGTGTCGATCGCACCCGAATCCGCTTGCACGAGCATGCAATTACATCTGCAGCTGGCGCCGGAGGACTTCGCCGCCAACTGGAATGCGGCCCAAATGGTGGCGGGCGCGCAGCTGGCGCTCGGCGCGAATTCGCCGTACTTCTTCGGCCACCAGCTGTGGTCGGAAACCCGCATCGAGCTCTTCGCCCAGAGCACCGACACGCGGCCCGAGGAGCTCAAGACGCAGGGTGTGCGGCCGCGGGTGTGGTTCGGCGAACGATGGATCGACTCGGTGCTCGACCTGTACAAGGAGAACATCCGCTACTTCCCGTCGCTGCTGCCCGAGGTGTCCGACGAGGACCCGAGCGCCGAGCTGGCCGCCGGCCGCACCCCGCACCTGTCCGAACTGCGCCTGCACAACGGCACCGTGTACCGGTGGAACCGGCCGGTCTACGACGTCGTCCAGGTCGACGGCGTGGGGCGCCCGCACCTTCGGCTGGAGAACCGGGTGCTTCCGGCCGGCCCGACCGTGGTCGACATGCTTGCGAATTCGGCGTTCTACTACGGCATGCTGCGCGGCCTGTCGGAGTCGGATGAACCTCTTTGGAGTACAACGGAATTCGCCGTGGCTCAGGAGAATTTCTTCGAGGCGGCGCGCCACGGCATAACGGCGCGGCTACGCTGGCCGGGGCTGGGCGACGTGCCGGCGCGGGAACTGGTGCTCGACACGCTGCTGCCGATCGCCCACGAGGGGCTGCGCCGCTGGGGTGTCGACGCCGAGGTGCGCGACCGGTTCCTCGGTGTGATCGAGGGCCGCGCCAAGTCGGGCCGCAACGGAGCCGGCTGGCAGGTCTCGACCGTGCGTACGCTGGAAGACGGCGGGATGACCCGGCCCGCCGCGTTGGCCGAGATGCTTCGGCGCTACTGCGAGCACATGCACGCCAACGAACCCGTGCACACCTGGGATCACTGACACGCGATCGGACGGGGGAATCATGTCATCCGAAGTAATGGACTGGGACAGTGTCTACCGCGGCGAGGGCGAATTTCAGGGCCCGCCGCCCTGGAACATCGGCGAGCCGCAGCCTGAGTTGGTGGCGCTGATCGCGGCCGGCAAGTTCCGCAGCGACGTGCTCGACGCCGGCTGCGGTTTCGCCGAGTTGTCCCTGGCCCTCGCGGCCCGGGGCTACACCGTGGTCGGCATCGACGTCACGCCGACCGCCATCGCGGCGGCCACCAAGGCGGCCTCCGACCGCGGCCTGAGCACGGCCGGCTTCGTCCAGGCCGACATCACGGACTTCTCCGCTTATCCGGAGGGGTCGGCCGGCCGGTTCAACACGGTGGTCGACAGCACGCTGTTCCATTCGCTGCCCGTCGAGGCCCGCGACAGCTACCTGCGCTCCGTGCACCGCGCGGCGGCCCCGGGCGCGAGCTACATAGTGCTGGTGTTCGCCAAGGGCGCCTTCCCGGCCGAGATGGAAACGAAGCCCAACGAGGTCGACGAGGCCGAGCTGCGCGACGCGGTGAGCAAGTACTGGGAGATCGACGAGGTCCGGCCGGCCCACATCCACGCGAACATCCCGGACGCCCCCGACGCGCCCTTCGAGATGCCGCCGCACGACCGCGACGAGAAGGGCCGGATGAAGCTGCCCGCCTACCTGCTGACGGCGCACAAGGCGGACTAGTGTCCTGAGTCAGGGCCTAGTGCCCTGCAGGAAGAGGCCCGCGAGGCTGTGGCCGATGTTCTCCAAACCGGACACGACGCTGTTCGCGGTGAAGGGCAGTGTTCTGTTCGGGCTATGTACCCGTCGCCGCGGTCGCCGCGATCAGCGCCTCGGCGAAGGCCTCGAGGTCGTCGGCGGTGGTGTCGACGTGCGGGGAAATCCGCAGGAGCGGCGCGGCGAGCTGCAGGGGCGCCCGCTGGACGCCGACGAACGTGGTCAGGATCCGCCGCTCGGCCAGCAGCCAGTCCCGGACGGCCTGGGGATCGGCGCCGTCGACGGGGGCCAGCGTGGTGATCGCGCTGGGCTCGTCCACCTCTTCGACCACCGCCCACCCGGCCACGTCGGCAAGCGTCGTCCGGCTGACGCTGCCCAGTTCGGCCAGCCGCGCCCGCACCGCCCGCGGCCCGAACGCGAGATGCTCGCCGAGCGCCAGCGAAAAGCCCACGCGCGCCGCGACATTGGCTTCGCCGAATTCCAGCTGCTGGGCCACGCTCACCGGCGGCGCCCACTCCGGCGCGGCCAGCCGCGGCCGCAGGCGCTCGAGGAGATCTGGGCGCGCCGCGAGGCCCCCGACACCGCGCGGCCCGGCGATCCACTTCCGCGACGACGCGTAGGTCACGTCCGCGCCGACCTCGCAGTCCACCTGCCCCAGCGCCTGAGCGGCGTCCACGACCAGCGGCAGGCCCAGCTCGCGGCAGAGCTGCGCCACCATCGGGAGCGGCTGCACCACACCGCTGTGGCTGGCCACCGCCGTCAGGTGGACGAAGTCCGGCGGCTCCTGGTCGAGGGCCAGCGCCGCGTCATCGAGCGCGACCCGGCCGTCCTCGAGGGTCGGCAGCAGCTGGCGGGAGAAGCCGTGTGCCGCCAGCATTGCGAGGTTGGGCCCGTATTCGCCGGGCAGACACGCTACCGTGCGGCGGTCCGCCGGCCACGCGCCCAGCAACAGGTCGAGCGCGTTCAGGGAGCCCGTGGTCAACACCACCTCCGCGTCGGGCATGCCGCACAGCGCGGCGAACGCGAGCCGACCGGCGTCCAGCACCGGTGTGGCCGCCTCGGCCGCGATGTACCCGCCGATCTCGGACTCGTGCCGGGCGTGCCGGGCGCACGCCTCGATCACCGCGAGGCTCTGCCGCGAACAGGCTGCGCTGTCCATGTGCAGCCCCGCCACGGGCGGCCGGGCCGCCCGCCACCGGTCGGCCAGCGCATCGATCGTGGTCACTTCACGGCCAGCGACAGCCCGAAGTCACCGGCGACGTCGGTCCACCACCGGGTGCGGCGCAGGCCCGCTGCGGCCAGTTCCGCGCTCACCCCGCCCGGACGGAACTTGCACGACACCTCCGTCAGCATTTCCTCCCCGGCCGCGAAGTCGACGGTCAGCCCCAGGGCGCCGACACGCACGCGCTGCCGACGGTCGGCGCGCAGCCACATCTCGATGCGTTCCTCTCGCGCGTTCCAGCGCGCGACATGCCCGTAGGCGTCGACGTCGAAGTCGGCGTCGAGTTCCCGGTTGATCACCGCGAGCACGTTGCGGTTGAAGGCCGCCGTCACCCCGGCGGCGTCGTCATAAGCGCGCACCAGCCGATCGACGTCCTTGACCAGGTCGGTGCCCAGCAGCAGGCTGTCCCCCGGCCCCATCTGCGCGGCCAGGGCCGACAGGAATGTCGCGCGGGGACCGGGCGTGAGGTTCCCGATCGTCGAGCCCAGGAACACGAACAGCCGCCGCCCGCCGCGGGGAATCTCGGCCAGGTGCTCTTCGAAATCCCCGCACACAGCGTCGATTTCGACCCCCGCGTACTCGCGCTGGATCGCCGTCGCCGCGGTCGACAGGACCGTGGCATCCACATCGAACGGAACGAACCTGCGCAGACGCCCGCGGTCGCGCAGCGCGTCGAGCAACATCCGTGTCTTCTCCGATGTCCCGCTGCCCAATTCGACCAGGGTGTCGGCGTCGCTGGCCGTCGCGACCTCGGCGGCGCTGGCGCGCAGGATCTCCGCTTCCGCGCGGGTGGGGTAGTACTCGGGCAACCGGGTGATCTGGTCGAACAGCTCGCTGCCCACCGAATCGTAGAACCACTTCGGCGGCAACGACTTTGGCGACTGCCGCAGGCCGTCCGATACATCGCGGCGCAGCGCGCGGTACGCCGAGTCGGCTTCGAGGTGGTTGGACAACGACAGCGTCATCACAATCCTTTCGGGTCAATGCAGCGGGGTCAGCGTGACGCCGTCGGCGGTCACTTCCACGAGGTGGTGGTCCGGCACGTCCTCCCAGCCGGCGTCGTCGTCGTACGGCTCGCTGGCCAGCACCGTGCCGTCGCCGCGGCGCAGGATGGACAGCGTGTCGCCCCAGGCCGTCGCGAGCAGGCGAGATCCGTTGGCGGCCAATATGTTCAACCGGGCATTGGGGTCGGCCGCGGCGACCTCGGCGACTGTGTCGCCCAGCGCGTCCAGCCCCCGCGCGAAGACGACCGCCGCCAGTCTCGCGCTGTCACAGGCCGATTCGGCATTCGGAGTGGTGGGCAACGCCGCGCGGTCCACGACCCCGTTGTGCGACAACAGCCATCGGCCGTCGGTGAACGGCGCCGTCGCGCTGGCCTCGATCGGCATGCCGACGGTGGCCGAGCGCACCGCGGCCACCACGCAGTGGCTGCGCAGCGCCGGCGCGACGGAGCCGAACGACACGTCGCCCCAGAGCGGCGCCGGGCTGCGCCAGCGACGGGGCACCGAACCATCGAAGAATCCGACGCCCCACCCGTCGGCGTTCAGCAGCCCGTGCTTCTGCCGGCGCGGGGCGTACGACTGCACCCGCAGCCCGTACGGCGGGTCCAGCACCAGCGAGGACACCGCGACGTCGGTCCCGAGCCAGCCAAGGTGACGGCACATCAGCCGTTGTCCCCGGCGTCCCAGGCCAGGCGGACGCCGGAGAAGATCTGACGCCGGTAGGGATGGTCCCAGTTTCGGAAGCTGGGCCGCACGATCCCCGGCTCCACGGCCCACGACCCGCCCCGCAGGATCTTGTAGTCGCCGTCGAAGAACGGCCGCGAGTACCGCTCGTAAATCATCGGCACGAAACCCGGCCACGGCCGCAGCGGCGAGGAGGTCCACTCCCAGACGTCGCCCAGCATCTGCTCCACCCCGTACGCCGAGGCGCCGCCCGGGTACGCGCCGACGGGCGCCGGGCGCAGCGCCGCACCGCCCAGGTTGGCGACAGCTTCCGACGGCGGCCCCGATCCCCACGGGAAGCGGCGGCGCGCGTTGGCCGCCGGGTCCCACGCGCAGGCCTTCTCCCATTCGATCTCGGTGGGCAGTCGAGCGCCGGCCCAGGCGGCGTACGCCTCGGCCTCGAAGTAGGTGACATGCTGCACCGGCTCGTCGGCCGGAACGTCTTCGACGTGGCCGAACCGGACGCGCGTCGTACCGTCGGCGCTCCAGAACTGGGGAGCCGTCAGACCCGCCCGCTGCCGGTGCTGCCAACCCCGCTCCGACCACCAGCGCGAGTCGCGGTAGCCGCCGTCGTCGATGAAGTGCCGCCATTCGCCGTTGGTGACCGGCACCCGGCCGATCCGGAAGGCCGGCAGGTCGACCACGTGGGCGGGTCGCTCGTTGTCCAGCGAGTACGGCTCGGTCGCGGCGTCCACCCCGAGGACGAACGGCCCGGCGGGCACCAGCACCGAGGCACCGGCCAGGCCCGGCCTGCCGGGCGGCAGGCCGGAGGTGTCGCGCAGCAGCGGCGCGCCGCTGCGCAGGTTCAGCGCCTGCAACATGGTCTCGCCGTGTTGGTTCTCGTGGCTCACCACCATGCCGAAGGTGAAGTCGCCGGCACCGTCGGGTTCGTCCGGCAGCGCGTCGAGGGCGTCCAGCACGGCGGAACGCACCGTCCCGCAGTACGACCGCGCCTGCGTCGGGGACAGCAGCGGCAGATCGACCCGGCTGGCCCGGGAGTGCACGAAGGCGTCATAGAGTCCTTCGACCGATGCCGGCAGCAGGCCGGGCCGCGCCGGGTCGCCGCCGCGCAGCAACCACAGCTCTTCCTGCTGGCCGATGTGGGCCAGGTCCCACACCAGCGGGCTCATCAACGGGTCGTACTGCCGGTACAGTTCCGCGTCCTCGAAGTCGACCAGGCGCAGCGTGCGCGTGCGCGCCCGCGCGAGATCGTCGGCGAGTCTTTCCCGGTTCACAGCCCCCCTTGCGGGCATCGCGCGGCCTGCGAGACCGTGGCCGCGATGCCGTGTTCGATCACCTCGTCGGAGAAGTCATCGCCCGGACATCGGCCCTGGTCGACGTTGCGCGCCAGGCGTTGCATGGCATCGGCGAGGTCGGCGGGCGCCCTTTCGGCCGCGACGGCCACGCACCGGGCGGCGGCCGCGTGCAACCGCCGGTCCCGCAGGCCGGCGCGGGCCGCGACGTCCCAGGCGGTGGCCACCGGCGCGACGGCCTCCGCCGCGATGTCGGCGGCGACCGGGTCGTCGAGGAGGGTGACCAGCGTGAACACCATCGCCGGCCAGAACGCGTCCGGGGCGCTGTCGAGGTACCGGATCTCCAGCCAATGCCGGGGGCGCACCGGCGGGAACAGCGTGGTCAGGTGGTATTCCAGGTCGGCGACGGTCGGGCGGCGGCCACCGAGCGGCACGCGGCCGTCGGCCCAGTCGGCGAACGGCACCCAATGCGTGACCGCCGCCGGCTCCGGATCGTTCACCATCATCACGGGGGCCTTGAGCGCGTAGCGCGCCCAGTCGGTGCCCGGATCGTCACCGCTGGCGCCCAGGATGGGCCCGCAGCGCGCGGAGTCCATCCGGCCCCACACCCGCTGCCGAGTAGACACCCACCCGGTGAATTCGCCGCCCAGCATCGGCGAGTTGGCCGTCATCGCGATCATCGTGGGCCCCAGGGCGTGCGCCAGCCGGACCCGCGCGGCCCACCCGTCCCTAGGTCCGGCATCCACATTGACCTGGACGGACGCGGTGGACGTCATCATCGAGGCGCCCGCCTCCCCCGAGCGGCTGGTGGCGAAGAACTCCTCCATGGCGGCGTACCGCGCGCCAGGGTTGACGCGTTTGGGGGGCCGCAGTGGGTCCGCGCCGAGATACACCAGGCCGAGGCCGGCGTCGGCGAACGCCGAGCGCAGCACGGACTGGTCGCGGGCCATGCCGTGGATGGCGGACAAGACCCCGCCGGCGGGCGGGCCGGACAGTTCGACGGCCCCGCCGGGCTCGACGGTGACCCGGCTGCCGCCCGGCAGGGCGGGCAGCGACCCGATGACGCCGGTGATCTCCTCCCAGCCCGGGCGGCGCAGCGGATCGGCCGGGTCGTGGCAATGGGCCTCCACCTCGAGGCCGACGCGTTCGAGCGGGCCGTCGGCCAGGCAGCCGTCGGCGATGTACGCGGCCGCGGACGAGGAGTCGGCCAGCTCGGCGCCCGGCGCGCGAGGATGCAGCTGTGAGTCCGCGCTGGTCATCGCGGCGAACGTCATATCACGACCCCTTCGGGCCCCGGCATGCGCGAGCATGCCGTGCGGACCGTTTGTTGCGCTGCGGGCGGACGATTATCGACCCCTACTTCATCTAGCAGACGGCACCGACATATTCCCGTTCCCGCGATTTCCCAAGCACCACCCCGATCGCCTACTGACCCAGCGCGTTCTGCATGGCCCCCGCCAACACGCTGACCGCGGGTCCGCCGTTGCCAGCCTGGCAAACTTTCGCCTGCAGCAACACGTTTTCGCGCAGCCTGGTTTGATTGAAGCACCGCCGGTCGGTGCCGGCTTCTTGCTTGGTCCAGTTCTCGTCCGCGGCGCCCGGCGGACCGCCGTCGAACGACCACACCTGCGTCGTACCGTTGTCCAGGTGCAGCGCCGTCGTTTGCCCAGCACAGCCAACGGTTCGGTCGGTGACCCGGTGGAACGCCCGCCCGGCGGCGTCGTTGCCGGCGAACACCCCGACGGCTTGCTTGACGAAATGGGTCTGGTCGCTGGCCGACGTCTGCGTGACGGCGCCGTTGAACGACGCCAGGTCGGGGTCGTCGTACACCTCGGGCAAACCGATGTCGGCCCAGTTGTTGCACGCCGGAAGGTCGACCCAGTCGCCCTGCACCGGCTGGGTGAACACCGACTCCCACCCCATCGGACCGCCCACGATGTTGCCGACCGACCCCTTGCCCAGGACCGCGTAGTTCACCACCCCGGGCTCCGACGGGTGTGCGGTTGCCGCGGGAATCGTGACCGCGCCTCCCGCCGCCAGAGCGACGCCCACCACCGCGGCGGAGATCCGGATGGACATGGAGCCGATCATGCCAGGGGCGTCGAACGTCGAGTTGTGGGGCCGAATACCGCCCGAGACGCCCGACGACTCGACGTTGGACGCCTGGTTATTGACCCCGCACGCCCTCCTCGACCTTCTTGCCCAGGTCGGGGTCGACGTTGCGCCAGTACTCGAACACCCGCGACAGCACCGGCTCCTTGACCCCCTTGGAGACGTGGCCGATGATGTTGTGCGCCAACCGATCCCGGGCCGCGTCATCGAGGACCTCGCGCACCATGGTGCCGGCCTGACCCCAGTCGTCGTCCTCGGCGTGCAGCGTGTAGGCGGCGCGGACCATGTCGCCGTCAGCGTGCCACCGGACCTCCGCGGCGCGCGCCGGGTCGGCGTGCGGGCCCCCGTAGGAGTTGGGTGCGTAGACGGGGTCGGAGACGTTCTTCACCCGCATCGCGCCGTCCTTGGAGTAGCTGTTCACCTCGACCTTGGGTTCGTTGACCGGGATCTGGCGATAGTTGGTGCCCAGCCGCGCGCGGTGCGCGTCCGAGTAGGAGAAGCCGCGGGCCTGCAGCATCTTGTCCGGGCTCAACCCGGTGCCGGGCACGGTGTTGTTCGGCTCGAACGCCGCCTGCTCTATCTCGGTGTGGTAGTCGGTGACGTTGCGGTTGAGCGTCATCCTCCCGACATCGATCAAGGGGTAGTCGCCATGCGGCCACACCTTCGTCAGGTCGAACGGGTTGAACCGGTAGGTCCTGGCCTCCTCGTACGGCATGACCTGCATCTTGAGCGTCCAGCTCGGGTGGTCCCCGCGCTCGATCGACTCGTACAGGTCGCGCTGGTGGTAGTCGCCGTCCTCGCCGGCCAGCCGGTCGGCGTCCTCCTGGGTCAGGAAATCGATGCCCTGGTCGCTGATGAAGTGGTACTTCACCCAGAAGATCTCGCCGGCGGCATTGATCCAGCTGTAGGTGTGGCTGCTGTAGCCGTTCATGTGGCGCCAGTTCTTCGGAATGCCGCGGTCGCCCATCAGCCAGGTCACCTGGTGCGCCGACTCCGGCGACAGCGTCCAGAAGTCCCACTGCATGTTGTGGTCGCGCAGGTTCCTTGCCTGCGTCCGTTTTTGAGACCTGATGAAGTGCTGGAACTTCAGCGGGTCGCGCATGAAGAACACCGGGGTGTTGTTGCCGACCAGGTCGAAGTTGCCCTCGGTCGTGTAGAACTTCAGCGCGAAGCCGCGCGGGTCCCGCCACGTGTCTGGGCTGCCCCGCTCGCCCGCGACGGTGGAGAACCGGGCCAGCATCTCGGTCTTGGCGCCGGGCTGGAACACCGCGGCCCGGGTGTACTGGCTGACGTCGTTGGTGACCTCGAACTGGCCGAAGGCGCCGCCGCCCTTGGCGTGCGGCTGGCGCTCCGGGATGCGCTCCCGGTTGAATTGCGCCATCTGTTCGATCAGGTAGTGGTCCTGCAGCAGGATCGGGCCATCGGGGCCGACGGTCAGCGACTGGTCGTCGCTGGGCGCAGCGATGCCGGCGTCATTGGTCGTGAACCGCTCCGTCATTTCGCTATCTCCTCACTGGCCGAATTCACGGCGCTTGAATAGTCAACGGCCCCAACAACATTCGGCACGAGACCGTCAATCTTCCCCTCGCCCGGCCACATTCCACCCTATGCCTCCCGTCTGGAACGTTTCAAGAAAAGCTAGGCAACCCTAGGGTGTCTGCGGGCGTGGCGCCGGCGCGCTGGGCGACGGTGCAGCCGGCGTCTGGCTCGGGCCGCCCGGACCGGCCGGGCCGCTCGGACCGAACGCCGGCGGGGGCCCACCGGGGTACGGGGCCGGCGGATACATGCCGGGTCCGCCGGGCCACCCGTACGGCCCGTTGCCCGGTCCGGGGCCCCCGGGTTTGAACATCATGCCGTGGTGATGCCAGGAATGGCAGTAGTGGTGATGGCCGAGGATGATGGCGCCGGCGAAGAACACGGTCGACACGATGAACACGATGCCGGCGACGATGACGACCCACGCGGCGGCCGCATACAGCCTCGGCGGCTTGAGTCGCGCCGGTGGTGACGGGGGCGGGGCCGCGGCGACGGACGCCGGTCGCGTCGTGGGTTCGGGTGTTTCGGTCATGTCTTGAATACTGCCCCGCGCGGCGGCGGCAATAAACAGGTCGGCGGGACAACTTGCTGTGAATTGCCCCTGAGAGGGGTTTCGAGCGCCGGGTAGCCCGGCGCTCGCGCGAGCGCCGGGCTAGGACTTGTTGAGGACTTGTTTGAGTTGGTGCCCGCCGGGGCGCCGGAATTACCGGGGCGGGGCGACGGACGAGGGGACCTGACCGGGCCCCGGTGCGCCCGGCGTCACCGATGCCGGGCCGGCGCCCGGCCCATTGCCCGGAGCGAACGCCGGGCCTCCGGCGCCGGGGCCGCCCGGACCGCCCGGACCGCCGGGACCGAAGCGGTGCGGGTGCATCATCATCGCGTGGTGCTTGTGGCCGTGGTGGCCGTGGCCTTGGTGGCCGAGCGCCATTCCGGTGAAGAAGATGACCGAGACGATGAACACGATCCCGGCGACGATCGCGACCCACGCCGCGGCGATGAAGACGCGAGGGGTCCGGTAAGGCGCTATCTCCGCTGGCGCGGGCGCCGGTGCAGTTGCGGTGGAAGACCGCACGGTGGGGGTTTCCGATGTTTCACTCATGAGACTCATGATGAAGCTGATAACAGCAGTGGCGGCTATGCACTACTTATGTAGCAGCTGTGAGCTGAAGACCCGGCCTACCTGGTGAGATACCGCTCACCGGATCGGTTCGGATAGCTGTGGTCACCGAGTTGGACCGCGGGCAGGGCACCGGGGCACCGACCGAGCCGGAAGGTCACCGGCCCCGCGCTGCGGCCAGATCGTGCGCTGCCAGGACCGGGTCGGCGCCTACGAATTCCATACCACCAGTGTGGACGCTATTCCGGTTCGAACGGTCGGACCGCGAACTGGATGACCCGGTACGGCGCCGCCACCCGGGCCCGAGTGTCCCATTGGCTGACGAAGATTCGTAGCTCGTCGAGTGTCGACCCGGGCGAAATGTAGCCGCCGTACGGCTGCGCGAGCCGGTTGTCGCTCGGCGGCGGGAGGCTCTCCGCCGGGTCGGGCCATTCGTCGTGCTGCACCACCGTGGTCACCGGCGCGTCGCCCAGCGCCGTGGGATCGTTGGCCACCCGCACCTCCATGTTGCCGGTGCTGGCGTTGAAGTACGACAGCACGGCCTTGCCGTCGATCTCCCGGAAGCACATCTCCCCCACCATGTCCGGCCACAGCGGGGTCGGTGGCTTGTTCCACCCGCCGCCGGCCCCGGGCGCCCAGCCCTGCCACCGCGACCGGTCGGTGAAGTTCTGCGGTGTGGCGCGGTAGAGCAACACGGGGTGGCTGCGGGTGAAGCTGTTGGCGACGATGTAGACCCACCCGGTGGGCGAATCCGGGGTGGGAACGGGGTCGTAGTACCCGCTGATCTGGGTCTGCGAGCCGCCCTGGAACGAGCCGTCGCGCCGCGAACCCGGCACGGTTCGCCAGCCCGCGCGCGCCGGTTCGGCCATCACGAGCCGCGAATACTGCGGCTGCAGGTCGTTCGTCGTCGTAACCATCAGGTAGTTGCGCCGGTTGATCTGCACGACACCGGCCGGTAACTGCGAGTCCCCCGGCGGCGTGGGATCGGCGAGCAGCGGATCGCGCACGCCGAGGACTCCGGAGTAGCGCACCCCGGCCGGGTCGTCGACGGAGGACGTGTCGACGCGCAGCGCGATCGGCGCGAAGTCGCGGCCGAAGCCGACCCCCTGCCCGGGGAAGCTGTCACCACACACCTGCAGCACTTCGCTTGGGAATTCCATGAATTCACACAGATCCGTGGCGCCGACGTTGAAATCCTTTGTCGGCGTGCCTGTTCCGGCCGTCGGGCCGATTCGCACCACCTCCCCCGGCGCCAGCGGCTGCAGCACGGGCTCCGGCGACGGCGCAGGCGGATCGGCACGCGCGGCCGCAATGATGGATTGCGGCACAAGCACAGTTACGAGAACAATCAGGATATGGGGGGCGGATCTCACCCGCCGGTCACAATTCGGCGGCCAGCAGTTCGGCGATCTGGATGGTGTTCAGCGCCGCGCCCTTGCGCAGGTTGTCGCCCGAGACGAACAGCGCAAGGCCGCGCCCGTCGGCCACCCCCGGGTCGTGCCGGATCCGGCCTACCAATGACTCGTCGACACCGGCGGCGGCGAGCGGCGTCGGCACGTCGACGACCTTGACACCCGGTGCGCCGTCGAGCAATTGGCGGGCGCGCTCCGGCGACAGCGGCCGGGCGAACTCGGCGTTGATCGACAGCGAGTGACCCGTGAACACCGGAACGCGCACGCAAGTCCCGCTGACCAGCAGATCGGGGATGCCGAGGATCTTGCGGCTCTCGAAGCGCAGCTTCTGGTCCTCGTCGGTCTCGCCGGAGTCGTCGTCGACCAGCGATCCGGCCAGCGGCACCACGTTGAACGCGATCGGCGCGACGTAGGTCTTCGGCGGCGGGAACTGCAGCGCGGACCCGTCGTACACCAATTGTTCGGCGTCGCCGACGACGGCGCGGGTCTGGGTGGCCAGCTCCTCGACGCCGGCCAGGCCGCTGCCGGACACCGCCTGGTAGCTCGAAACCACCAGGCGCACCAGCCCGGCCTCGTCGTGCAGCACCTTGAGCACCGGCATCGCCGCCATGGTGGTGCAGTTCGGGTTGGCGATGATGCCTTTCTTCAGGGACCGGGCGTCGCCGGCGACATCCCTCTCGAAGTTCACCTCGGACACCACCAGCGGCACGTCGGGATCCTTGCGCCAGGCCGACGAGTTGTCGATGACCGTCACCCCGGCCGCCGCGAACCGCGGCGCCTGCACCCGCGACATCTTCGAGCCGGCGGAAAACAACGCGATGTCCAGGCCGCTGGGGTCCGCCGTCTCGGCGTCCTCGACCTCGATCTCCTGGCCGCGGTACTCGAGCTTAAGGCCCTGCGAGCGCGCCGACGCGAAGAACCGCACGGTGCTCGCCGGGAAGTCGCGCTCGTCGAGCAGGGTGCGCATCACCTGGCCCACCTGGCCGGTGGCGCCTACGACGCCAATCGAAACCATTTACCTGCCCGTTCCCGCGTACACCGTTGCCGTTTCCTCACCACCGAGGCCGAATGCCTCGTGCAACGCGACGACGGCCTTGTCCAATTCCGTGTCGCGGCACAGCACCGAGATCCGGATCTCGGAGGTGGAGATCAGCTCGATGTTGACGCCGACCTCCGCGAGCGCCTCACAGAAGGTGGCGGTCACGCCGGGATGGCTGCGCATGCCGGCCCCGATCAGCGACACCTTGCCGATGTGGTCGTCGTAGAGCAGCTGGGTGAACCCGATCTCGTCCTTGAGCGCATCCAGCTTGGCCACCGCGGTGGGGCCGCTGTCCCGGGAGCAGGTGAAGGTGATGTCGGTCTTGCCGTCCTCGACCTTGGAGACGTTCTGCAACACCATGTCGATGTTGACGTCGGCGTCGGCGACCGCGCGGAACACCCGGGCCGCATAGCCGGGGATGTCGGGGATCCCGACGATGGTCACCTTGGCCTCGCTGCGGTCGTGCGCTACTCCGGTCAGGATGGGGTCTTCCATTGGCTTGTCCTTGATCGATCCGACGACGACGGTGCCCGGCAGTTCCGAGTACGACGAGCGGACGTGCACCGGAATGTTGTAGCGGCGGGCGTATTCCACGCAGCGCAGCATGAGGACCTTGGCGCCGCAGGCGGCCATCTCGAGCATTTCCTCGAACGTCACCGTGTCGAGCTTGCGGGCGTTGTGGACGATCCTGGGGTCCGCGCTGAAGATGCCGTCGACGTCGGTGTAGATCTCGCAGACGTCGGCGTGCAGCGCCGCGGCGAGGGCCACCGCGGTGGTATCCGAGCCGCCGCGGCCGAGCGTGGTGACGTCGCGGGTGTCCTGGCTGACGCCCTGGAAGCCGGCGACCAACACGATGCGGCCCTCGTCGAGGGCGGCCTGCAGCCGTCCGGGCGTGACGTCGATGATCTTCGCGTTGCCGTGGGTGCCGGTCGTGATCACGCCGGCTTGGGAACCGGTGAACGACCGGGCCTGCGCGCCGAGCGACTCGATCGCCATCGCCACCAACGCGTTGGAGATGCGCTCACCGGCGGTGAGCAGCATGTCGAGTTCGCGGGGCGGCGGGGCCGGGCAGACCTGCTGGGCCAGGTCCATCAGATCGTCGGTGGTGTCGCCCATCGCCGAGACCACCACGACGACGTCGTTGCCCTGCTTCTTGGTCGCGACGATCCGCTCGGCGACGCGGCGGATCCGGTCGGCGTCGGCCACCGAAGATCCGCCGTACTTCTGCACGACGAGCGCCACTGTTTCCCTTCCCCGCAGCTTGAGTCCACAACAGAATACGTGGGGGTGCAGCTTCATTTCCTGGCCACCGGCGCCGAGCGCGGGGCTTACGTACAGGGTCCGCGCGGGGCGTCGTCCATGAGCCCCACGCTCGGCGGACGCCCGCGGCGTTTTGGTCACGGGACGGATCGCGGTAGAGTTGGCAACCGTGCAGCGGGTGCTCCTCCTCGGACGCCGCGACGGGGTCTGATCCAGGCTGGCCTCCCGTCGCGGGTGTTCGCGATGCGCCGGTCTGAGGTCCCTTCTGACATCCCGGAGCAACTACCGTGACCATTTCCGATTCGCCCGACGCCTACAAGTCGGCACGCACCATCGTCACCCCCGCGGGCCCGCCCGGCCCGGACCAGCCCGCGTGGAATCCCCAGCGCGGCTCGTCGATGCCCGTCAACCGGTACCGGCCGTTCGCCGAGGAGGTCGAGCCCGTCCGGGTCGCCGACCGCACCTGGCCCGACCGCGTTGTCACCCGCGCGCCGCTGTGGTGCGCAGTCGACCTGCGTGACGGCAACCAGGCGCTCATCGACCCGATGAGCCCCGCCCGCAAGCGCCGCATGTTCGAGCTGCTGGTGCGGATGGGCTATAAGGAGATCGAGGTCGGGTTCCCCTCGGCCAGCCAGACCGACTTCGACTTCGTCCGCGAGATCATCACCGACGGCGCCATCCCCGACGACGTCACCATCCAGGTGCTCACCCAGTGCCGGCCCGAACTGATCGAACGGACCTTCCTCGCGTGTGAGGGCGCGCCGCGGGTCATCGTGCACTTCTACAACTCGACGTCGATCCTGCAGCGCCGTGTGGTGTTCCGCGCGGACCGAGCGGCTGTCCAGGCCATCGCGACCGACGGCGCCCGCAAGTGCGTCGAGGAGGCCGCCAAGTACCCCGGCACGCACTGGCGGTTCGAGTATTCGCCGGAGTCCTACACGGGCACCGAGCTCGAGTACGCCAGGCAGGTGTGCGACGCCGTCGGCGAAATCATCCGGCCGACGCCCGAAAACCCGATCATCTTCAACCTGCCCGCCACGGTAGAGATGGCCACGCCCAACGTCTACGCCGACTCGATCGAGTGGATGAGCCGCAACCTGGCCAACCGCGACTCGGTCATCCTGAGCCTGCATCCGCACAACGACCGCGGAACCGCCGTCGCCGCAGCCGAATTGGGGTACCAGGCCGGGGCCGACCGGATCGAGGGCTGCCTGTTCGGCAACGGGGAGCGCACCGGCAACGTGTGCCTGGTGACGCTCGGGCTCAACCTGTTCTCCCGCGGCGTGGACCCGCAGATCGACTTCTCCAACATCGACGAGATCCGCCGCACGGTGGAGTACTGCAACCAGCTGCCGGTCCACGAGCGTCACCCCTACGGTGGCGACCTGGTGTACACCGCGTTCTCCGGTAGCCACCAGGACGCCATCAACAAGGGCCTGGACGCGATGAAGGTGGCCGCCGACGAGGCCTCGGCCGACGTCGACGACCTGCTGTGGCAGGTGCCCTACCTGCCGATCGACCCGAAGGACGTCGGCCGCACCTACGAGGCCGTGATCCGGGTCAACTCGCAGTCCGGCAAGGGCGGGGTGGCCTACATCATGAAGGCCGATCACGGCCTGGCCCTGCCGCGGCGGCTGCAGATCGAGTTCTCCCAGGTGATCCAGAAGATCGCCGACGGCGAGGGCGGCGAGGTGTCGCCGAAGGAGATGTGGGAGGCGTTCTCGGAGGAGTACCTGGCCCCGGTGCGGCCGCTGGAGCGCATCAAGCAACGGGTCGACGCCTCCGACGAGGACGGCGGCACGACGACGATCGAGGCCACCGTCAAGATCGACGGCGTGGAGACCGAGATCAGCGGCACCGGCAACGGCCCGCTCGCCGCCTTCGTCCATGCGCTGGGGACCGTCGGCTTCGACGTGGCGGTGCTGGATTACTCCGAGCACGCGATGAGCTCGGGCGACGACGCGCAGGCGGCGGCGTATGTCGAAGCTTCCGTCGCCGGCCGAACCGTGTGGGGCGTCGGCATCGCGCCGTCGATCACGACGGCGTCGCTGCGGGCCGTCGTGTCGGCGGTCAACCGCGCGTCGCGTTAGGCGTCAGAACAGCGCGAGCTGCGTGTCGAGCGCGGTGGCGTCGGTGAATTCCTCCATGCTGGCGCCGCCGACGACGGAGCCGACGCTGTGCATGAAGTGGGCGTCGGGCACCAGTGGCACACCCAGCTGCCGCGCAAGGTAGCCCTTGCCCTGCTCGGGTGTGGTGTCGTTGCAGATCACCAGCGACGTCTCCCCGTCGACCACGTCGGCGTAGGCCAGCCCGGCGTGCAGGATCCGCTCGACCAGTTCCTCGTGCGTTCGCGCCACCTCGGCCGCCAGCGCCACCCGCATGCCCTGGACCAGGGGCCTGCCGGTGACGTAGCGCCCGGGGTTGAGGTAGGGGCAGGGCATCCGGGATGCCATCAGCTTGAGGGGTCGCAGCTCGTCGTGGGTCACCCTGCCGTTCGGCCAGCGGCGGCGCCCCACCGGGCGCACCGGCAGCCAGACGTCGAGCTCACGCGCCCGCTCCAGCGCGGGCGCCAGCACGCCGGTCAGCACCCGCGCGTCGTCGAAGGCGTCGTGCGGCCGTTCCTGGGTCACGCCCCAGTAGGCGGCGAGGGTCTCCAACCGCAGGTTGTCGATGCGGAGGTCCAGCCGCCGGGACAGCTCGACCGTGCACATGACGGAGTCGATGGGCAGTTCGGCCTCGACGAGCTCGGCTTCCGCGGCCAGGAACGCGTAGTCGAACGCGACGTTGTGGGCCACCAGCGTGCGCCCGTCGAGCACCTTGACCACGTCGTCGACGACGTCGGCGAACTGCGGCTGGTCTTCGAGCATCGCGGCGGTGAGGCCGTGCACGTGGGTGGGGCCCGGGTCCACGCCGGGATTGAGCAGGCTCACGACGGACTGCTCCACACGGCCGTCGGCGTCGAGGCCGAGCACCGCCAGGCTGATGACGCGGGCCTGCCCCGGGCGGAAGCCCGAGGTCTCGACGTCGATGACGGCCCAGCCCCCATCCGGCTCGCCGGCCGGCCGACCCCAGGGCACCGCACTCATGACTTGAGGATGGCACGTCCGGCCGACATCGCCGGGTCGCTGCGCTGCCGTGTCGGTCGGTAATCTGCCCGGGTGGTCACCACCCGCGCACGCCTGGCCCTCGCCGCAGGAGCGAGCGCGCGGTGGGCGTCGCGGGTCACCGGGCGCGGGGCGGGCGCGATGATCGGCGGCCTCGTCGCGATGACGCTGGACCGCTCGATCCTGCGCCAGCTCGGCGTGGGCCGCCGCACCGTCATCGTCACCGGCACCAACGGCAAGTCGACGACGACGCGGATGACCGCGGCGGCCCTCGGCACGCTGGGGAACGTCGCCACCAACGCGGAGGGCGCCAACATGGACGCTGGGCTCATCGCCGCGCTGGCCGGCGACCGCCGGGCGCCGCTGGCGGCCCTGGAAGTCGACGAGATGCACGTGCCGCACGTGTCCGACGCCGTCGACCCCGCCGTCGTCGTGCTGCTCAACCTGTCGCGCGACCAGCTGGACCGCGTCGGCGAGATCAACGTCATCGAACGCACGCTGCGGGCCGGGCTGGCGCGCCACCCGAAGGCGGTCGTCGTCGCCAACTGCGACGACGTGCTCATGACCTCGGCGGCCTACGACAGCCCGAATGTGGTGTGGGTGGCCGCAGGCGGCTCCTGGGCGAACGACTCGGTCAGCTGCCCGCGCAGCGGCGAGGTGATCGTCCGCGACACGCACCATTGGTATTCCACCGGCGCCGACTTCAAGCGGCCCAGCCCACAGTGGTGGTTCGACGACGAGACGCTGTACGGGCCCGACGGGCTGGCCCTGCCGATGCGGCTCGCGCTGCCGGGCGCGGTCAACCGCGGCAACGCCGCCCAGGCCGTGGCGGCGGCCGTCGCGCTGGGAGCCGATCCGGCCAAGGCCGTCGCGGCCGTCGGCGGGGTCGACGAGGTCGCGGGCCGCTACCGAAGCGTGCGCATCGGCCAACATGACGCGCGGCTCCTGCTGGCCAAGAATCCCGCCGGCTGGCAGGAGGCGCTGTCGATGGTCGACAAGCACGCCGCCGGGGTGGTCATCTCGGTCAACGGCCAGGTGCCAGACGGGGAGGACCTGTCGTGGCTGTGGGACGTGCGATTCGAACACTTCGAGCACACTTCCGTGGTGGCCGCCGGGGAGCGCGGCACCGACCTCGCGGTGCGCCTGGGGTACGCGGGTGTCGAGCACACCCTCGTGCACGACACCGTGGCCGCGATCGCGTCGTGCCCGCCCGGGCGGGTCGAGGTCGTCGCCAACTACACCGCATTCCTGCAGCTACAGCGGGCGTTGGCGCGCCATGGCTGATTCGACCGTGCGGATCGGCCTGGTGCTGCCCGACGTGATGGGCACCTACGGTGACGGCGGCAACGCGCTGGTGCTGCGCCAGCGGCTGCGGCTGCGCGGCATCGCCGCCGAGATCGTCGAGATCACACTGGCCGAGCCAGTGCCGGAATCGCTGGACCTCTACACCCTGGGCGGCGCGGAGGACTACGCGCAGCGACTGGCGACCAGACACCTGATCAGGCATCCGGGACTGCAGCGCGCCGCGGAACGCGGCGCGCCCGTCCTGGCGATCTGCGCGGCCGTGCAGGTGCTCGGGCAGTGGTACGAGACGTCGGCCGGCGAACGCGTCGACGGCGTGGGCATGCTGGATGCGACCACGTCACCGCAGGAGAAGCGCACCATCGGCGAGCTCGTCAGCAAGCCGTTGCCGACCGGCCTGACCCAACGCCTCACCGGCTTCGAGAACCACCGTGGCGGCACGGTCCTCGGCCCCGCGGCGTCCCCGCTGGGCGCGGTGGTCAAGGGCGCCGGCAACCGGGCGGGCGACGGCTTCGACGGCGCGGTCCAGGGCAGCGTGGTCGCGACCTACATGCACGGGCCGTGCCTGGCCCGCAATCCGGAGCTGGCCGACCTGCTGCTGGGCAAGGTGGTGGGAGAGCTGGCGCCGCTCGAGATGCCCGAGGTGGATCTGCTGCGCCGGGAGCGGCTGGCCGCGCGCTGAGGCGTTCGGCGCCGAGACTTGGGCGCCGACTCCTGGTTTTCGCGACACATAAACCATGGCGACGACGCGCCGGGCGGAGTCGCAATGGATTATGTCTCGCGGTCCCGGACGCAAGACCTCGCCAAGAATCCTTTTAGGGCCATCGCCGAGCCTCGCCCCATGGCAAACAGGAAGCTCGCAGCGATCGTGGGTGTGACCGGCGTGCTGACGGTCGCCGTCGCGGGCGCGGCCAACGCCGCCCGCGACGGGATGCACGGAGACCCGGCCGCCGCGGCGCCGTACTGGCGCTACCAGCAGCAGGATCTGGACTGCGGGGAGATGGCGGTGGCCGACGTGATCGGCCAGATCAGCGGCCACGAGCCCAGCGAGGACGAGATCACCGCCGCGGCCGGCACCATCCCCAGCGCCAGCCACCCCGGGCCGATTTATCGGCCCGGCGGCAGGACCGGCAACGGCGACCTGGTGGTGCTGCTGGCGCACTACGGTGTGCGCGCCACGGGGGACCGCACCGACACCGACACGCTGGCGCAAGACCTCGATCGGGGCCGCAAGGTGATCGTCGGCCTGAACGACAAGGTCATCTGGGATGAACCCGGCAATCGCACTCGGGAGAACCACTTCGTCGTCGTCACCGGCATCGACACCGAGGCCGGGGTGGTGCACCTCAACGACAGCGGCATCGAGGCCGGCCGCGACGAGCAGGTCGCCCTCGCCACCTTCGAAAGGGCGTGGGCCACCAGCGACAACTTCGCCGTCGTGACCGGCTAACCGCTCAGACCATCGCGCGTCGGCCCGTGAGGGCGCGGCCCAGAGTCAGCTCGTCGGCGAACTCCAGGTCGCCGCCCATCGGCAGTCCGGACGCGATCCGCGTGACCGCCAGCCCGGGGATGTCGCGCAACATCCGGACCAGGTAGGTGGCCGTCGCCTCCCCCTCGGTGTTGGGGTCGGTGGCGATGATCACCTCGGTGATGTCGACGTCGTCGACGCGCTGGCCGATGCGGCTCAGCAGCTCCCGGATCCGCAGCTGATCGGGCCCGATCCCGGACAGCGGATCCAGCGCCCCGCCCAGCACGTGGTAGCGGCCCCGGAATTCGCGGGTGCGCTCGACGGCCTGGACGTCCTTCGGCTCCTCGACGACGCACACCAGCGAGCCGTCGCGGCGGGGATCCGCGCAGATGCGGCACCGCTCGTTGTCGGAGACGTTGCCGCACACCGCGCAGAACCGCACGCCGTCGCGGACCCGGGACAGCACCGCCGTCAGCCGGTCGATATCCGGGGGCTCGACCGACAGCAGGTGGAAAGCGATGCGCTGCGCGCTCTTAGGTCCGATTCCCGGCAGCTTCCCCAGCTCGTCGATCAGATCCTGGACGGGTCCCTCGAACATGTCGGAACTACGGCTACAGCCCCGGCACCTGGGTCGGCGGCGCGGGCGGTGGGGCCGCCGGCGGCCCGCCCATGCCACCGGCCAGTGCCCCCAGCCGCTCCTGCGCCATCCGGGTGACCTGCCGCGAGGCGTCGGACATGGCGCCGACGATCAGGTCCTGCAGGGTCTCGACGTCCTCTGGATCGACGACCTTGGGGTCGATCTGGACCGCGACCACCTCACCGCTGCCCTTGACCACGACCTTGACCAATCCCCCGCCGGCCTGACCGTGCACCTCGGCGGTCGCGAGTTGGTGCTGAGCCTCCATGAGCTTCTGCTGCATCTGCTGCGCCTGAGCGAGCAGCGCCGACATGTCGCCTCCGGGTTGCATGACAATCCCCTCGCATCTTGGTCTCGACTTGATTTCGCCTGTGCCCATCGGGCGATTCGAAACCCCCAGCGTAGACCGCCCGCCGATACCTTGGCGCCGTGGACCTAAGACTGAGCAAGCGTGTCGGAATCAAACTGGCGGTCGGTGTGCTGATCGCCGCGTCGACGGCCATCACCCCGACGGCGAGCGCCGTCCCCTCGAATGTGACCGGCATGGTCGTCTTCATCGATCCCGGGCACAACGGCTCCAACGACGCGTCCATCTCGCGTCAGGTGCCCACCGGCCGCGGCGGCACCAAGGACTGCCAGGCCAGCGGCACGTCGACCAACAGCGGCTACCAGGAGCACACTTTCACCTGGGACACCGCGCTGCGGGTGCGCGCCGCGCTGAACGCCCTGGGGGTGCGGACCGCACTGTCGCGCGGCAACGACACCGGGCTGGGCCCGTGCGTCGACGCGCGGGCCAATATGGCCAATGCGCTGCACCCGAATGCGGTGCTGAGCATCCACGGCGACGGCGGCCCCGCCTCCGGCCGCGGATTCCACGTCAACTACTCGGCGCCACCGCTCAACCAGGTGCAGGCCGGACCCTCGGTGCAGTATGCCCGGATCATGCGCGACCAGCTGCAGGCCTCCGGCATCCCGCCCGCCAATTACATCGGCCAGGACGGCTTGTACGGGCGTTCCGACCTGGCGGGCCTGAACCTGGCGCAGTACCCGTCGATCCTCGTCGAATGCGGCAACATGAAGAACCCGGCGGATTCGGCGCTGATGGAGTCCGCCGAGGGGCGGCAGAAGTACGCCGACGCCATGGTCCGTGGCATCGCGGGCTTCCTGGCCACCCAGGGTCAGGCGCGCTGAAGCTGGGCCTGGCTGCGCGGCTCCTCCTCACGCCACCGCGCGGCGCGCATCGTCGCCGCGCTGGGCCCGATCGCGGCTCCTCCTCACGCCACCGCGCGGCGCGCATCGTCGCCGCGCTAGCCTTCCAGCTCCTTCTTCAGGTTCGCCAGCACCTCGCCCTGAATTCGCTTCAAACCCAAAGGCGCAAAAGTCTTTTCGAAGAATCCCTTGACGCCACCGGCACCGGTCCAGGTGGTCTTCACGGTGACGCTGGAGCCGGGGCCGGCGGGAGCCACCGTCCAGTTGATGACCATCGACGAGTTCGCGTCCTTCTCGATGACCGTGTGACCGGCGACGTCGACGTCGACCTGCACATCGCGCACGCGTGACTTGGTGGCCTGCAATCGCCACTTGGCGACGGTCCCGGCCCCCTGCCCACCCTGCAGCACCTGGTAGTCGCTGTACTGCGGGGGCAGAATCTTCGGGCGCACCTTCTGATAATCCGCGACGGCGGCAAGGGTGGCCGCGGGTTCGGCGTTGATCAAAATCGTGCTGGCGGCGCTCACCTGTCCCAAGGCAACTCCTGAAGCTATGCCGCCCGCGCGCGGGTGCACGGGCAGTGGTCGAAGACTAGGGTATATGTGGTGCCTCCCCCTGGATCTGCGCTCTCGGCTCACGCAGCGGGCGTCGACCGTTTGATGGCGAGTTATCGATCCATCCCGGCAACGTCCGCCGTCCGACTCGCCAAGCCCACCTCAAACCTGTTCCGCGCCCGCGCCAAAAGTGACGCGCGCGGCCTGGACACATCGGGGCTGACCGGGGTGCTGTTCGTCGACCCCGAGGCCCGGACCGCCGACGTGGCCGGCATGTGCACCTATGAGGACCTGGTGGCCGCGACGCTGCCCTACGGCCTTTCCCCCCTTGTGGTTCCGCAGCTCAAGACCATCACCCTCGGCGGCGCGGTCAGCGGCCTGGGCATCGAGTCGGCGTCGTTCCGCAACGGCCTGCCGCACGAATCGGTGCTCGAGATGGACATCCTCACCGGCGCGGGCGAATTGGTCACCGCGTCGCGCGGCCAGCACACCGATCTGTTCCGCACCTTTCCCAATTCCTATGGCACGCTCGGTTATTCGACCAGGCTGCGGATCGAGCTGGAGCCGGTTGCCCCGTTCGTGGCGCTGCGGCATGTGCGGTTCCGCTCGCTGCCGGACCTGGTGGCGGCGATGGAACGCATCATCGACACCGGCGGGCAGGGCGGGACTCCGGTGGACTACGTCGACGGCGTGGTGTTCGGACCCGACGAGAGCTACCTGTGCGTCGGCCGGCGCACCACGACCCCGGGACCGTTGAGCGACTACACCGGGAAGGACATCTACTACCAGTCGATCCGCCACGAGGGCGCGGGCGTGGAGGCCACCAAGGACGACCGGCTGACCGTTCACGACTACTTCTGGCGTTGGGACACCGACTGGTTCTGGTGCTCACGCGCATTCGGCATGCAGGACCCGCGGGTGCGCAGGTGGTGGCCGCGCCGCTACCGGCGCAGCAGCTTCTATTGGAAGCTGGTGGCCCTCGACCAGCGCTACGGCATCGCCGATCGGATCGAGCAACGCAACGGCCGTCCCCCGCGGGAACGGGTGGTGCAGGACATCGAGGTGCCCGTCGAGCGGACCTGCGAGTTCCTGGAGTGGTTCCTCGACCGCGTGCCGATCACGCCGATCTGGCTGTGTCCGCTGCGGCTGCGCGACCACGAGGGCTGGCCGCTGTACCCGATCCGGCCGGATCACACGTTCGTCAACGTCGGGTTCTGGTCGTCGGTGCCCGCCGGCGCGACCGAAGGCGCCACCAACCGGATGATCGAGGCGAAGGTTAGCGAGCTCGACGGCCACAAGTCGCTGTATTCGGACTCGTTCTACACCCGCGAGGAGTTCGATGAACTCTACGGCGGCGAGGCCTACAACACTGTGAAGAAGACCTACGACCCGGACTCCCGGCTCCTCGACCTCTACGCAAAGGCG